>JAYVXB010000088.1:0-2486 GCA_043785585.1 Deltaproteobacteria bacterium | reverse complement strand
CCGACGCGCGTGTCGCTGACCGGGATCCGCCCTCGGAAGAGCGCCGCGTCCGCCGGATTGAACGGCGCGAGGTTCGCCGTCTCGTAGAGCCGCCGGTTGATCTCCGCGCCCACCGACAAATCGTTCTTCTGCTCCCAACCGAACGAGCGCGTCAGCTGCGCCGACTCCGTGATTCGACGCGCGCGGTATTCGTAGGGAATGCGCGTGTCGGTCGTCGGATCGTTCGTATCGCGAAAGTACGTGGTCTCATGCGCATTGACGTAGCGGCGCAGGATCTCGTCGCGCCACGCGACGCCGGTGCTCCACGCCCACTCGGTCAGCGACGAAAAGAGCGGCCGGGTGATCGAGACCGCGCCAAACGATCCTTCCGCGTTGCCGCTGCGCCGATTGACGATGACGTTTCCGTCGGCGGAGAAATAGAGCCAGCGTCCGTCGAGTCGCGGGACGCGATATCCAAAACCGAACGAATGCGACTCGGGGAGGTACGTGTACCTGCCAAGGATCGTCTGCTGCGATCCGAAGATGTTCGTCTCGCTCGGTTGAATGAGAAAGTACTCGAGCCCGCCCGACGACACGGCGAAGTCCGTGCTGAGGCGAAGGCTCCAAACGTCTTTCGTGATGACGACCAGGCGCACGCGATCCGGCGCGCTCCCTTCGTACGGCAGGACGATGACGACGGAGAGCTGCGGCAGTCGCGTGAGGTTTCGCGCGGTCTCGTCGACGAGCGTCTGTTTGTACGCCTGCCCCGGACGCTGGAGGATCTCGCGATCGACGACGTACTGCCGCGTCGTCCCGTGAAACACGTTGAGGAAGCCTGGCGCGGGATCGCGATCTTCGATGACGTCGAGCGGGACGATCTCGATCTTTTCGATGATCTTCCCTTCGGGCGCGCGGTCGATCTTTCCGCCGATCTGCTTCGTGACGTTGCGGATCGTCTCCTGCTCGTATTGCGAATAGGCGCCGCCTTTCACCGTCGTCGGTGTGGCCTGCGCCCACGCCAGCCCGGGGAGCGCGAAGAGCGCGGCGCCGAGCGCGAATCGACCGAAGCGAAGCATGTGCGACGCGATGGTAGCGATCGGAAACGGCCGGCGGGGGCAAAACGTCGCGGCGGGGAACGGACAACGAGGACAACGCGTCCTTCGCTTCGCTCAGGATGACAAAGACGACGCGCGTTCGGGGCGGTATGGTTTCTGCTCTACTGAAGAGCGATGCCGCACTTCCGAGGGATCTGGGGTCGTCCCTACATCGACCTCGAGCCATACGTCGACACGTCGCGCTTCGAGGAGCTCGACGACGAGATCTGCATGGCGCTCACGCAGGTGAAGGTCGACTACACGGGCGGGAGCCACAAGTGGATGGAGATTGTCCCGCCGTCGCTCGCCGACGAGCCGTACATCGACTACGGCGAGGTCATCGCCGACTTCTCGCGCGACGAGTTCGCGCGCTTCGTCTCGTTGTCGGACACGCCGCACGCGTTCGATCTCGATCGGCAACACGAGTACGAGTTCGGCGAAGAGCGCGATCATCCGCTCAGCCGAAAGCAGATGCTCTTTTTGAAGTACCGATATGGCGTCTACTTCCCGTGGAAAGTCTTCTACGAGATGATCCCGACACTCAACTGGGACGACAAGAGCCACGGCATCGGCAAAGACTTCAAACCGGAAGCGCACCGGCACTTCCCGAAGCTCGTCGAGTTCGTCCGGTCGCTGCCGTTTCGGACGATCGGTCGCTGCAACTTGATGGGCCTCGAGGCGAACGATCACGGAACGGTGCACACCGATCTCGGCGAGGTCGAGAAACCGTCCGTGGATCAGTTTCTGACGTTCTGCCCTCGCGGCGACAAGCGGCTCTTTCTGTGGGACGACGACGAGCAGCACAAAGAGTACGTCGACTCGCGCGTCTATTGGTTCAACGACTGCGACTACCACGGCGTCGAGGCGGATCCATATTTCCGATATTCGATTCGCGTCGACGGGTTCTTCGACGAAGCGTTCCTCGAGAAGATCCGCCGCGAAACCGAACGCACTCCCGCGAAGGCGAAGCTCGAGAGTCGCTTGGAGGGCATTGCCACGCCCCTCGGGACTCGATGATTCGCTGTGCGATCGCCTAGTCTTCTCGGGCGACGTCGAATTTTTTCCCGATGCGCGCGCACCATGCGTCGAACTCGGCGCGCGGAACGCCGCGCCATCGCAAGTCGTCGAGTGTCTCTTTCAGCGGAACGTCGGTCACGAGCGTCGCGAGCTTGCGATAGAGGAGCGCGTCGTCGCGCGCCGCCGCGAGGTTCGCCGCGAGCCGCTCCGCGCCGCGCACGTTCGCCGGCCATTTTTTCGGATCGTCCGGGATGGACTCGATGTGCTCGAACTCGCGGAGCAGCGCCGCCGCCGTCTTCTCGCCGAAGCCCGTGATCCCCGGAATGCCGTCCGCGGTGTCGCCGACGAGCCCGAGCCAGTCTGCGATGCTCCCCGGTCGCACGCCGCGCACCGCGA
>JAYVXB010000087.1:0-8263 GCA_043785585.1 Deltaproteobacteria bacterium | reverse complement strand
ACCTGCACCACGAGCGGTGGGACGGTCGCTGCTACCCGCTGCAGCTCAAGGGGAACGACGTGCCGCTCATCGCGCGGATCATCGCGGTCGCCGACACGTACGACGCGATGACGAGCGATCGCGCGTACCGGCGCGCGCTCCCGCACGAGGTCGCGGTCGGAGAGATCGAGCGCTGCTCGGGGACGCAGTTCGATCCCGAGGTCGCCGCGAACTTCACGGAAGGGCTCGACGAGTTCCGCGAGGAGCAGATCGCCAAGGGCGAGACGATCCCAGATTGATTGAACAGGAAGACGGGAAGGATTTTTGGGTTTGGACTTCTCGTCTTCCCACCTTCCTGTGAATTCTCTCTCTCTCTTGTCTGCTGGAAAACCCCAGCTATAAGAGACCATGCTCGACGACAAGCTCCGCGAGTGCCTGACGTTCGACGACGTTTTGCTCGTGCCCGCGCACAGCGACGTGCTGCCAAATCAAGTCGAGACCAAGTCCCGACTCGCGCGCGGGCTCGAGCTCAATATCCCGCTCGTCAGCGCGGCGATGGACTCGGTGACCGAGTCGAGGACCGCGATCACGATGGCGCGCGAAGGCGGCCTCGGCATCCTCCATAAGAACCTGCCCATCGCCGCGCAGGCGCGCGAGGTCGAGAAGGTGAAGCGCGCGGAGAGCGGGATGATCGTCGGGCCCGTGACGGTGAGGCCGACGCAGTCGCTCCGCTCGGCGCTCGAGGTCATGCGCGAGCACGACATCTCCGGCGTCCCCGTCACCGAGGGCGATCGCGCCGTCGGCATTCTGACAGCGCGCGACATTCGCTTCGAGAACAACCTCGATCAGCCGGTCGCCGCGCTGATGACACAAGACCTCGTGACGGTGTCGCCGGGCGTCAACGTCGACGAGGCGAAGCAGCTCTTGCACAAGCACCGCATCGAGAAGCTGCTCGTCGTCGAAGACGGACGGCTCGTCGGTCTCATCACGATCAAAGACATCTTGCAGGCCGATCGTTACCCGGGCGCGGTGAAGGACGACAAGCGGCGGCTTCGCGTCGGCGCGGCGATTGGTCCTGGGCCGGATCGCCACGAGCGCACCGCGGCCCTCGTCGCGGCGGGCGTCGACGTCCTCGTCATCGACACGGCGCACGGCCACACCAAGGGCGTGCTCGACGCGGTTCGCGCGACGAAGAAAGAGTTCCCTGGCGTGTGCGTCATCGCCGGCAACATCGCGACGGCCGAGGCGACCGAGGCGCTCATCGACGCCGGAGTCGACGGCGTCAAGGTCGGCATCGGTCCTGGCAGCATCTGCACGACGCGCGTCGTCGCGGGGATCGGCGTGCCGCAGATCACCGCCGTCAGCGACTGCGCGCGCGTCGCCGAGCGCTACGACATCCCCGTCATCGCCGACGGTGGCGTGAAGCACTCGGGCGACATCACGAAGGCGATCGCCGCCGGCGCGAGCGCCGTGATGATCGGCTCGCTCTTCGCCGGCACCGACGAGTCGCCCGGCGACATGGTCCTCTTCCAAGGCCGCAGCTACAAAGTCTACCGAGGCATGGGCTCGATCGGCGCGATGAAGAAGGGGAGCAAGGATCGCTACGCGCAGTCGGGCACCGCCGACGAAAAGCTCGTCCCGGAAGGGATCGAAGGGCGCGTGCCGCATCGCGGATCGCTCGCGTCGATCCTCTATCAAATGGTGGGCGGGCTCCGCAGCGGCATGGGCTACACCGGCTGCAAGACGATCCAAGAGCTTCGCACGAAGGCGAAGTTCATCCGGATCACGTCGCAAGGGCTCCGCGAGAGCCACGTGCACGACGTGATCATCACGGAAGAGGCGCCCAACTACAACCGGTCGTGAGCCGTCGAAGCGTCACCGCGCACTACATCGGGCGCGTCGCCTACGGACCGACGCACGAGCTCCAGCAGAAGCTCGTCGATGCGCGCGTTCGCGGCGAAATCGGCGACACGCTGCTTCTGCTCGAGCACGAGCCGGTGATCACGCTCGGGCGCGGCGCCGACGGCACGCACGTGCTGGTCGACGAAGCGGCGCGCGCGCGCATCGGCGTCGACTTTTTCGAGACCGGCCGCGGCGGCGACGTCACGTACCACGGGCCCGGGCAGCTCGTGGCGTATCCCATTCTCGACTTGAAGCCGGATCGCTGCGACGTGCGCCGCTACGTCCAAGATCTCGCGCGCGTCATGATCGGCGTCGCGAAAGACTTCGGGATCGACGCGAGCGTCATCCCGAACGATCCGAAGCTCATCGGCGTCTGGGTCGATCTCGATTCACCGCGCGAATGGCGAGGCGATCCACGCGAGCCCGGCGGCGCGACGCGCGTCGCGAAGGTCGGCGCGATCGGCGTGCGCTTGTCGCGATGGGTCACGATGCACGGCTTCGCGATCAACGCGACGACCGCGCTCGATGCCTACAAGATGATCGTCCCGTGCGGCATCACCGCCCACGGCGTCACGTCCCTCGCGGACGTGGGCGTCGAGCCGCCTTCGATGCCAGAGCTCGCGGCGCGCACGCTCCCGCACTTCGCGCAGGTGTTCGACGCGGACGTCGCGATGGCGGGCGCAGCATCCACGCGCGCTCTCGTGGAGATTTGACCGCCAAGGCGCAAAGGCGCCAAGAGGACTTGGATCGAGTGCCCCTTCCTCCTTGGCGGCTTCGCGCCTTGGCGGTGAAACCTATCCCGCGGGAGCTTGGTTCGGAGGGGACGCGGCGCCTTGGCGGTGAAACTAACCCTTGGGCGCTTGGCTCGGTGGCGACGCGGGGATCGAGCCGCTGCTTCGTTGCGCTTGGAGCATGCGCAGGTACATCTTGGCGCGCGCGTTGTCGGGCTCGGTCTCGAGGACTTTGTTCCACTGCTCTTCGGCGAGCATGACTTCGCCTTGCGACAGGAGCGTGACGCCGAGCTGAATGCGCGCCGGCACGAACGTCGGACGCGCTTGCACCGCCGCTTCGTATTGCTCGCGCGCGCGTGGCAGATCGTTGAGCTCGCGATGCAACGTCCCGAGCTTCGTTCGCAAGTCCGCGAAGTGCGGACAGAGCCCGATCGCCTTTTCGTATTCGAGCACCGCCTCGCGCGGCAGCCCCGCGTCGGCGTACGCCTGCCCGACCTCGGCGTGCATGTTCGCGATCTTCCCGCGCGCGAACGGATCGAGCCCCTGCATAGGCCCCGATGGCGCGCCCTTGATCTTCGCGTACACCTGGCGCGCCGCTTCGTACTTGCCGCGATCGTTGTAGGTGACGGCGAGGTTCAGCGCCGCCTCGGTGTACGACGGGTTGATCGCGAGCGCGCGCTCGAAGTGGTGCTCGGCCTGCGCGAAGTTGCCGCGCGCGTGGCAGATCACCCCGAGCATGTCGTGCACGTCGGCGAAGCGGTCTTCGGTCTCGAGCACTTGCCGAAGGACCGGCTCGGCCTTGTCGAACTCGCGCTTCGCGTAGTGCTCGCGACCGAGGATGAGGAGCTGCTTGGTGTGCTCGTCCATGTCTGGCCGCCGAAAATACGCTGAGTTTGGGGAAGCTAGGGGACTTTTTGCACCATGGTGCCGCGGAGGCCGGAGTTGCCGCGGCGGCGGGCGAAGGCTAAGGACGCCGTCGTGGCGGAAACGGAGCCAAAGACACCAGCGGAGGGCGAGGCGGGGGAGGCCTCGGAGGCTGCGGAAGCTCCGCAGGCCGTTGCGGAAGCTCCGCAGGTCGTCGCGGAAGCTCCTCAGGTGGTCGCGGAAGCTCCTCAGGTCGTCGCGGAAGCTCCTCAGGTGGTCGCGGAAGCTCCGCAAGAGGCTGCGGCGCCCGGGCGCGCTCCGCGTCGGCTTTCGGGGAACACTCTCGCACTCCTCGGGTTGCTCGGCGGCGGCATCGCGCTCGGTGCCCTCTTCCTTCCGCTCGCGTTCGGAATGCACGACGACGACGTCCCGGCTCCGAGCGCGTCAAGCGCCGCGAGCGCATCGGTCTCCGCGAGCGTGTTGACCGACGCCGCCGTCGCAGCGCCCGCCGAAGACGCCGCGCCGGCGCCGCCCGCGGTCTGGCGCGTGGCGCAGCTCGCGAGCGATCCGAAGATCGAGATCGTCGAAGGCACAGTCGGCAAGCGCTCTCTCCACACGGCGCTGCTCTCCGCCGGCCTCACGAAGAGCGAGACCCACCGCATCTACGAATCGTTCGACGGCGTCCGCCGCCTCGAGCGATCGCACACGAAGGACACCTTCTCGTTCGCTCGCGAGCGCGCGACAGGGCGCGTCGTCGCCTTCGAGTACGCGACGTCGCCGTTCGACGTCTGGCAAGCGCGCGGTGACGCCGCCGGGACGCTCGAGGCGCGAAAGCTCGAGCTGAACGTGCAGCGCGTCCGCGTCGCCGTCGGGCTCGCCGTCACCGAGGATCTCCGCAGCTCGATCGTCAAAGCCGGCCTCGACGACGATCTCCTCAAGATGCTCGACGACGCGCTCGAAGGTCACGCCGAGCTGAGCGATCTCCGCCCCGGCGCGCGCCTCCGCATTCTCGCCACCGAGGATCGCGTCGAAGGCGCGTTCGGTCGCTACGCCGAGCTCGACGCCGTCGAATACTTCCCGCCGAACCCGAACGCGCCGTCGATTCGCGTCTACTGGTACGGACACGAAGCCGCCGCACGCAAGCGCGCGCTCGGCGGCTACTACGACGCCAAGGGGCGCCAGCCTTACCAAGGCGGTTGGCGCACGCCGGTGCCCTTTGCGCGCATCTCGTCGCGCTTCAACCCGAACCGAATGCACCCCGTGCTCCACGTCGTGATGCCGCACACGGGCGTCGACTTCGCGGCGTCGGCGGGCACGCCGATCTACGCGACGGCGGCGGGCACCGTGACGAGCGCGGGCGACAGCGGCGCGTGCGGCAACATGGTGATGGTGCGCCACGCGAACAATCTCTCGAGCGGCTACTGCCACATGTCGCGGTTCGCGGCGGGCTTGCACGTGGGGCAGCACGTCGAGGCGCGGCAGCTCGTCGGTTACGTCGGCGCGACGGGCCGCGTGACGGGGCCGCACCTGCACTTCATCGTGAAACGCGGCGACACGTTCATCGATCCGCTATCGCTCCGGCTCGACGGCGTGCGCGTGCTCCCGCCGTCGCAGCGCGACGAGTTCGCGCGCCGGCGCGAGGAGCTCGACGTGGCGCTCGAGGCGATCGTGCTGCCTGCGTCAAACGGCGCGGCGCACGTGGACGCCGGCGATGACGGCGGCGAGGGGGAGTTCTTCGAGGAGCCGCCCTGACGGGTGTGGCGCGAAGGTCGAGGTCGCGCCAACCCTCGACCTCCACCACTGAGTAGGGCTAGCGTATCCGCCAGCAATGGCGAAGCTCACGCAGGCGGCGAAGGTAGGCCTCTTCGTCATCCTCTCCGGAGGCGCCGTCTACTTCATCTACCGCACCGTCAGCAAAGAGGTCGGCGGCGGCGGCGGCTACGTCGTGCACGCGTACATCAAGGACGCGACCGGCCTCGCCAGCCACACGCGCGTCGCGATCGCCGGGATCCCGGTCGGGCAGATCGACGCGATCAAGCTCGAGAACGGGATGGCGCGCGTCGACGTGAAGGTGCGCGGCGACATCGCGCTCTACGAGAACGCGACCGCCGGCAAGAAGAGCGCGTCGCTCCTCGGCGAGTCGGTCATCGTGCTCACGCCCGGCACCGAGGATCGCCGGCGCCTCAAGGACGGCGACGAGATCAAGGTCATCGTCGAGCAAGCGACGACCGATCAGATCATCGACGAGGTGAAAGAGATCGCCGACAGCATCAAACAGGTCGCGCAGCAGCTCGCCCGATCGATCGGCACCGACAAGGGCGGCAGGAACATCGAGTCCATCCTCCAAAACCTCGCCGATGCGACCGACGCGCTCAACAAGACGATCAAAGACAACCGCGAGTACGTGAACGTCACGCTCAAGAACATCGCGAGCATCACGTCGAACGCCGACCCGCAGCTCGCGCGCATCCTCGAGAACGTGCGCATCGTCACCGAAGAGGTGAAGCAGCTCATGGCGGCGCAAGGCGGCGCCAACGGACAGAGCGGCGAGCTGCGCGAGACGATCGAGCGAATGAACCGCGCGTCGAAGAGCCTCGAGAGTGCGCTCGGTCACATCGACAACATCGCCGCACGCACCGACCGCGGCGAAGGGACCATCGGCAAGCTCACGAAGGACGACGCGCTCGTCAACGAAGTGCAGGGCGTCGCGGAAGGGATCAACGAGTACGTCGGCAACATCCAGCGCCTGCAGACGATCGTCGGTCTTCGCAGCGACTACAATTTCCTCGCGAACACGATCAAGAGCTACGTCGAGCTTCGGCTGCAGCCGCGCGAGGACAAGTACTACGTCATCGAGCTCATCAACGATCCGCGCGGCAAGACCAGCTTCTCGCAGCAGGACGTCGATACGACGAACCCGAACGAGCCGGCGCACTACCGCACGATCACGACGACGACGACCGACGCGTTCCGCTTCTCGCTGCAGTTCGCGCGGCGGCTCGGGCCGTTCACCGGCCGATTCGGCATCAAAGAGTCGACGGGCGGCGTCGGGCTCGACATCCATTTGCTGCAAGACCGCTTCGAGCTGAAAAACGATCTCTTCGGGTTCGGCGAAGAGATCCAGCCGCGCTACCGCGTGTACATCGGGTACGAGTTCATCAAGCGGCTGTGGCTGCTCGGCGGCGTCGACCACGTGTTCTTGTCGAACCGGCGCGATTACTTCCTCGGGCTTCAGCTGCGCTTCACGGACGAGGACCTGAAGACGATCCTGCCGTTTGCCGGTGGCGCGGCGGGTGGAGCGTCGAAGTGAGCGCTTCGTAGGTCGGTATCGACCCCAGAGGTCAACAATGACCTCTGCGCGCAACAGCGCTTCTGCGACGTTACGTGGGGTAGGCCGGGTCACATTCTACCCACACTCCACGCGCGAATCGTGAATATCGATTGAATATTATGTAGTTGATGCGGGTGGCCCGGCCTGTGCTTTAGGTGCTGTCACAACCTGAAGCGAGGTCGAACATGACCGCACAAAGCGCCGTTCAAGCCAACGACATCACGCCGGAAGAGTACGATCGCCCGAGTGGCAAGTTCGCGATCCCCGTCACGCGGGCGGACATGGAGCCGTACCTCGGCCTCGTCCAGCAAGTCGTCACGCGCGTGCTACGCCGGCTTCCGCGCTGCGTCTTGCGCGAGGATCTCGTCGCGGCGGGCTCGTACGGGCTCATGGACGCGCTGCGCCGCAGTCACGGCGAACGCGGCGAGCGATTCGAGGCGTATGCCCGCATTCGCATCCGCGGGTCGATCATCGACGAGCTCCGCAACCAGGATTGGCTCGCGCGGTCCGCGCGCGCACACGCCAACGCCGAGGCGCGGGAGTCGGGCCAGACGACGTCGGCCACGATCGTCGGCATCGACGAGCTCCCCGAGCGGTTGCGCGCCGTGCCCTCGTCAGAGGCGTCACCGTTCGAGCTCGTCGCACGCCACTCGCAGCGCGCCGCCCTCGGCAAAGCCGTCGCGTCGCTCCCCGAGCGCGAGGCGAACATCGTCGATCTCCACTACTTTCAGGGCGTGCAGTTCAAAGACATCGCCGCGCAAATGAACGTGAGCGAGGCCCGCGTCTCGCAGCTTCACACGCGCGCGCTCGGGATGCTCCGTCCGCTCTTGGCCGAGCGCGTCGACGACTTCGCGGCGTGAACGGGGCCTTGAGGTCCGCGCCGCCTGGGCGCATTCTCGTGCCGATGACGCCGACACGCCTCACTGGCGCGCCGCCGCCGCTCGCGCCGGACGCGTCGCCGGTTCACGTCCTCGTCGTCGATGACGACGCCGCGTTCCGACGAAGCGTCGTGCGCCTCCTCGTCGCGCGCCAGTTCCGCGTCGACACGGCGGACAGCGGCGCGGCGGCGCTCGAGTACGTCGCTGCGCACGATCCGGACGTCGTGCTCTGCGATCTGCAGATGCCCGGGATGAACGGGCTCGAGGTGCTGCGGCGCTTGCGCGAGCTTCGGCCTGGGATCGCCGTCGTGATCATGACGGGGTTCGCGGAGGTCGCCGTGGCCGTCGAGGCGCTGCGCAGCGGGGCGTACCACTTCCTCACGAAGCCGTTTGCCGCGAACGACGCCGTCGCTCTGACGGTCGCGAAGGCGGCCGAGCACCGGCGCCTTGCGTACCGCGCGCGCGAGCTCGAGCTGCGCCTGTCGGCGCAAGAGCGCTTCGGTGAGCTCATCGGCTCGAGCCCAAAGATGCTGGCGGTTTACCGCGTGATCGAAGGCGTCGCGACGACCACGTCGACG
>JAYVXB010000086.1:0-8268 GCA_043785585.1 Deltaproteobacteria bacterium | reverse complement strand
AGATGACCTTCGAAGAACTGACGCCCGCCGTAGTACTCCTGCATCGTCAGCACGACGGCGCAGATCGCCAGCGCGACGAACGGGCGATGATCCATCGTCCCTTGCGCGAGCATCTTCGCGCGATGACGGTGTGCCTCTTCGTCGAGCTCGCGCCACGTGCGGCGGAAGAAAATCCACAGCGCGGGCAGGATGACGAGGAACGCCGGGATCGGCAGGAGCGGCGTCACCGACTTGACGAACGCGTCGAACGCGGACGGCTCCGCTAGGGGAACGTCAGGGACCCCCAGGAGCGAAGCGAGCGGCGATAAGACATCGGGGGCGAAAAGCACGTCAGCGGGTCGGGAGACTAGGCTCGGGAGCCGCAGATTGCTACATCGAGCACGGCCCCATGACCGACTCCCCCGAAAAGACGAAGAGCGACGAAGCCGAGAAACTCCCCAACTTCGTGCTCGACATCGTCAAGGACGACGTCGCCGCGGGGAAGAACGGCGGCAAAGTCACGACGCGCTTTCCGCCCGAGCCGAACGGGTATCTGCACATCGGCCACGCCAAATCGATCTGCCTCAACTTCGGAATCGCAGAGGCCGTGAACGGCGCCGTCTGCAACTTGCGCTTCGACGACACGAACCCCGCCGCCGAAGAAGACGAGTTCGTTCGCTCGATTCAAGAGGACGTGCGCTGGCTCGGCTTCGATGCGACGACGCACCTCTTCTTTGCGTCGGACTACTACGAGAAGCTCTTCGACCTCGCGGTGAAGCTCGTCGAGGCGGGCAAGGCGTACGTCGACAGCCAGACGCTCGAAGAGCTCCGCGCGGGACGCGGCAGCTTCTACGAAGCAGGTCACACGAGCCCTTACCGCGATCGCCCGGTCGCAGAGAACCTCGACCTCTTCAAGAGGATGCGCGCAGGCGAGTTTGCCGATGGTGCGCACGTCCTTCGCGCGAAGATCGACATGCAGTCGCCGAACCAAAACATGCGCGATCCGGTCATGTACCGCATCAAGCGCGAGCACCATCACCGCACCGGCGACACGTGGTGCGTCTACCCGATGTACGACTTCGCGCACGGGTACTCGGACGCGTTCGAAGGCGTGACGCACTCGGTCTGCTCGCTCGAGTTCGAGAACCATCGGCCGCTCTACGATTGGTTTCTCGATCAGTTCTCGTTCACGCCGCGTCCGCGGCAAATAGAGTTCGCGCGCTTGAACCTGACGTACAACACGCTGTCGAAGCGAAAGCTGAAGCAGCTCGTCGACGCGAAGCACGTGACGGGCTGGGACGATCCGCGGATGCCGACGCTCGCCGGGCTTCGTCGTCGCGGCTACACGCCGGAAGCGATCCGCGCGTTCTGCGAGCGCATCGGCGTGTCGAAGCGCAACAGCTTCGTCGACATCGCGCTCCTCGAGTACGCGATTCGCGAGGACCTGAACGCGCGCTGCAACCGCGCGATGGGCGTGCTCCGCCCGCTGCGCGTCGTGCTCGAGAATTTCCCCGAGGCTCAAGACGACAGCTTCGACGCGCCGTGGCACCCGGAGCACGCCGACCGCGGGTCACGCACGCTTCCGTTCTCGCGGGTGCTCTACATCGATCGCGACGACTTCGCGGAGCTGCCGCCGAAGGGCTGGTTCCGCCTGTCGCCCGGCAAGGAGGTGCGCCTCCGCAACGCGTGCATCATCAAGTGCGAGAGCATCGTGAAGGACGAGCAAGGCGACGTCGTCGAGCTCCGCTGCACGTGGGATCCCGACTCGCGCGGCGGCAACGCGAAGGACGGGCGCAAGATCAAAGGGACGCTCCACTGGGTGTCTGCGGAGCATTCGATCGAGGCCGAGGTGCGCCTCTACGATCGTCTGTTTTCGGCGGAGCATCCGGGCGAAGGCGAGATCGATTTCCTCACGCAGCTGAGCACGACGTCGTGCGAGACGCTGACCGGCGCGCGCGTCGAACCGGCGCTCGCGTCGACGTCGCCGGGCGATCGCGTGCAGTTCGAGCGCGTCGGGTACTTCGCGACGGACAAGGACTCGAAGCCCGGCAATCTCGTCTTCAATCGGACGATCGGGCTTCGCGACTCGTTCGCAGCGAAGCAATCGAAGTAGCGTGCCGCCATCGACGAGCCTATGAACATGCATGGGCTCCACTTCGTCCCACACTTTCGCTTTCGTATCGGTCGTTCTCTTCGGCAGCGCATCGTTCGCGGCGTGCGGCGGTCAGGTCGACAACGGTCTCGTCGGTGACGACGGCGGATCGCTCGACGCGAACGGCGACTCCGCGACGCACCTCGACGCGGGGGCGCTCGACGGCGGATCGCGCGACGCTACCGCGTTCGACGCGGCATCACGCGACGCCACTTCGATCGATGCGACGTTCGACGCGAGCTTCGACGCGAGCTTCGACGCACCGATCGACGTGCCGCCCCCCGATACGGGCGTGGACACCGGCACGTTCGACGCGGGCACTCCCCTCTTCGACAGCCTCAGCGCAGAGTCCGGCGCGTCGACGCGCAACGCGGGCGACTCGTGCGGGACGCAGATCGTCGTGCACACGACGACGACGATCTCCGGCATGTCGGTCAAGAACACGCTGAGCACCAGCGGCAACATCAAGTTCTTGATCTTCGACAACGGCACCGTGGTCTACGCGAGCGCGGCCAAGCCTTTCTCGGTCACGACGGAGTCGTGGAAGGACTCGGACTCGTTTTCGTTCACCTTCCAAGCCGGACGGAGCTACGATGTCACCGGGATCGCCGACGTCGCGGGCACGTGGAGCTACGACACCGTCGTCGAGAACACGGCGGCGATCTCGTCGACCATCCAGAACCCGAACCTCACGAACTTCGTCACGCCGGTCCTCGGCTCGCGCGGCGGCGCCGACTGCGGAATTCGCCTTTTTCCCTGAGGTTTTCCTGGGGAAGGGAGATGTCGCCGGCGGCCGCCGTAAGACAATGACGGCGCTGGAACGCTCGCCTCTAGGAAATTCATGAACAAGTCTTCGTCTCCCGTCGTCGCTCGTGCCTCGCTTCTTCTTCTCGCCGCCTCCTCGCTCGCCGCCTGCGCGGCGCAGGTGACCGGCGATTTCTTCGCGGGCGACGGCGGCTCGTGCGTGGACGATCCTGCGGCCTGCGCGGACGCACACACCGAGGCCGCCGTGCACCACGACGCGGGCACGCATCCGATCGACGCGCCGTGGCCCGACACGAGCACCCCCGACTCGAACACGACGTTCGACTCGGCCACGTTCGACTCGAGCACCGTCGACTCGGCGAACGTCGACAGCAGCACGCCCGACAGCAGCACCACCGGCGTCCTCGTCTTCGACAGCATCCCTTCGCAGTCGGGCTCGTCGTCGCGCGGCGCGGGCGACGCTTGCGGAACGGCGATCAGCGTCCACACGACGATGACGATCTCGAAAATCTCCGTGAAGAACACGCTGAACGGCGCGGGCAACGTCAGGTTCCTCATCTTCAACAACGGCACGCTGGTCTACGCAAGCACGCCCAAGGCGTTCTCGGTCACGGGCGACTCGTGGAAAGACTCGGACCCGCTGACGTTCACGCTCGTCGCGGGGCAGACGTACGGCATCACCGGGATCTCCGACGTCACGTCGAGCACGTGGGACTACGACACCGTTGCCGAGAACACCGCGGCGATCACGTCGCTGCTCCAAAACCCGAACGTCACGAACTTCACGTCGCCCGTCCTCGGCTCTCCCGGCGGCGCCGACTGCGGGATTCGGCTCTACCAGTAGCGTCAGCGCGAAGACGCGATGTCGGCCGCGCTTCGGAGCCTTCCGAGCGCGCCTTCGCGTCCGAGCGCCGCGACGACCTCGAAGAGACCCGGGCTCGCCGTGCGTCCCGTCAGCGCGACGCGCGCGGGTTGCGCGACGTCTTTGATGTTGAGCGCTTTCTCTGCGAGCCACGCGTTCGTCGCGTCCTCGAGCGCCTGGGTCTCCCACGTCTCGACCTTCGCGAGCACGTCGGCGAGCGTGCGCAAGTGCGGCTCGTTCGCGGCGACGAGGAATTTGTCGCGCGCCTTTTCGTCCATGACCGGCGCGTCGCGGAAGACGAAGTCGAGCCGATCCGCCGCGTCGACGAACGTCGTCGCGCGTTCGCGGATCATCGGGACGACTTTCCGAACGCGGGCCGCGTCGACCGTGAGCCCGCGCGCTTCGAGGAACGGCACGAGCCGCGCGACGTAGACGTCGTCCGGCGTGAGGCGCGGCGTCTTCATGTGCTCGTGCTGAATCGCGAGGAACTTCTTCGCGTCGAACTTGCCGTCGCCGCGCCCGCACGCCTCCCAGTTGAACGCATCGACCAGCTCGCCGATCGAGAACACCTCTTGATCGCCGTGCGACCACCCGAAGCGCACGAGGTAGTTGAGCACCGCCTCGGGCGAATATCCCTGCGCGCGGTACTCGCCGACGCTGACGGCGCCGTGCCGCTTGGAGAGCTTCTCGCCGTTCGGAGCGAGCATCATCGGCAAGTGCGCCATGTCCGGCGGCGTCGCGCCGAACGCCTCGTAGATCATCAATTGAGGCGGCGTGTTCACCATGTGATCGCGCCCGCGCGCGACGAGCGTGATCCCCATCGTCATGTCGTCGACGACGCAGCCGAAGTTGTAGAGCGGGACGCCGTCGGACCGTACGAGCACGAAGTCCTGCTGCGCGGCGTTCGGCGTCGTCACCTCGCCGAAGACTTTGTCGACGTAGCGGACGCTGCCGTCGGCGGGGACCTTGAAGCGCACGACGAACGGGAGTGCAGGCTGGTCTTTGCGATCGCGGCACGTGCCAGGATATCGAAACTGCGCTTTCGGATCTTTGGCTTTGAGCGCAGCGCGCTGAACGTCGAGCTCTTCTTTCGTGCAAAAGCAGCGGAACGCTTTGCCGCTCGCGACGAGCCGCTCCGCGTGCTCTTTGTAAATCGCGAGCCGCTCCATCTGCGTGTACGGACCGTGCGCGCCGCCGACGCCGGGACCTTCGTCCCACGTCATCCCGAGCCACGTCAGAGAATCGAGGATCACCTTCACGCTCTCGGGCGTGGAGCGCTCTTGGTCGGTGTCCTCGATCCGCAGGACGAACGCGCCGCCGTTCTTCTTTGCCCAGAGCCAGTTGAAGAGCGCGGTGCGAACTCCACCGATGTGGAGGTACCCGGTGGGCGACGGCGCGAAGCGAACCCGGACGGCCTGTGACATGGCCGGGTTCTACTGCATCGTCACGCGTCGTTCACGCATTTGCTCACCATCGATTGCACGTCTTCGACGCGAACACCGGCGCGAGCAGCGTGTCGCATTTGACGAGCACGCTGAGGAGCATCCAGTCGACGCTCGCCTTGTAGCGATCCATCTGCTCCTTCGTCCCGCCGACCTCGATCACGAAGAGCCGGTCTTGCGCGACGTAGAGACGCACGCGGTAGAGGTACGGCTTGCCCGCTTCATCGTGACCGAAGCGAAGCTCCTTGCCCGGCGTTCCGTCGCGCGACGTCACGTCGGTCGACTCGAGCAGCGCGTACGCGTTGAGCTGTCGAAAACGCAACGTCACCGCGCGCGTCCAAAACGGCAGATCGCCTTTGTCGTCGATCGGCACGACGCGGATCGCGACGACGATCCCTTCGGGCGCGATCGCGCGGTAGGAGTACTGCGGCTCTTGGTTGTCGAGCTCGACGAAGCCGGGCGCGGTCTCGACCTTGAAGGGCCGACCGCACGCCGTCGCACCGAGCGCTGCCATTCCGAGCGCGGCGATCAACGCCGCGCGTGCTCCGAAGTCACCAAGCATCGTCATTCTCCTGCGGCGAGCGGGAACGCTCACGGATGCACGTTCATCAAGGACGACAGACCGAGATCCTGAAGCCACGGGAACGGGAGGATCGTCGCGTCGCGCACCGGCTGCGAGTCGACCGGCTGGAACGAAACGGTGATCGTCGAGAACGCGATCTTGTCTTTGAGGAGCTTCAATCGCCCTTCGATCCGCTCGATCTCTTCGGTGACCTTGCCGAGCTCCTTTTGGATTTCGATCGCCTCTTTGATCTGCGCCTTCTCGAGGAGCGCCTGGAGGCGATCACGGATCGCGCGCGCGTTCTTCAGGCGGATCTCCATGTCGACGTACTCGTCGGTCACGTCTTGTGCGGTGACGCTGCGATGGACGACGTCGCCGAGCTTTTCGATCGTACGAAGCGCGTCGTCGAACTTGCCGCGCGGGATGCGGATCGTGATCTGCGTGTCGTTGCGCACCGAGAGATATCCGCCGTTTTCGCGCGCGATGCGATCGACGGCGTTCATCTGCTGCTCGACCTGGAAGACGGCCAGGTGGAGGGTCGCCGTGTAGATGAGCATCGACGTGCCGTGCGGCGCGTCGGCGACGACCTTCGGGTTGCCGCCACCGCCCGCTTGCGCGATCCGCATGTCGACGGCTTTGTCCGCTTGGGGGACGCCGTCGCCGTCGCGATCCGCGCTCTCGGTTCGCGGGGCGCCCGGCGCGACAGGCGGAGCGGCGCCGCCCATGGCGCCGACGTTGTAGCGACCCGGCGCCGCCGACGAAGGCATCGCCGCCTTGTCCGCGGCACCGCATCCGATCGCGAGCTGCGCGATCAGCGCCATCGCCCCCCACCGAACGAGCTTCCTCATGCGTGGCATCTGACGTTCTCCCCTCGGTGGCCTTGGCTCTCCGAAGCTTCGAAGACCCAGCAAAACGCATACGACCAAACGATAACTGAGCCGCAACCTTACACCGGGTTGCGAGCTGCACGTCTGACTGCTAAAGCCGCCACTTCATTTGCCGCGCGAGTCATCTCGCGCACCCTCGAAAGGATACGCACCATGTCCAGCAAGCACCCCCACGCGATCATGAAGGACAAGTTCGGCGACAAAGCAAAGCTCGTCGCCGACCTCGAGAAGCTCTCGAAGGACGATCTCTGGGTCGCTCGGACGAACAAGGACAAGGGGCTCGCGCACGTCTCGAACTCCAAGCTCCTCCGCCTCCACGCCACGTTCACCGAGGTGAAGGAGAAGTTCGGCACGCGCGACAAGCTCATCGCGTCGATCCTCGAGCTCGGCAAGCGCTCGAAGGACGAGGGATACAAGGCGTCGCTGTCGAAGTTCCCGGTGCCGCGCCTCTACGATCTCTACAAGTCGACGGCGAAGCGCAACGCCGCCGCGACCGCGCCGAAGGCCGAGAAGAAGGCCGCCAAGCCCGTCGCGAAGAAGGTCGAAGCGAAGCCCGCCGCGAAGAAGGCCCCCGCGAAGAAGGCCTGAAGGGGCGGTCGCGCGATGCCCGAGATCACCGTTCGTCACGAGCTCGACTGCGACGAAGACACCTATTGGCACGGGTGCGTCTTCAACGAAGAGTTCAATCGCAAGCTCTACCTCGAGACGCTCGCGTTCCCGGGCTACGCCGGCGAGAACGTCGACGGCGCGACGACGGTCACGCGCAAAGTGCGAATCGATCCGCCGCTCACCGGGCTGCCAGGCCCGGTGAAGAAGGTGCTCGGCGACCGATTCGCGTACGTCGAAGAGGGCACGTTCGACAAGGCGACCAAGCGCTACACGTTCAAGGTCACGCCGACGACGATGCCCGAGAAGACGAAGACGACCGGTGAGCTCTGGTGCGAGAAGCTCGGCGAGAAGAAGATCGCACGCTTTGCCAAGATCAAGGTCGAGGTGAAGGTCTTCGCGATCGGCGGGATGATCGAGGACAAGATCCTCCACGATCTCAAGACCTCGTACGACGCCGCCGCCAAGTTCACCAACGAGTGGGTCCGGCGCTAGCCGCCTCCTTGTCATCCTGAGCGAAGCGAAGGACCCCCCAAGGATCGTTGGGGATCCTTCGCTTCGCGAAGGATGACAGGCACTCGGGCACGTCGCTGAAGGACGCGCTGAAACGCGCGTCTTAACACGCGCTTTACGATTCTTTACCGGTTCGAGCGGAGCGCTTCGGGGGTCTCCAACGTCATACTGGCAACGTCAGGAATGGCGTGGAGGAAACCCAATGCTCAATCGAATTCGTAACGTCGTCATCATCGCTGCCGTCCCGCTCTTCAGCCTCGCCGCCCTCGGCGCCACCGGTTGCAGCGGTAACGCGACGGGCGAGCCGGCGGTCACGGCTCAATCCGCAGCCACCAAGGCGCCGGTCGCGCAGAACGCGCACGGTCCCGTGAAGCTCGTCGGCAACGCGCTCGGTGAGGTCGCGCTTAGGGCCTGGGAACGGCGAAGTCGACCGGTCAACGCTGCTCGTTGCGCGGTCTGATGACGTAGTTCCAGTCGCCGTGAAAGTCATCGCGCTCGAT
>JAYVXB010000085.1:0-8302 GCA_043785585.1 Deltaproteobacteria bacterium | reverse complement strand
AAGTCCGCCGTGGCTCGCACCGAGGCCGGGATCGCGATCGTGCGCCGTCACCCGGACGCGTGCGACGCGTGGCCCGAGGCTTTCTGTATGTGGAACGTAGCCAATGCGAAGCGTGCCGACGGTGATGTGGACGGCGCCGTCGCGCTCTTTGCTCGTGGCGCCGAGATCGCTCGCCGTCGTGGTCTCCGCGTCGGGGAGATCTGCGCCTGCAACACGTTGGGGGAGATCTGGGAGGAGCGCGCGGTTTTCGACGAAGCCCGCCGATTCTGGGAACGCACGCTTCGATGCCGGCGAGAGATTGACGCGGTCAACATGGGCATACACGGTTCGATTCCGCAGAACCTGCTCGCACTCGCGCGCCTGGCTGCAAAACAAGGCGAGCTCGCGACGGCGTCGAAGCTCTTGCGAGAGGCGCTGCCGATCGCGCACGAGATCCGCGACGAGGCGACTGCCGAGCAAATCGCGGAGCTCCTCGCGCAGACGTCGCGCGTCGAGCCCACCGAAAGCGCGACGCTCCGACCGGAAGGCGGCGTCTGGCACATCACCTTCAACGGCAAGAGCGTTCACGTGCCGGACATGAAGGGGCTCTGGCACCTCCGCGAGCTCGTCTCTCGCCCGCGCGCGCCCGTGCCCGCCCTCTCGCTCATCGCGGCACCGACCGAAGATGCGGTTCCGGTGGGCGACGCCGGGCCGATGCTCGATCGCGAAGCGCTGCGCCAGTACCGAAAGCGTCTCGCCGATCTGGACGGGGAGCTCGACGACGCCGAAGCCAAGCACGACGTCGCGCGGCTCGCGAAGCGCAGCATCGAGCGTGACGCGCTCCTCAAGGAGCTCGCGCGTGCGACGGGCCTCGGCGGCAAGCCGCGGCGGACCGGCTCGCCCACGGAGAAGGCGCGCCTCAACGTGACGCGAACGATCCGCCACGCAATCACCTATCTCGCGACGGCGCTTCCGGAGCTCGCGGCGCACTTCGACGAGTCGCTCGCGACCGGCGTTTCGTGCTGCTACGAGCCGCGCACGAACATCGCCTGGACGACCTGACGAGGCTGGTTCGTTCCGAACGAACCGCCGACGGACGACGAACGAACGCCTCCTTTGTTGTGGACGCAACGTCCAGAACCAAGGAGACGACCATGAGCCATGTGGACTTCGTTAAAGGCGTGTACGCAGCGTTCGGTGCCGGGGATGTCCCGAGGGTGCTCGGCTCGATGCATCCGCAGATCCAGTGGACCCAGACCGCCGGCTACAAGCTCGGCGGCGGCGTCCACCGGAGCCCGCAGGCCGTCCTCGAGAACGTCTTCGCGAAGATCGGCGTCGAATTCGAGTCGTTCTCGATCGACGTCGAGCGACTGACCGACGCGGGGAACGTGGTCGTCATGCAGGGACACTACGTCGGCAAGGGCAAGGCGACAGGCAAGAGCGTGCGCGCGGCGGTCGCCCACGTCTTCGAAATCTCCGACGGGAAGATCGTCCGTTTCGATCAGTACGTCGACAGCGCCACGATCAACCCGATCATCGGCGCGTAGTCGGTCAGGAAGAGCCAGCTGGGAAGAGGCGCGCGCGGGTCCTCCCGGCGGCGCGGTCGCGCGTACACTCTTCTCATGCGCCTCCGTCCCTCCCTCGTCGCGCTCGTTCTCGTCGCATGCGGAGGAGGAGCCACGCCGCAGCTCCTGACGACGGTGACGCCCGCGCCGAGCACATCGGCATCGACGCCTCCGTCGACAGCGAGCACCTCGACGATCGCCGACGCCGAGTCGCCCGACGCATCGACGAGCGTGGAGCCGCCCGCGAGCGCGACGGCATCTGCCTCCGCATCGGCGCCGACCCCGCCGTCAGCGTGGGAATCGCTGACGCTCGTCGAGCGCTGCCCGAAACCGCCGCCGCGCGAGAACCACCCCGCGCGAAGGCCGGTGCCGTGCGGTCCCAACAGGATGTGCGGCAGCCGCGCGCAGGTGTTGCCGCTCATCCGTGACACGAGCTGCCGCTTCGGCGGACCGCTGCCGCACGAGGTGATTCGGCGCATCACGCGGCAGAACTACGGTCGCCTCCGCCTCTGCTACGAGAACGCCGTGCGGTCCGATCCTCGAGCGGAGGGGACGGTCGCCGTGGTGATCGACATTCGCCCGAACGGCGCCGTCGACGGGACGGCCATCGCCGGCGGGTCGCTGAACGATGCGGCCGCCGCCGCGTGCATCGCGCGCGGCTTCAGCGACTTGAGCTTCCCCCAAGCAGACGGCCCGACGCGCGCCGTGCTGACGTTGGACTTCTACGTGCCGTGATCCGCGGCGCAGCGCGGCGTCACACCGAGTTCGGCGAGCGGATCGCAGAGGCGCGGCGCCCTCGAAGGCTCCTCCACGCGCGTTCCTCGGCGCCGGCTGCCGATGTAGCGTCGGCGACGCGCTGGAGCGATCATGCGCACTCCTCTTTTTCGAGGAGCACATGCTCGACCTCCTCCCTCGAGAGGCAACACGCGGTGGAGAGACCCGCTGCGCTCGCCCCGACCACGACCGTGTTCACGCGCTCGGACATGCCGGCGATGCTAGCGAGAGACGCACACCCGTCCCCCGAAAACTACGGTCCTGTCTGCTGCTGGGTACGAAGCATCGCGCAGCCTACGATCCGCCGGCACATTCGGGCGCTCATCCTCGCTGCGGTGGACCGCGCCGTCGTGGTCACCCGAGCGTAGGCAGCAAGGACTCCACCGAGCTTGCGGCGAGCTGAGCGCCGTCCTTGCCCGCGAAGGCGAGTGAGCGTCGCCGCGCCTCCGAACGGAAGTCGGGATTCGAGAGGAGCTGCTCCACGGCTCCGCGGATCTGCAGCGCGTCGGCGTCACCCGCCATGGCGCGCCCTGCACCCCACTGATCGATCAGCTGCGTGATGGGGATCTGGTCGGCGCCTTTGGCCGGAATACCGACCATCGGAAGACCGCGTCGAAGCGCGCGCATCGCCATCTCGAGGAGCCCGCCGACGTACGAAGGCTTGTTCCGATCGAGAAACAGATCCGTCTCGCGCGTGTTCGCGTAAGCGTCGTTCGTCTTTTGCAAGAAACCAAGCGCGCAGAGCGCGTCGAAGAAGTCGCGCGCGCCCCGGACATGGACGCCCATGCGCCCACGAAGCTCCTCGTAGCCGCGGGGTCCCGCCGCGAGCTCGGTGAAGAGTCCCATCTCGACGGCGGAGAGCAGCGTCTTGCTGGCCCAGAAGGCCATGCCGGTCTCGAGGATCTTCGCGGGGTTCGGCGGGTCGCTCATCGGTGGTCTCTCCCTGCCGAGCGTGTCGCGTCGGCAAAGGGAGAGTGCGCGCCCGCACCGATCCGGTCGATGGGGAGGTCTGCAAGTCCCGCTTGCAAGAATGCATGCGTGCTCGGGATGGCCAGTCTGCTGCGCGCGGTGAAGCCGTTCGCCCGACGCTACTTCGTCCAGATCGCCGCGAACCGCGACGAGTTCTGGTAGCCCTCGACGCGATGCAGGCGATAACCCTGCGACGCGAGCTCGCTGAATTTGTCCTGGTACCCGGACGCGCTGAGGCCCGCCTGCGTGACCCAGTACCCGGGCATCGCGCGCCAGACGCCGCCGTACGAGCTGCCGTTGTCGAGGATGCTGATCGACGTCGTCCGGTATCCCTTGCCCCAGAGATCGTCGAACTTCGCCTGGAACGCCGCGCCGTCCATCTTGTGGAGCTCGTAGAAGCCCGCGCCGTCCTTCACGAAGACGACCGCATACTTCTGTGTGCCGCCCGACGAATACGCCACGCGATCCTCGACGCGGTACCCCTTCTGATCGACCCACTCCTTCCACACGCCGTTCCAACCCGACTCGTCGGCGTCGTGCATCGCGACGTACGACTCGCCGCTGCGTCGCTGCCAGATCACGTTGAAGCGCGGCGTGCCGCTCGGATCCGGCGCGACTTGGATTTGCCGCGGGCGGTAGCCCTGCTTGTCGTACTCGGTGAACCAGTACTGGTAGTCGGCGCCCGACATCCAGAAGCGCGCGTACCAATCCGATGGGATCCCATGCAAAAAGGCGCCGGACGCGAGGACCTTCGAGTCCTTCTTGTGCACGCTCAGCGTCTGGAGCCCCATCCCCATCCCGGGGTAGTAACCGAAGTACTTCGCGACGTACTCGACCGGCACGTTGTGGAACGACGAATGGAACGGCGCGATGAGGCGCACGAACGCCGTGTCGTCACCGAGCTCGTAGCAGCCGGTGCTGAGCTTCGCGTAGACGCCGTACGGATCGACCTGGACCCACTCCTTCTCGCCCGCCGTCGGATGCGGAACCGCGAGCATGTAGTGGTGGTGGTTGTTCGCGGTGATCGGATCGACCGGGTTGCCTGTGTCGTCGAGGCCGTTGCCTGCGCCGCCGTCGCCGGTGTTGCCGCTCCATCCGAGCCACTGCCCGAGGTGGATCGTGTCGCCGAGCTTGACCTGAATCGTCTGCGCGTTCGTCCCCCATTGGAGCTGACTCGGGTTCGGCTTGTCGGCGTACTGCTTGTACTTCCACGGGCGCGTCGGCTTGCCGTCGACGTAGCGCTTGTCGGCGGGGATGTTGAGCGCGCGCGCCTTTGCGAGATCGTGGTCGAAGCCGTTTCGCATGTGCGCGTGGAGGCTGCGGTAGCGATCGCCGTTCGGCGCCTTGTGCTCGATGACGACGATGTTCCCCATCAAGTCGTCCCAATACGTCGCGATGACCTTGCCGTCGGCGACCGCGTAGACCTTGAACGACGGATCTACGCCCGCCGTGTACGACGCGCGACCGTAGTCGCCGGCGCCGTGGTAGCCGCCGCTCTCGTAGATCCATCCTTGCCCGAGTCGGACGTCCGAGTCGCGGTACGGCACCGACATCGGCATGCTCGCGCGCACGCTCTTCGCCAGCGCGATCGCGCTCGCCTCGTCGGAGAACGCGTGCTTCGGACGGCGGTACATGACCGCGTCGCCGGTGAGCTGGTTGGTGACGCTGTAGCTGCAGCAGTTCGACGCCATGACCATGAGGTCGGGCGCGGTGCACGCCGGCGCGCCGTCGAACGTCGCCTTCTTCACGGTGATCGGGCCTGGCTCGGTCAGCCCGAGGCTCGCGAGCGTCGCTTGCCGCGCACCGAGCGCGAGGCGCGGCTCGGCCTGCTCGCGCAAGACGTTCCAACGCGGCGCGCGCGTCGTCCCTTTGAATGACGCGGTGAGCGGCTGGCCCGCGGTGTTCGGGTTCCCGTCTTCGTGGTGCGCGTGTGGGCGGACCGAGCCGTCGGCGAAGCGACGGAAGAGGAGCTCCGACGGATTGGCGTTCGCGCTCGGCGCATCGATCTTCGGCGGCGCGAAGACCGGCGGATGCGCGGCCGGCGGCGCCGTGAGCGCGTCGGACGAGACGGCGAGCGTCGCGAGAGTGGCGGCGCCTGCAAACAGCATCGATGCGCGGAGGGAAAGCTTCACGGGGGAATCTCCTTTGTCCGAAGTTGGACGGAAGGGTGACCCGGACGATGGCAGCCGGATCATGATGATTTCCTGATCAGGAGCTGATGGGGCGAGGAGAAGACGTTGCTGCGACTTCGACGGATGCTTTTCTTGTCGGGTTACTTCGGAACCCTCGATCCGATCGACGAACCGCGACCCGTGCGCTCGCGGTGCTTGCACCCAGGCCAGCAGCAGGGGCGGCGCTGGCCTTCTTCGAGCTCCTCCAGGGTCCTGCGAACGCGGCGCTTTCGCGTCATCTCTTGCTTCGCGTCCTCGACCCAGCAGATGAACTCGTTGCGCGCCAAGGGCGTGATGTCCATCCAGGCAGCGAGCGCCGTGGAGCTCGCGATCAGCGCCTCACGCAGGTCTGCGGGGAGCTCGTGCACCACCCCGCCGGGAACGCGCTTGCTCGTCACGGAGGAGAGTAGGAGCGCAAGCGGCCGTCGGCGGTCAAGGGAATCGATTCGGCGCGTGCTTCGCCTTCGCGTGCTTCTCCTTACGGGAGTCGGTGCGCGCGCAACGTCGCCACGTCGAGGACCTTGGCGGCGCCGGCGTGCGTCGCCTCGAGGATCACGGGGGGAGCGACGCCCGCCCGCTCGGCCTCGCCCCATCGGCTGGCGCACAGGCACCAGCGGTCGCCATCCTTGAGGCCGGCGAACGAGCCGCGCGGCGTCTGAAGATCGTTGCCGCGCGATTGGGTGAACTCGAGGAACGCGGTCGTGACCCGACTGCACACCACGTGGACGCCGGTGTCTTCGGGGCCGGTCGAGCAGCGCCCATCGCGGAAAAAGCCGGTGAGCGGCGCGCCAGAGCAGACGGCAAGCGTCGAGCCCTCCACGTTGCGGTCGGCGTCGTTCGCGGCGACGGGACGCTCCGGTAGCGCGCACGCGCTCGCGGTCGCGCTCGCGGTCGTGGACCGCTCGGCGCTCGCGGTTCGTGCAGCGTTCGGCGGATCGCACGCGAGGAGCGTGGCGCACGCGAGGAGAGTCCGGAGTCTGCTCATCCAAGAACGGCATAGGGGCAACGTCTCCGCGCGACCACCCCGCGTCCTCCATCCTCCCTGGCCGCCGGGCTCCACGAAGATTGCGCGCGTCGTCCTCAATCGCCGCGACTCCGTACCGACGCTTCGAGCTCATCGCCCCGCGATAGCGTCGTCGCGACGCGCTCGAAGGTGGCGGCGTCGTTCGCTCGCTGCGCGGCCGTACGCTTCCGCTCCGAGGCCATCGGGAGCTTCATCCGGTCGACGCCCGCGAGCGCCTCGCGGTGTCGGCCAAGGAATGCCCAGTAGAGAGGGGTCAGCGGGCAGGTCGTCTTCGGATCGAATCGGCAGCCCTCGCAATAGTCGCTCATCCGATCGATGTACGCCGCGCCCGCGACGTAGGGCTTCGTCGTCATGAGATCGCCGGCTGCGAAGGTCCCCATCCCGAGCACGTTGGGCTCCACGACCCAGTCGTACGCGTCGATGTACGCCACCCAAAACCAGTCGGTGAGCTCGCGCGGCGAGACGTCGAGAAGCGTGGCGATGTTGGAGAGCACCATCAGGCGCGTGATGTGGTGGCTCGTGCCGTCCTGCCAGACGCCGGCGACGACCTCGTCGAGGCACGCGAGGCCCGAGCGCTTCCCCCAGAACGCGGGCGGTAGCGGGCGCGCCGCGCCGAGAAAGGAGACGCGCGAGCCGCCATCGACGGCGCGCTCGCCCGCGCCCGTCGCGCCATGCGAGCTGGCGCCGGCGTCCGGCCCGCTCGGCTGCACGACGCCGCGCACGACGCGGAAGCCGTCGGTCGCCTCGTGGACGTGGCGCACGAACTCGCGCCACCCGAGCACCTGCCGGACGAAGCCCTCCTTGCTCGCAAGCGGCAGGTCCAACGCGAGCACATCGCGCAGCACCCGGTGAGCGCTCAGGCGCTGGAGGTTCAAGAGCGGCGCGATCCGCGCGTGAAACAGGCTGCGCGAGCGCGACGACATCGCGTCCTCGAACGGTCCGAAGTGCGGCAGGCACGACGTCTTGGCCCAGGCCCACGCGGCCTCGACGTCGGCCTGCGACGCCGGCAAGGTCTCGGGCGTCAGGGTCCCCGGGTGATCGCCCATCCTGCCCGACACGAGCGCGCAGACCTCGCGCGTGATCGCGTCCACCGCGAAGGTCGGCACCGCGGGCGCGGGCGGCTCGCCGCGCCAGGGCCTGCGGTTGTCTTGATCGAACGAGAGCTTGCCCCCGAGCGGCTTGTCGCCATCCATGAGGATCCCGAGGCGGCGACGGACGTGACGGTAGAAAGCGTCCATGCGCCACGACTCGCCGCGGGTCGCGGCGCGGAAGTCGTCCGCCTCCGTCAGCCACCCCTCGTGCGGCAAGCTCTGCAGGGCGCCCGACTCGAACATCGGCGCCAGCTCGGCGCGGAGCTCGCGCTCGGCCGGTCGCATCACCGCGAGCGGCCCGAGCTCCCGCACGCTCTCGAGCGCCGCCGCGTACGATGGGGCCACGAGATGCCGCACGGCCACGCCGCGGTCGGCCTGCTCGAGCGCGAAGTGGCGCAGGCTCGTGAGAACGAGCGCGAGCTTCTGCTTGTGGTACGGCCGCCGCGCCGCCTTCGCCGGGCACTCGACGAGCACGATGCCGAGCTCGCGCGGGGCCGCGCGCGACAGAGGCCCGACGGCGTCGGTCAGTTGGTCGTAGGGCACGAAGAGCCAGCGTCGGCCGGACGCGTCCACGCGGCGTGCATCGAGGCGTTCGCGGAAGATGCTCATTCAGTTACCTAAATCAGCGAGCGCGAATGTCGAACAACGAACACACCTGATGGGGATTTGACCGCCAAGACGCAGAGACGCCAAGAGAGGAGGTTCGGGGTGACGCTCGAGCGGTTCGAG
>JAYVXB010000084.1:0-24185 GCA_043785585.1 Deltaproteobacteria bacterium | reverse complement strand
CGCCGCGGTGCTTTCGGGCGAAGAGGAGCGCGATGAAGGTGACGATCGCGGCGAGCGCTGCGCCCTCGGGGCGTGTCAGCGTCGCGGCGGCGAGCGAGAGGCCGACGACGGCGCCGCTCTTCCACGATCCGCGGACGGCGGCGCGTGCGGCGAGCGCGATCGAGAGCGTGACCAGCGTCGCGAAGAGCGGCGTCTCGAGACCGCCGAGCGTCCACGCGGCGACCGGCGCGGACACCGCGACGCCCGCCAGCGCGAAGACCCCGGGGATCCATTTCGTCGGCTCGACGCGACGCCACAAGAGCCACGTCGCCGCCATCAACCCGACAGCCGAAAAGACGCCGAGCGCGCGCACCGAGACCTCGGCCGACGCGCCGAGCTTCATCCCGAGCGCGACGAGCACCATCCAGAGCGGGCTCGTGTACCCCTCGACGCGATCGCCCAAGTTGTAGACGGGCGATCCGAAGAGCGCGAGGTTGCGCGAGAAACGAAGCGTGATGAACGTGTCGTCGCAGATGAAATCGAAGATCCTGGCGTGCCAGAGCAGCGCGGCGGACGCGACGACGACGATCGCGATCGAGGCGAACGGGGGGAAATTCGTTCGTTTCATCGGCGTAGGAGCGCGCGGAGCGCCGCCATCGGGTCGAAGCCGAGCGCGCCGGGGACGTCCTTGCCCGTCGCTTCGCCGAGCTTGCCGCGAACGGCGCGAAGGAGCGGATCGAAGATGCCCAGCGGATCGATCCGACCGGTGATGAGCTTGATTCCGTCGAGCGCGTAGCGCGCGCCGTCGACGCCGAGCGCGACGCCGACCGCGAGAGGGATCGGCGAGAGGATGACGTCGCGCACGGCGACCGCGCGGCTCCATGCGCCGGGGCGACCGTCGGTCTGGAGATCGCGAAAGGCGCCAACTTCGGCGAAGCATCCGAACGCGAGCGGCGCGTAGCGCTCTTCGGCGGCGCGCACGAGGTGACGGTAGTCGCGCCGCCAATCACCCGACAAAAGCCCCATCGCCGGTCGCAGTTCGTCCGGGCCCGCGATCACGTCGAAGCCGTCGCCGCGGCGGCGCGCGACGAGCGCCGTCCACAGCTCTTCGTCCTTGAACATGCCGAGCGCGATCGCTTTTCCGTCGGCGCACACCGCGTCGACGGCGCGCCGCACCATCGCGTCCGTCGGCGGCGGCACTCCGCGCAGACGCGCCGGCCACGACGCGATCGCGCCTTCGGCCATCATCTCGCGAACGACGCCGACGAGCACCAGGCCCTGCGCCGTCAGATCGTCCTCGCGACGCGCGCGCGCGCCGAATCGCTCCATCACTTCGTCGAGCGCGCCGAGGTGCGCCTCGAGCGCCCAGCTGGCGCCGTGCTCCTTCGCGAGATCCTGCAGCGGCACCGGCCACGGACCGCCCGGCTCGAGACGCCCGCGCCGCGTGTGGAGCATCTTTCGAATGCGCGCGCTGTCGTGAATGATGAGGAGGCCTCCGCGTGGGCGCGTGGCCTCGACATCGGGCGTCGCTCGCGGCTGCCAAAGGTGGAGGAACCGAACCCAATCCTCGGTGGTCCATCCTTCGAACCGCACATCGGTCGTCAGCATCGCGGAGCGCAACCTTATACGACGTGCTACGGACGCTCGCCATGGCAGAGCGCGTGACGGCCGAGCAGCTCTTTTTAGGGCATTTTCTGCCGCTTTATCCGCCGGACGCCGCGGCGGATCTGCCGCTCGCCCGCGCGACCGACGCAAATCCGGCGAAGAACCCGTCGATCGCGCTTCACCTCGACGACGCGGCGAAGGTGTTCGTGAGGCAAGTCGCGGCGACGTTCGGCGAGGATCTCGCGCTCGACTTCAGCGGCGCGAGCATCCGCAGGTTGAGCGCCGCGATCACACCGGCGCGCCGCGACGCGTGGGCGAACGACGGCGCGGTCGGGACGCCGGACAACGCGCTCTTCAACGTGGTCGTGCACGGCGCGGCCTACGTCGGTGCGTGCATCGTCCGTGAGCATGGCGGAACGTGGAGCGCGCGTCGTCCGCTTTGGGAGAGCATGGTGCGCCTCGTGTCGCGCGCCGGTGAGGCCGAGCTCGCGGTATTTCATTGGTGGCTCAAATCGCTCGCCGACGACGCCGACGCGACGCTCGCCGATCGCTACCGCGCGTACGTCGAGATCCCGTGCGCGCGCCCCGAGGAGCTCCCGCAGATCGCTCCGGCGAGTCGCACGCTGCCGCGGATCGCCAAGGTCAAATACGATGTGCTCTACAAATATCTGAAGGCGCACCTCCCGGAGCTCCGCGATCTCGGTCGCGACTTCCCGACGCCGGAGCGCTTCGAGGCGTTCGGCTTCAAGTGGCTCGAGATGGTGCTCGTCGGTAACGGGCGGATGCTCGTGATGCACGGGCAAGGCGCGCACGGCGTCTCGGTCTTTTGGCTGACGGCCGCAGGCTTCGAGAAGAGCGCGTTCTATCAGGCCGACGGATTTCCGGAGCATCGCGTGAAGATCGACGGAGAGAAGATCGCGGTGATTCTCAGCGTCGGCGGCAAGGTCGTGACGCACGAGATGCTGTGGTGGGGTCCCTGATTCAGATTTCGCCGCGCCATTCCGCGTCGTTCGCGCTGAAGGCGGCGCGGATCCGCGTAACGACGTCGTCGGGGAGCGGGCCGTTGCCGAGGTAGCGAGCGTTCTCGCGCAGGTGCGCGATGCTCGCGGTGCCGACGAGGATCGCGGTGACGCCGGGCGCGAACGCGGCGAAGCGGAGCGCGAGCTCGCCCCACGCGAGCGGCGCGGGGGCGATCGCCATCGTTCGCATGCGTAGCCAATACGCTTCGCAGTAGTCGCCGTGCGGGCGTTCGTCGAACCGCCAAGGCGCGTTGCCGAGCGCGCGCTTCGCGATCACGCCGACTCCGCGTGACGACGCGTCGGCGATCGCGCCGTCGATGGCGCGCTGATCGAAGACGCTCACGGAGCATTCGACGGAATCGAAGCGCCCGGACGCGACCGCCCAGGCGAGCGCTTCGTTGTCCCCCGAGTACGCCGACGCGCGGATCTTTCCCGCGGTTTTGGCGCGGTCGAGCGCGCCGAGCAAGTCGTCACGGCGCGCGACGTCGAGCGGGCACGAATGGAAATGAAAGACGTCGATGCGATCGGTGCGTAGGCGCCCGAGCGCGTCGTCGATGCCCCGCTCGATTGCGCTCGGCGTCCAGTCGTCGACGCCGTCGACGCCGTATCCGCCCTTCGTCGCCACGACGGCGCGCGATCGCCGCTCGGGATGCGCGCCGACGAAGCGGCCGATGCGTTCTTCGGACAGGCCGTAGCTGCGCGCCGTATCGAAGAGCGTCACGCCCTCGTCGATCGTCGCGCCGAGGAGCGCCTCGGCTTCGCGCTCGCCCATCCGCGCGTCGCCGAGCGCGCCCGCGCCGAGACCGATCGCGGAGACATCGATGCCCGTCGCGCCGAGACGTCGCGTGATCATCGCGCACGGTAGATGCCGGCGAACTTGCCGCTCGGCGCGATCGGAATCTTTCCACCCTTGATCGTCAGCGTCGCCGGCGCGCCCGCGTGCAGCAGATCTTCGAGCACCGTTCCGTCGGGCCACGCGTCGCGATCGACCTTCGCGACGCCGCCGACGGTCGCGAACGGGATCGCGATCGCCGCGGGTGCACCGGCGTCGTTGTGGAGGACGACGAGGATGCGGCTTGGCCCCGAGCTGCGATGAAAGGCGTACACGTTGATCGCGCCGCCGTTCGGTCGCCACAGCTCGGTGTATCCGCCCGACGTGAGCGCGAGGTTGTCTTTGCGGATCGCGATGAGCGATCGCGTGAGCGCAAACGTCGCCTGCGAATCGGGGACGTAGCCCGCGTGCGGCGCCGCGCGTCCGACCGCATCCCACGCCCAGTCCGGCATGTCGCGTCGATTGTCGGGCGCCGCGCCGAGCATGCCGAGCTCGTCGCCGTAAAGGAGCTGCGGGATCCCCGGCACCGTGAAGAGCGCCGCGAGCGCGACGCCGTAGCGCGTGGCCAGCTCCGGTAGCGCGATCCCCGTGCCCGCCTCGGTGAGGAAGCGCGGCACGTCGTGGTTGTCGAGGAAGCTCGTCTTCATGAGCGCGCGCGAGAGTCCCCACGTCGCGATCGACGACGCGACTTTGTCGGCGACGAGATCGAGCGATCCGCCTTGGCCGATCGCGCTCATGAGCGCGCGCCGCAGGGGGAAGTCGAAGACCGAGTCGAAGCCCGCGTCGAGCTCCGGAAGGAAATTCGTATACGGCCCTTCGTCGAACACTTCGCCGACCGTGAAGAGATCGCCCCTCGCCTGGCGCACCGCCGGATTCCACGACGTCGCGAAGTACGACGCCGGCACGTGCTGCGCGGTGTCCATGCGAATGCCGTCGGGGTGCACGCGCTCGACCCACCCGCGGCTGATCGCGGTCAGGTACGAACGGACGATCGGGTTCTCTTGCGCGAAGTCGGGGAGGCCGTTGAGCGAGCAGTAGATCTTCGGATCGCCGAGGGCGGCGCACGTCGCCGCCGAGTGAAACCAGCTCGGCTCTTGCGTGACGATCCGCGCGTTGCGTCCCGAGTGGTTGACGACCATGTCGAGGACGAGCTTCATCCCGGCCGCGTGGAGATCCGCGACGAGGCCCGTCGCGTCGGCGAGCGCGCCCATCTTCGGCTCGATCGCGCCTTCGTCCGGATCGGCGAAGTCGGCCCAGTAGCCGTGGTAGCCGCACGCGCCGTTGCGGAGCGGCGTCTGTCGGTAGAGCGGCGTGATCCAGACGGCGGTCACGCCGAGATCGCGGAGGTACGGAACCTTCTGACGGAGGCCGGCGAGATCGCCGCCGTGAAAGAGGTTCGCGTTCGCTTTGTCGAAGCAGCCCACGGCGCCCGCGGCGTCGTTCGAGGTGTCGCCGTCGAAGAAGCGATCCGTGAGTGCGAGGTAGATGACTTGCGGGCGCCAGACGTTCGGATCGGCTGCCGTGCCCGTCGCGCCGTCCGTCTGCGCTGCGTCGCTCGCCGACGCGTCACCGACGAGACCGCCGTCCGACGCGACCGCTCCACCATCGGGATCGAACGCGGGCCCGTGCACGCCACCGCCCGACGCGCCGCAAGCCGCGGCGAGCACGAGCGACGACGAGAGCGAAGCGGCGCGGCGCACCTTTCGTAACTACTCCCTGAGTGGCGACCGAGCAAGGCGGCAAGTTGTCATCCTGCGCGGAGCGAAGGATCCCCCTGGTAACGTGGCATGAGCAACGGATCCGATGGGGGATCCTTCGCTTCGCCCAGGATGACGTCGCACAGATGCTCGGAAAGACCGAACAGCGCCTCGCGCTCGTCATCCTGCTGACGGCGATGCTCCCGCTCGTCGTCGCGGTGATGCTCGCGAACTCGCTGTTCAATCGCGCGTCGATCGTCTGGGTCAATCCCGAGGTCGACCAGCAGCTCGATCGCGGAGTCAGCGTTTACAAGGACTACATCAAGGCCGTCAAAGACGACATGAAGCACCAGGCCGACGCGATGGCGGCCGACAAGGCGCTCCTCGAAGCGTCGAGGGGGCGCGCGCTGAACAGGGCGAAGCTCGACGCGGAGCTCGCCGCGCTCTTCCCGCGCTTCCCGGCCCTGCTCTCGCTCGCGATCGAGAACGCCGACGGCGACTCGCTCGCGACGCGCGATCGCGGCCGGCCGATCGACGAGAAGGCGGAGCGCAAGCTCGAGGTGCGCCGTTCGCTCGGCGACGACGCCGATGCACCCCAGCTCATCGCGACGTTCGCGTTCGATCGACGGTGGGAGCAGGAGCTCGAGCGCGCGGGCCTCGTGCGCGACACGTACGCGCAGCTCGACAAAGAGCGCGAGCGTCTCTACTCGGGTTACTTGAAGGCGTTCGGCGCGCTGCTCGGGATCACGATGCTCGTGACCGTCGCGCTCGGCTTCGTCCTCGCGCGCGGCGTCACGCGACGAATCAACCGGCTGGCTGGCGCGATCGAGCGCGTCGCGCAAGGCGATCTCTCGGTGCGCGTTCCGGTGACCGGGTCGGACGAGGTCACAGAGCTCGCGCGCGTCTTCAATCGCATGCTCGGCGAGATGCAGCAGTCGCGCGCGCGCATCGAATATTTGCAGCGAATCGGCGCGTGGCAAGAGATGGTGCAGCGCCTCGCGCACGAGATCAAGAACCCGCTGACGCCGATTCAGCTCGCGGTGCAGGAGTGCCATCGGAAGTATCCGGGCGAGGACGCGAAGTTTCGAACGCTCCTCGATACGACGCTCGAGATCGTCGAAGAAGAGGTCGGCACGCTGCGTCGCCTCGTCGGCAACTTCTCGAGCTTCGCGCGGCTCCCGCAGGCCGAGCTGAAAGAGGCGGACCTTCGCGATTTTCTCCGCGAGTGCTCGGAGCAGCTCGGTCACCTCGAGGACACGGGGGCGACCGCCGACTCGTCGAACGAGATCGAGGCCCTCGTGACGCACAACGTGGCGATCGACTGGGGCATGCCGGAGAAATCTCTCCCCGCGGCGATCGATCGGCAGATGCTCCGTCGCGTGCTCGTGAACCTCGTGCGCAACGCGGTGCAGGCGATCCGCGACGTGCGCGCGAAGGGGGCGTCGGCGGACGAAGTGCTCGGGCACGTCTTCGTGACGGCGCGCGTCGAAGGGGAAGGGACGGCGATCCTCGTCGAGGACGACGGGCCAGGCGTCCCGGAAGAGGCGCGCGATCGGATCTTCGATCCGTACTTCACCACGAAGGTCGACGGCACCGGTCTCGGGCTCGCGATCGTGAAGAAGATCGTCGTCGAGCACGGCGGCACCATCGAGGTCGACGCGAGCGCGCGACTCGGCGGCGCGCGCTTCGTCGTGCGGCTCCCGGCGCCGACGTCGCCGGCGATCGCGGCGGCGCGTGGCAGAGCTGGCGGACCACCGCCGTCGCGTCCGTCGAGCCGCGCGCTCGCCTGAGTGCTAAGAGAACATCGACCGTGAGCATTCCGCCCGACGCCAAGGACGACGAGCGCACCTTCTCCGCGCCGCCGCTCCTCATCGCGCTCGTCACGATTCTGATCGTCGGCTTCGCGGTCGTGCCGCGCCTCTTCAAACCGCAAGAGGGCGAGCTCGTCGGAAAAGCAGCGCCCGACTTCACGCTCAAGGTCGTGATCAACTCGCTCGCCGACGGGAAGCCCGCGGTGACGCTGAGCGAGCTGCGCGGACAGGCCGTGGTCCTCGACTTCTGGGCGACGTGGTGCGGGCCCTGTCAGGCCGAGGCGCCGATCGTCAACAAGGTGGCGCAGCGTTACAAGGATCGCGGGCTCGTCGTCATCGGCGTGAACACCAGCGACAACGAGCAGAAGGCGCGCGCGTGGGCGGCGCAGCGCGGGCTCTCGTTTCCGATCGTCTTCGATGCGAACGATGCGACCGCACGCGCGTACGGCGTCGAGAATCTGCCGACCCTCGTCGTCGTATCGCGCAGCGGAAACATCATCGCGGTCCGCACCGGAATGACCGACGACGCGGAGCTCGAAGCGCTGGTGAAGCAGGCGCTCTAGGCTCTAGTTCGACAGGCGGCTCGGCGGACGCGCAGCTACAACCGCGCTTCGAGCACCAGGTTGAACGGCGTCTGCGTCGCGCGGCGAAAGCGCGTGAAGCCGCCACCCGCGACGACCACTTCGCGCAGCCGCGCCTCACCGGCTTGCGCGCCGAGCCCCGGACCGCGCAGCGCGAGCGAGTGCGGCACGCACAGCATCGTCGACGCCGAGTAGAAGACGCGGCCGACCGGGTTGTGATTCTCCTCCGCCTTGTCGCTCGCGAACGGCTCGACGATGAGCCAGGTGCCGTCCTTCGCGAGCGTCTCGCGCGCGTGCTTCGCGGCGCCGACGGGGTCTTCCATGTCGTGAAGGCAATCGAAGCACGCGACGAGATCGTAGCCAGTCCCCGAATAGTCGGTCGACTTGGCCACATCGAACTTCACGCGGTCGTCGACGCCGGCCTCCTTCGCGCGCTTGCGCGCCGTCTCGATCGAGCCGAGGTGCGAATCGAATCCGACGAACGTCGACTTCGGGAACGCCTTCGCCATCAAGATGGTCGACGCGCCGAGACCGCAGCCGACGTCGGCGACCTTCGCGCCCGCCGCGAGCTTGGCCTCGACGCCGTCGAGCGCGGGGATCCACGACGACATCAAGTTGCCGATGTACCCCGAACGAAAGAAGCGCTCGGTCCCCTCGAAGAGGCACGGATGCTGATGCCCCCACTCGACGCCGCCGCCGCTGCGAAACTTTTCCTCCATCTTCGGCTCGCCGTTCCACATCGCCTGCGTGATCTGGAACATGCCGGTCACCGACGCGGGGCTCGTATCGTCCGCGAGCGCGAACGCCTGCTCCGGCGGCAACGTGAAGCGGCCGTTCGCCGGATCGTAGGTCACGTAGCCGCCCGCGGCCTGCGCGTTGAGCCACTCGCGGACGTAGCGCTCCGTCGTCTCGGTGCGCTTCGCGAGCTCGGCCGGCGTCATCGCACCGCCCGCCGCGAGCGCGCGGTACAGCCCGAGCTTGTCGCCGATGACGACGAGCACTCCGCTCATCGCGGCCCCGACGTCCCCCACCACCTTGCCCAGAAACTCGTTCAGCTTCGCTTCGTCGATCGCCATGGCATCCTCCTCGGGAGTATCGAAACGGCGGCCTTGCCCTCGGGCGAGGCACGTTTCTTCGAGCCGAGAGCAAGGTGCGCCCCACGCGTTGGAATGAACGTTGGCGCCTGCGTGGAAATCCGGGCATCGTGCGGGCGCGGTCCATTCGCGGGGGGATTCGTTGGCGAAACAGCTCGAAGTTCGGCTGCTCGGCGAGCTCGAGATCCGGCACGGTGGGGGCAAGCTCGTGCTCCCGGCGTCGAAAAAGACGCGCGCGCTGCTCGGCTACCTCGTCGCGACGGGCGTCCCGCATTCGCGTGAGCGGTTGTGCGATCTGCTCTGGCAAGGGCCCGATGATCCGCGCGCGGCGCTGCGCTGGAGCCTCACGAAGATTCGCGGGCTGCTCGACGTCGGCGGCGTCGCGCGCATCGTCGCCGACCGCGAGCGCATCGCGTGCGAGCGTCGCGATCTGACGTGCGATCTCCTCGCGCTGCGCGCCGAGCTCGCGGGCGGCATCGCGACGGCGAGCCTCGACACGCTGCGCACGGTGGCAGGTCGGTTTCGCGGCGAGCTCCTCGAGGGGCTCGATTTGCCGGACTGCTACGCGTTTCATCAGTGGTGCGTCGGCGAACGCGAGACGGCGCGCGCGCTGCGCGTCGCGACGCTGTCCGCGCTCGTCGAGCGTGTCGACGATCCGGAGGAGGCGCTGCGATACGCGCGCGCTCGCGTGGCGATCGACGCGCTGACGGAGGCGGCGCACGTCGCGCTCGTCAGGATCCTCGGCGATCTCGGGCGAAGGCGTGAAGCGCTCGACCAGTACGAGGCGTGCCGCCGAATCCTCGCGAACGAGCTTCACGCGAAGCCGTCGGCCGCGCTCCTCCAGGCGAGGATGCGCGTCGCGGACGCGGGACGCCCGCCGAGTGAGCCGCCGGCGCGCGAATCGGCAGCGCGCGAGGATCGAACGCGCGCGCTCGCGTCGTCGCCTCCTCTTCCCGAGCGCGCGGCCATCGTCGGTCGCGCGACCGAGCTCGAAGCGATTGCGCGCGCGGTCTCGTCGGCGCGCGCGGGCGAAGCGACCGACGCGCTCCTCTTCGTCGGCGAGCCGGGGATCGGCAAATCGCGGCTCCTCGAAGAGCTGGCGTCGCACGTGCGCGCGGTCGGCGGGCGCGTTCTCTCCGGTCGCGCGTTCGAGGCGGAGATGGTGCGGCCATACGGCGCGTGGATCGACGCGCTCCGGTCCGGTGCGATCCCCGACATCGACGAGGGCTCGCGCGTCGATCTCGCGCCGCTTCTCCCCGAGCTCGGCGACGCGACCGGCGCGACGGGCGATCGCGGACGTTTGTACGACGCCGTCACGCGTCTCGCTGCGCGCATCGGCGCCGCGTCGCCGCCGCTCGCGCTCGTGCTCGACGACATCCAGTGGTTCGACGAGGCGTCGGCGGGGCTGCTTCACTACGTCGTGCGGGCGCTCGTCGGCGCGCGCGTCATCGTCGCGTGCGGCGCGCGGGCAGAAGAGCTCGCGGACAACATCGGCGTGCAGAGGCTCGTCCGCGCTCTCGAGCGCGAGCGCCGCGTGCGCGTGCTCGATCTCGCACCCCTCGACGCCGCGGCTACGAGCGCGCTCGCCGCGTCGCTCGGAGGGCAGATCGATCTCGCGCGTGTCGTCGTCGAGAGCGGCGGCAACCCGCTCTTCGCGCTCGAGATCGCGGGGGCGCTCGCTCGCGGCGCGGCGCCGTTCTCCGAGTCGCTCGCCGGCCTCATCGGCGATCGCCTCGCGCGCCTCGACGGCCACGCGCGCGAGCTCGTTCCGTGGGCCGCGGCGCTCGGCCACGGCTTCGATCTGGACACGCTCGCGCGCGCGACGCGGATGGCGCCGTCGGAGCTGGTCGCGGGAATCGAGGAGCTGGAGCGCCGCGGAATCCTGAAGAGCACGACGCCGTCGACCAGCGCTTGCTACGACTTCGCGCACGACCTCGTCCGCGTCGGCGCGTACCGCACCCTCTCCGAGCCGCGCCGACGCTTGGTGCACCTGCAGATCGCGCGCGCGCTCGATCGCGGCGCCGCGGCATCGAGCACGAACACGTCGCTCGGCTCCGACTTCACGGGCGTCGACGGGGCGCTCGCTGGTGACGTCGCGCATCACGCGGCGCTCGGCGGCGACAGCGCGCTCGCGGCGCGCGCGTACGTCTCCGCGGCGCAGCGTTGCCTTCGCATCTTCGCGAACGACGAAGCGATACGCCTCGCCGATCGCGGCATGCAGCATCTCCTCGGCCTCGATCGTCCCACGAGCGTCGCGCTCCGCCTCGCGCTCCTGCAGGTCCACGTCCTTTCCGGTCGGTGGCTCCATCGCGCTCGCGCGTTGAACGACGACCTGTCGCGCGCGATCATCGACGCGCAAGACGCGGGGCTTCACGCCGCCGCAGCGGAGGGGCTGCATACGCTGTCGATCATGCAGCACGACGGCGGCGATTTCCTCGGCGCGCGCGACAGCTCGATCCGCGCCGCCGACGCGAGCCGCGCCGCCGATCCGCAAAGGACGGCGAAGCAGCTCGCGAACAGCGCGCGTTGCCTCGCCATGCTCGAGAACGACATGCCGCAAGCCAAGTCGATGATCGCCGAGGCGATCGCGCTCGCGGGCAGCGGCGACGCGGAGCTCGTTCACCTCGACTGGGCGCGCGGACTGCTCAACGCGTTCGACGGAGACTACGACGCCGCACGAGCCCACCTCGGTCGCGTCGTCGCGGCGTCGCGACGCGACGAGGAGAGGTGGGCGGAGTTCGACGCGACGATGCGGCTCGTGCTCCTCGAGCTCGAGCTCGGACGACCGGACGCGGCGCTCGCGGGGTGCGCCGAGCTCACGCCGGTCGCGGCAAAGATGGGCGAAGGGACCGAGGGGCCCGCGGCCGAGGCGCTCGAGGCTCTCGCGCGCGTCGCGCTCGGCGAGGCGACGGCGGAACCGCGGCTCGAGCGCGCGCTCGACGCGCTTCGAGAGGTCGACGCGAAGGGCATGCTCGCGTACGTCCTCACGCTCGCGGCCGAGATCGATCGCGGTCGCGGCGCGATCGATCGCGCACGCGCGCGCGCGGAGCAAGCGCTGTCCGCCGCGCAAATCGTGGCGCGCAAGAGCCTCGTCGCGCTCGCACGCGCCGTCCTCGCGGAGATCGCGCTCGCATCGGGCGATCGCGACGCCGCGCGCGCCCAGGTCGACGCGACGCGCCCCGATCTCGCGTCGCCTCACGCGCTCAGCGCACGCGCACGCGCCGCCATCGAGCGCGTCGCCGCCGCGCTCGATTCGTCGTCGATCACGCCACCACCGAAACAGAAACCGAGGAGAGCCACATGAGCCACATGATCGTCGAAACCGTGTTCGATCCCCCCACGACCGACGCAGACCACGACGCGTCCGCGGCGAAGCTCCACCCGTGCCTCGACGGCAACGGCGTGAGGTGGGTGAGGAGCTTCGTGTCGAAAGATCGCCGCCGAGGCATCTGTATCTTCGAAGCTCCCGACGCCGACGCCGTGCGCACGGCGTATCGTTCGGCGGGCGTCGTCTTCGAGCGCGTTTGGGCGGCCGACGCCATCGAGTGACGACAAAGAGTGACGGCGGGCGCGGTTCCAACGCGCCTTCCAACGAAGGCCCAAACGGGCGGGGCCTAGCTTCTCCGTCATGAAGACGCTCCAAACCACCGGGGGAATCATGCAAACGCGGACAATCGTACTGGCCTTGGGCATCTTGGGTCTGGTCGCTTGCGGCGGCGCCAGCCCACCTCCGGCGAACGCTCCGATCGAGCCGAAGATCGTCGCCGTGTCCGCCGGGATGGGGAGCCCGCACCCCGGCGATCCGGCGCCCGACTTCGATCTGCCCGACGACAAGGGGAACAAAGTGAAGCTGTCGTCAATGCGTGGATCGATCGTGATGCTCGCGTTCGTCACGTCGTGGTGCCCGTTCTCGAAGGCGGAGCAGCCGCACTTGAAGGCGCTCGCCGACGAGTACGCGCCGAAGGGGATCAAGTTCGTCGCGGTGAACGTCAATGAGCCGGAGGCCGGGTACAAAGAGTACGTCGCGCGCGTCGCGCTCCCGTTTCCGGTGCTCCGCGACGAGTCGGGCGACGTGTCGCGCTCGTTCGCGCCGCCGAAGGTGCTCCTCGATTTCAAGGATCGCTCGCGCGTCGTCATCTCGGCGAACCTCGTCATCAACGCGGACGGAAGGATTCGCCTCTTCGCGCTCGCCGACACGTTGAGCTTCGACGCGAAGTACGTCCACGTTCGACGCGCGCTCGACGAAGCGCTCGCGCAAGGCGGCGCGCCGACGGAGCCCGCGAAGTGATGCGCGGAGCGTGGTGCGCGATCGCGATCGCGATCGCACTGACGGGGTGTGCGGCCGCTCCCGCGACGAACACCGCGCTCCCGAATTCGACGCGCCCCGAGTGGGGACCGCCGCAGCCGGGCGATCTCGCGCCGGACTTCGATCTGCCGCGCACCGGAACGACGGGGACGCTTCGCTTGTCGTCGCTGCGCGGCTCGTGGGTGCTCCTTCACTTCACGGCGTCGTGGTGCCCGTTCTGCGACGCGGAGGTCGGCAACCTCGGCAAAGTCGCCGACCGCTTCGCGGCGCGCGGGGTGAAGGTGCTTCTCGTCGACGTGAAGGAGCCGCTCGATCATTGGACCGCGTATGCAAAGGCGCACGTCGCGCCGTCCGTGACCGCCCTCCACGATCTCACCGGTGCGACGGCGAAGACGTTCGCGCCGCCGGGAGCGCAGCCGGCGTTCACGGATCGCGCGGACGTGGTGTTCGATTCGACGCTCATCATCGATCCGAAGGGCGTCATTCGCGCGTTTCTTCTCCCCGACTCCGCGCACTTCGATCCGACGTTCGCGGCGATCACCGCCGAGCTCGATCGCTTGCTCGGCGGCGGCACCACGGCGCTCGCGGGCGGCGCGCGCGATCCGGTCGTGCCGAAAGACGGCATCGTCGTGAGGATCGCCCCGATGTTGCCAGGCCTGGGCGCGCCCGGTATGCGCAGCGAGCTCAGAATCGGGCTCGCGATCGACGAGGGCTTTCACATCATGTCGGACGATCCGAGCAAGCCGACGTACATCGCGACGGCGATCGCCCTCGAGCCCGTCGACGGTGTCACGTTCGCAGCGCCCGTGTTCCCTCCGCCGACGATGTTCGCGCTCGGGCCGAACGACTCGATTCGCACGTTCGTCGGAAGCGTCGAGGTGCGCGTTCTGTTCGACATCGCTCCGTCGGCGGTGCCCGGCGTGCGACCCGTGCGCGGGACCGTCCGCTACCAGGCGTGCACGGCGGGCAACTGCCTCTTTCCGAAGACGCTGCCGTTCGCCGCGACGATCGAGATCGCCGCGCCTGCGCCGTCGCATTGACGCGCGAACCTCGTCACACCCACGACAGACTGAACCCGAGCGTGCGGCGAGTGCACTGCTTGGGGACCTCGCTCACGTAGATCTTTTTGCAAAACAGCTCGACCACCGCGAGGACGATCCCGCGAAACGTGATCCGGTTGTAGCGAATGTGCGCGAGCGGATGACCGACGACCTCGATGCGCGCCTCTCACGTGCTTCGAAAGTGCGTGCCGTCGGCGATCCTCTCGCGCGGCATCGGAAACGGTAGGAAGATCTCGCCACCGGTTTCGATCGCGTGCTCGTCGCCGGCCATTGCATCGAGCTTACGACATCGCCGGGATGCGTCACGGCCGCGAGCGACCGGCACTCTGCCCAACGCGCGCGTGCACGGCCCCGAACGCCACACTCGCGCGTTTCCGCTACGGCGCAGTCCGTGCGCGAGGACGACGGCGCGGCGTCGAGGCGTGAGTCCGGAATCGGCGGCTCCAGCGGCACGGCCGATGCAGTCAGGCTCGGCGTGCGCTCCACGCCTTCCCTTGCAGAGAATGTCGCCGCCCGCGTCGGGATGACGCTGTGCGCGAAGTGGCATCTCGATTCGGTGCTGGGCGTCGGCGGGATGGCTGCCGTTTACGCCGCGACCCATCGCAACGGCAAGCGTGGCGCGGTGAAGCTCATGCACAAATATCTCGGGCCCGAGATGCGCCAGCGGTTCCTTCGCGAGGGGCGCATCGCGAACAGCGTCGACCACGACGGCGTGGTCAGCGTCATCGACGACGACATCGCGGAAGACGGCAGCGCGTTCCTCGTGATGGAGCTTCTCGACGGCGAAGCGCTCAGCGAGCGCGCCGCGAAGACGCACAACAAAAGGCTCTCGGTCGATCTCGTGCTCGACGTCGCCGATCAAGTCCTCGACGCGCTCGCCGCCGCGCACGAAAAAGAAATCTTCCATCGCGACATCAAGCCGGGGAACATCTTCCTGTTGTCGGACGGCCGCGTGAAGCTCCTCGACTTCGGCATCGCGCATCTCGCGGATCCTTCGAGCTCGTCGGTGACGTTGAGCGGCATCGCGATGGGGACGCCCGCGTTCATGTCGCCGGAGCAGGCGTGCGCGCGTTGGGACGTCGTCGGGCCGGCGAGCGATCTCTGGTCGGTCGGCGCAACGATGTTCACCCTGCTGACGGGCGCCTTCGTTCACGAGAAGGGGTCGTTCCACGAGATGCTCGTGTCGGCGGTCAGCACGCCCGCTCGATCGCTCGCGCTCGCGTTGCCCGGCGCGCCCGCATCCGTCGTCGCGCTGGTCGACCGCGCGCTCGAGCGAAAGCTCGCGGACCGATGGCAGGACGCGCGCGAGATGCAAGCGGCCGTGCGCGCCGCCTACCACGCGATCTCGGGTGAGCATCTCCCCGTGCGACCGAGGCGGCGCTCGTCGACGCCGCGGATTCGACTTCAGGCGCCGGCGCCGGCGCCGCAGCCGACGAGCGCGGGATCGATTTCGTTCGTCGCGACGAAGCTCGTGCCGCCGGCGCCGCGTTGGCGGCGGACGGCCGCGACGGCGGTGGCCGGGCTCGCCCTCGTCCTTGCGGCGACGGCGACGACGGCGGGGTGGGGAGGCGCGCAGGCAGCGGCGCGGCAAACGACGATCGCGCGCCCGACGCGCATCATGGAGATCGCGAGCGCGTCGACGCCGACAGCGCCAAGCGCAGCCACGCCGACAGCGCTCGCGATCTCGCAGAATTCGACTGCGCTGCCGACGCCGCGCCGCTCGAGCCTCCGATCGCCGACACCGCGAAGCGCCGCGTCGACGTCGCCCACGGAGTCCCCCCGGTCCGCTCCGCCGCCTCCGACGGCGCCAACGGAGACGTATCCGAAGTCGCTCTTCGACAGACGTCGTTAACCCTACGCGGTCGCTCGTTCTCAGGGCTTGCCGCGAAAGGGCGCTCCCGCTTTCGATCGCAAGGAATGCGCGCTGCACGCCGAGACCCTGTTCCGCGGACCTTGCGCAAAGACGCCCGACTCCCTGTTCTCGGAGTCGTTCGACGAACGCGCACCGAGCCGCGCGAACTCCATCACGGCTTCTACGATGGCGTCGTCGATGGATGAAGTCGATGAGCACGGTCAGGCCGCTGTTACCGCGGCCGAGTGGACGTGGGCGCGAGCTCGACGCCGCTGTCCTCCGGCGGACGTTCCTCGAGGGTCGCGATGCGTGCGCACACGCCATGTACGATCGCGCAGAGCGCGTCGATGTCCACGGGCTTGCGAAGCCAGGACGCACCGCGCAGGAGCGCTTCGGATCGCAGGCGACGCTCGGAGCTGCAAACGACGATGGTCGTTTCGGCGAGGAGCCCCTCCCGCTGCGCTTGGTCGAGCATCTCGAGCCCGGACATCTTGGGGAGTCGGATGTCCGTCACGATCAGATCGTAGTCACCATCGCGAAGGTGACGAATGCCTTCGTCACCGTTCTTGGCCAGCGCGATCGTGTGCGCACCGGTCAAGCGAAGCGCGTCGCCCATCAGCTCGCGGGAGTCGTCGTCGTCCTCCACGACGAGGACCCGCAGAGGACGCGGGTGGCCGAGGGACCGATGGGCGCGGTCACGCGCTCGGTTGGGCATTTGTCGTGGCTCCTTCGCGTCGCCGCGTTTCGATTCGTCGCGTCATTCGTCTGCTCAAGAGGAGAGCAAGGAACGTACGCACGCAAAGCGCCGCGATTTCTCGGATACCGACGACTGCGCGACCCACGCAATCGCCCACGCGCGTCACACCGGCGGCGCACCGCATCGCCACATGCGCAGCAATGCCTCGGCGATCACTCGGCGGGGACCCGGGCGTTCGCGAGCGCAGCGTTGCCGCGCCGTCGCAACGCGCCCCAGAGAGTCACGGCACCGAGCGCCGGTCCCGCGCACGCGATCGCCATCACGAGCCACGCGATCGTCGAGTGGGCCCTCGAGGCGTTGTATGTCGCGGCCTCCAGCGTCGTCAGCATGGCGTCGGCTGTGATCGACGCAGCGAGCACGATCGCGAGGCGCGCGCGCCAGCGGATCGACAGCGCGAGCAGTCCGACGGCGACGACGACGTCGAACGCGACCCACGCCCGCTGCACTCCGACGCTCGGAAACCATCGCGGCGCCGCGGTCGCGATCACGATCGTCCACGGCACGAGGAGCACCGCGAGGGCGCGTACGACGATCGCCGGCCCGCGAAGCAGCGTCCGAAGCCCGAACCCAACGAACGTGCCGCCCGCAAACGCCGTGAGCACGTCGTAGAGCGCGACGTTCGGCGACGTGTCCGGCGGGTACGCCAGAAAGATGGGATCCCATGCGTGCGGCGCCAGCTTCGCCTTGAACGATCGAATCCCGTCGAAGTCGTAGAGCGCCGACGTCCACTCACGCACGCGGCCGAGCCAGGTCGGCACGTCGCCCGCGAGCGGCGCGAGGCCGAGCGTCACGTACGCGCTCCCCTCGCTCGCGACCGCGCGCATCGCGGCGTCGATGATGAGCTCCGTCGTGCCGTTCGGCGTGTGCGGATCGCGAAGAAGGTCTTCGAAGAGCCAGCCGCCACGCGCGAAGACGGGGACCGCACACAGAAACCCGACCAGCTCGTCGCCGCGCTCGGCGACGAAGTAGCGACGTTCGTGCGCGAACTCGAAGGGCTGGATGTCGACGAGGAATCCCATCGCAGCCATCCCGCGGGTGCCGAGCCACCGACGCACGAGCCCCTCGACGTCGCGCCGGCAGCGACTCGTCTCGTCGGCCATCTCCGATGTGGCGACGAGCCGCACGCGCACGCCCTTCGCTCGCGCGCGGCGGAGCTGCTCGCGCACCGAACGACGCTTCGCGAGCGCCGCTTCCCACAGTTGCGGATCCCAGCTCGCCTGCTCGCCGACGAAGAGCGACGGGAGGGACGTCGCGTCGAGGAAGCGCTGTTCGACGGCGAAAAAGCACGCACGTCGTCCCGCGGCGTGCGCAGCGTCGAGGAAGCTGCGCGCGACTGCGGCGATTCGTTCGCGCGGCGCGATCGGCGCGCCCGCGACGACCCACGCGCGACCGGTGTCGACGTACGCGACGCATGCGTCGTCGCCGTCGAAGAACATTCGGAAGCCGCGCTCCAGCACTTGGAACCCGGTCGCGTTCCAGCCCCATTGCTTCAAGAGCGCGAGCGCGCGCGCACGGTCGGCGTCCGACGCGGTCACGGCGCGGGACCGTCGGGTCGAAGCGATCTCCGTGGTCAACGCGTCTCAGCGCCGCGCGACGCCGGTTGCCGTCGAGGGCTTCGGGAAGGTGACGACCTGGCTCCCGGAAGCCGTCTTCGTGGTCGGCGCCGTCATCGACAACGTCCACTCGATCGTCACCTGGCAGCGACCGCCATCGCAGCTCGCGACGACGTCGTCGCGCGCGCACGCCAGCGAGAGATGGAGCGATCGTTTCTCGTCGAGGTTGAGGGCGCTCGCCGCTTCGTTCGGGAACGCCTGCTCGCAGGTGCGCGATTTGGCGCGGACGCGCAGCGTGATGCCGCGGTATCCAATCGGGAGCTGTCCCGTGTTCTCGATCGTGAGCGGGACGCTCATCGTCGCTGCCCAGCTCGGCTCGCCGACGGTCACCTTTTGATCCGGCGGAGTCTTTGCCCGCTCGTAGACCTTCGCGCAACGGAGCGTCATCGTCTGGATGGAGGCGGTCGCGCGCACGCTGACGCTCGTCGCGATCTGCCCGTCGGGGCAATTCACGCGGTCCTCCCACGCCTTGCAGCTCGGGAGCTCGAAGGACACGTTCTCCATGAGAGGCGCGAGCCGCGCCGTACTGTCGATCCGCGCACCCCAGACGCGAACGCCCGTCACGCGACTGCTTCGCGCAGGATCGAGGTACGCGGGGACGAGGCGGATCCCGCAGGCGTCGTTCCAACCGTTCTGGCGAAGCTCGATCCCTTGGACGGCGAAGATTTGGTCCGCGTCGTTCGTGTCGGTCATCGTCGGCGTGATGCGCACGATGGCGTCGGCCGCATACGGAGCCTGCTGCTTCCCCGACGAAGACGTCTTCTCGGGCACCCGAAACCACCGCAGCGCGAAGCCCGAGTCGGCGCGCGCAGGCCCTGCGACTGCGACCGCGAGCAGCGCGGCGATGCACGGTAACGACGCGAACCGTTTCATCGAGGATCCTCGCGCTTCATGCGCCCCCAGCTGCAAGGCGTGAGCCGTCGGAGGCGCGTTCGCTGGACCGTCACCCGTCCGAGGTGCATTGTCGCGCTCGACCTTGAGCTTGGCCACGATCGTCGCCGCGTACGGGTACCCGGTCGTCGTGCTCGGCGCGATGATCGAAGGCGAGAGCGTGCTGATCGCAGCCGGATACCTCGCGCATCGTCATCATCTCGAGCTCTGGAAGGTCATCGCATGCGCGGCCGCAGGCGGGACGGTCGGCGATCAGGCGTTCTTTTTTCTCGGCCGTGCGTATGGAGAACGACTCGTCGCGCGTCTGCCAAAAAGCCTGCGCGAGCGCGCCGCTCGAGGCCGCGCCAGTGTCCAGGCAAACCCGGTGCGCGTCCTCCTCGCGATGCGGTTCCTCTATGGCATGCGCATCGTCTTGCCGATCCTTTGCGGCGCCTCGACGATGAGTGTCTCTCGGTACGTTCGCTACAACCTGGCGACCGCGATCGTCTGGGCGACGCTGTTCGCGGGAGTTGGGTTCCTCTTCGGCGCCGCCGCGCAAGCCGCGCTCAAAGAGATCGAGCGGTTCGAGGCGATCGTCCTCATCGCCCTCGTCGGAGTCGTCGTGGCCGTACATCTCGGATCGGGTTGGCTCCGACATCGCGCAGGAGCGACCCCGAAGGATCCGCATTGACGTGTTCTCTGATTCGGTAGCCCGACCCTCCGACCCGAAACGACCCTTCGTGGCGAAATGACCCGACAGCCGCTCCGTGCTTTCCCCGCGCCCGCGCGCCGTTCGTGTGGACCGACGCTTGCTCTACGCGAACGTGCATCGAATGCCGCGTCCGTGCTCGTCGCCGATCCCCGCTGCCATTGCGGCGATCTTCGGACTGGCCTTCTGGCCGATCGGCTCTCCGATGCACGCGGCCGCAGGCGCCGGCACGTGGAAGCCGTCCCCTCGTCTGCCCACGTCGGCGACGCCGACGACTCCCGAGTGGCGCTACGAGGGTCTCCCGGCGCGCACCGATCCGCCGATCGCGGGCGCGCGCGACGTTCTTCGAAGTGCAGCGCTCGTTCGCGGCGTGCGCGCGACGCCGTCGGAGGTACGCTCCGGCTCGTCGTCGATCGCACGAACGACGGACCGCCGGTGCTGCGAGAGATCGCGGCGTACGAGAGCGCGCGCGACGTCTTGCGCGAGGCGCGGGCGAGCGACGACGGAGCGCTCGACGGTTTCCGCGCGGCGGCCGCGATCGACGGAGCCTACGGGACGCGATGGGTGGGCGCGCCTGGCCGCGATCGATGGACGCTCACCGCGCACCTCGCCGAGCCCACCGCGATCGATCGCGTGCGTCTCGTGCTCGGCTTCGATGGTACCGGTCGCGCTCGCGTCCAGCCGATCGCCGGCGTGGGTCGCTCGTATGGCATCGCGTGGGGCCCCGTTCAGTACGATCTCGAAGGGAGCGAAGACGGCCAGCACTTCTCGCAGATCGCCACGACGCCGCGGCGCGAGGACGGCACGATCGTCCCGCTTCGTCGTCGGCTCGTTCACCTCGCGAAGGCCCGAACGCTGCGCGCGCTTCGTCTCGTCATGCACGGCGCGACCGGACCGCTCGGCTTGCCGCAGCCATGGGGAATGCCGGTCGTGCGCGAGATCGAAGCCTACCGCGCCGACGATCCGCGCGCCGTCGTTCCGCCGCCGTGGATTCTCTCGGTGAACGCGAATCCGGCCGTTGCAATCCACGGCCTGCCGGGAAGCGAGCAGACGAACGACAGTTACCACGCGAGGAATCTGCAAATCCGCTTGGCGCCGCTCTTCCTCAGCGGGACACTCGTCCGGACGCGCGCCTCGGCGGCATGGGAGGGCTGCATCGCGCGGTGAAAGATCGCGTCGCACCGCTCGTCGGATTCTGCGGCGGCGCGCAGATCCTCGCGCTGCTCGAAGCCAAGCCGTCGAACGCGGAGGATCCGCAGACCGACGCGGAAATCATCGACCGCGTACTACGACGAACGACGGGCGGTCCCATTCGGGGCTACGCACCGCCCGCGGCGGTCGCGCGCTCGTGGCCCGGTGAGGCCTTCGCGCGCACCGAGCTTCGCTTCGATCCGAACGACCGCCTCTTCTGGGACGTCGCCGGCGGCGCTGCAAGGATGCGTACGGCCTCCAGCGAGTTCCTCGAATCGCACGTCGATGTCGTGCGGCCCGACGCATTCGCTCCGGGCGGCGCGCTGGAAGGGTTCACGGTGGTCGCGACGAGCGACTTCTGCGGTGTGAGCGTCGTCGACGGGAGCCCGCGCGATCCGACGCACTTCGATCCGTTCTGGCGAAGATGCGCGACGGTCACCGAAGTGTTTCGCTCGAAGCGCGGCCCGTGGCCCGTCATCGGTGTTCAATCGCATGCCGAGCAGCCGCGCGAGTTCTCGGTCGCGGGTCCAGGCGATCCGGTGGAAGCTCCCGCGGATCCGAGGCTCTTCGTCGCGTCGACGATCGAGGACATCGTCGACGCTTACCTCCGCAACGCGCGCTGACGTACGGCAGTCGGACGGCGCAGAAGTGCGTGGGTCAGCGGCACGGAGCGCTCTGCGGACCTGCGGCGGCGCACGTCGCCGCGTGGTCCCCGGCGTCGAACGCCCCGACATGAACGAGGTAGCCTTCGCGGCAGTTGAGTGTGTTCCCCGCGTCGGCGTACTCGCCGCCGCCGGTGTCGAACTTGAAGTGGTTCAAGCAATCGTTCCAGCAGAGCGACTTGCTCGTGTACGGCGCGTCGGGGCCGTTGCAGAACTGCAGCATCACCGAGCAATAGTCGTCGCAGCGATCGCCACAGAGACCGCCGCCGAAGCTCCCCGCGGCGGCGCAGTGCTTCGCGGGATCCGTCGCCGCAGCGATCGCGTGCGCTTCGCGGCATCCGATCGAGTCGTCGACGTCCCCGAACGCACCAGGCGGGAGGTCGCGGCAGAGGCGCAGGCATTGCTCCGACGAGTCGAACTGCGCGCGCGGTCCCGAGCAGTTGGTGGCGACGAGCGCGCAGTACGCGCTGCACGAGACGGTGGGTGCGGGGGCGTCGTCCGCCGCGTCGGGCTGCGTTGTCGACGCGTCCGCCGCGCGGACGCCGACGGACGGTTCGTCGCTACCCGCATCGACGGGTGACGAAGCGGGATCGCCGCCGCACGCCGTCGACGCGACGACGAGAAACGCCGCGAGAAAAAACACTGACCCCGGACGATCGCTCAAAGTGATGCCTCCTCACGAGTGGGAAAGACCTGGCGAATGTCCGGGTCGCTCCGTGCAGTGCAGCTCCGGTGCCGCTGCCGTGGGATCGGGAGAACGATGCTGAAGCGCACGGGTTTGCCCGTGCATGCACTCGCGCTCCGCCTGCGACGCGCTCACGCGTGCGAGCCTTCCGCCGTGCGATGGGTCGGGTGATGACGACCCACAGTGGCGAAACGACGCGTCCCGCAACGCGCCTTCGCTCGCGTGCTTCAGCCTATTCCGCTTGGATCGCGCGTTGCTCTGGGCGTCTCCGTCACTCACCAAGGAGACTCCCATGGTCACGTTCGCTCCCTCGAAGCTGTTCACGCTCCTTCCGGTCGTCGCGCTCGCAGTCTCCGCGTGCGCGAGCCAGCCGCCGCCTCGCACCGGCCTCACCGCGCGCGCCGACAACGGCGCACGCAGCGACGTGACAGGCTCGCGCGTCGGGATGATCGAGACGCCCAAGCAGTCGGCGAATTCCGGCGTCGTGCAGATCTCGGACGAGATCCTCGCGGCGTGCAACATCGGTCGCGGCGATGCGTACTTCGCGCTCGACTCGTACTCGCTGCAGACGAAAGACGTTCCCGTTCTGAACAAGGTCGCGAGCTGCTTCACGAGCGGCGCGCTGAAGGGACGAGGCGTGCGTCTCGTCGGGCACGCCGATCCGCGCGGGCCGTCCGAGTACAACACCGTGCTCGGTCAGAACCGGGCAGATTCGGTCGCCAGTTATCTGCGTCGGCAGGGCGTCGGCGGCTCGCAGACGGACGCGACGTCGCGCGGTGCGATGGACGCGACGGGCACGAACGAGCCGACGTGGGCACAGGACCGCCGCGTCGACGTCATGCTCGGGCGCTGAAACGCGACGTCCTCTCTCGGTTCGATCACGTTGCAAAGGAGCCTCGAATGGAAGAGCCCGCGCGCCACGTTTCGTCCTCGTTCGACGCCGTGATCTCGGCGCGCGGGAACAAGGCCGTTCATTCGCCGCCGCGCGTCGTCGTCGCCGAGGACGATGACGAAATGCGTCGCCTCGTCGTCGAGGCCCTTCGCAAGGACGGCTACGAAGTCGAGGAAGCGCGCGACGGCGGTCGTCTGCTCGTTCGCGCGGCCGCGTACTACACGCATCGCGCGGCGGTCGCCGACGTCGATCTCATCGTGTCGGACATCCGCATGCCGATCTGCAGCGGGCTGCAGATCCTCCAAGGCCTCCGCGAGGCGCACTGGCACATTCCGGTGATCCTGATGACGGCGTTCGGCGACGACGCGACGCGCGCGCGCGCCGAGAAGCTCGGCGCCATTCTGTTCGACAAGCCTTTCGACATCGACGATCTCCGCACCGCGGTTCAGTCGCTCGTGCCGATCGACTGACGGCTCTGCATCGGGACCACGCTGCTCGGAGAGCGCCTCGACGAGTTGGCGGATGGGCAACTTCCCAGATTCGCGCGGGCCAGTGAAGGGCCGAAATCAACCACGCCGTTGCCATGGGGCAGCCTGATCGGTGAGGGCGTTGGAGCGGGCGCAGCCCCGCCGGCACCTCTGTTGCAAAACGACCGTGCATGACTCCCCAATCCGCAGAACGCGCGCCGGCGCCAGGTAAGCACCTCGATCTGCAGGCGCAAGAAGTGCTGATGCTGCGCAAATTCGGCGCCCCGGACGGATTCGACCTTCGCTCGCCAGCTCGCAGATCAGAGGGCGACGCGGACCAGAGCACGGCCTGTGACGTCGCGTGTGTTCACGCGCGCCGAGTCGGCGCGGGGCCACTGCCCGATGGACGACCTCCCACTCGCGCTACGGACATTCGCGCAGTGGGTCGACACCGTGATGCCGTCACGCCGAGCGCCGCAACGTCGCCGGAGTTGCAATGACG
>JAYVXB010000083.1:0-8317 GCA_043785585.1 Deltaproteobacteria bacterium | reverse complement strand
AAGAGCTCGTCGCCAAAGCGATTCACGCGAACTCGAAGCGCGCCGATCGCCCGTACGTGCCCGTCAACTGCGCCGCGATCACCGAGACGCTCCTCGAGAGCGAGCTCTTCGGTCACGCGCGCGGATCGTTCACGGGCGCCGTCAGCGCGCGCAAAGGGCTCTTCGAGGAGGCCGACGGTGGGACCTTCTTTTTCGATGAGATCGCCGAGACGCCGATCACGTTTCAGGCAAAGCTGCTTCGGGCGATTCAAGAGAACGAAGTGCGTCGCGTCGGCGAGAACAAGCCCATCCGGGTGAACGTCCGGATCGTCGCGGCGACGAATCAGGATTTGCTCAACGCCGTCGCCGAGAAACGCTTTCGACAGGACCTCTACTACCGCCTGAACGTCGCGCGCTTCCAGCTCCCGCCGCTGCGCGAGCGGCGCGAAGACATCCCCGAGCTCGTGGGTCACTTTCTCGACAAGTACAATCGCAAGATGACCGCGCGCGCGCGCATCCACGACAACGTGTTCGACGCGCTCCAGACGTACGATTTTCCGGGCAACATCCGCGAGCTCGAGCACATGATCGAGCAAGCGGTGGCGCTCGTTCAGAACGGCGTGATCACCGCCGACGATCTCCTGCCGCCGCCGGCATCGGTGCCCGCCGCGGGGGCCAGCGGTGGCGCAGGGAAATCGCTGTCGGACGTCGTCGACTCCGCGGAGCGTCAGGCGATCGAGACCGCGCTCCACGAGAGCGACGGCAGCCGCGAACGAGCGGCCGAGGTGCTCGGGATTTCGCCGACGACGCTGTGGCGAAAGATGACGCGGCTCGGCATCACATTCGACGGAAAGTAGTCGCCGGTCTCACCGCTTCGGTTTGAGGAGATCGTGCGCGCGCTCCTTGACGAACGGATCGTCGTCTTCGCTGAACTTCTGAACGAACGCTTTTCCTCCAGCGGGATCGCAACGCATGACGGCCTCGAGCGCGCTCGAGCGAACGTACTTCTGCGTCAGCTTCTGCTCGACCATCCGCTTCAGCAAGTCGGTCGCGCGGGCCTTCTGCGTCGAGGTCGCCTTCACGTCCTCGCACAAGTTGCCGAGCGCCTTCGCGAACGCCGGCGCGTTCGTGCGACCCGACTTGAAGCGCTTCTCCTGTGAATCGAGGAGCGCGTCGAAGTGCGCTTGGCAGGCGCCTGCCCACGTGAGGTAGTCGCTCGCGCGCGCCGCGAGCTCGTCGTCGTCGGTGCGGTCGATGTTCTCGCGCCAGACGCGGCACGTCTCTTCGGGGCGACGACTGCTGCACTGCCAGAGCGATCCGAGCGCCGCCGCGCGCACGTCCTTCTCCGAATCGCGCACGAGATCGAGCGTGAGCGTGAACGCCGGGAGCGACGCGAGGTTGTTCTTCGCCAACGTCGCCGCAAGGCTCGTGCGCAACGCGAGCAGCGCGTGCTTCATCGCGATCGCGCGGACGCGGTCGAACATTTCCGTTCGCTCGACGTCGATGCGCGACAACGCCGCGCCGAGCGGCGCCGCGACGCGCTCGCTCTTCTCGCGCTCGGCGACGAGCACGATCCGCTCGGCGAGCGCTTTGTCGGTTCGGTACCGTTCGCCGAAGACGTTGAGGTTCCACGCGCCGAGGTGACGCGCACGATCGTCGGAGTCTTCGAGCAGCCCGACGAGAACCGCGTCGGCACGGCCGCCTTCGAAGACGTCGCGCGCCTCGCGCCACGCCTTCGCGTCCTCGCAATCCTGCGAAGGCGCCGTCGCCTCCCACTTGCAAGCGATCGCCTTCCGCGCGAGCTCGAGCGCCGGTGCGTTCGGCCCCTTCGCGACGCTCGCGGACGGAACCATCGCGAGCGTCGTCGCCGACCCCGTGGCGGAGCTGCTCGTGGGGCGCGGAGTCTCTTTCGGCGCCTCGCGATCGGGGCAACCGGCGAGGACGAGGCACGCCGCGATCGAGAGAGCTGTTCGCATCTGCCGCCCGTGTAACCGCAACGGATGTGTCGACGCAAGGCGGACCACGCCTTGCGCCCGTGCAACGTGGAATGCTGGCTGGGCTGCAAAGGTGAAAGGGGCACGGTCGACAGGAAGGCGCGTGGACACGTCAACGACTCGATAACGCTCGACGTGATCCCGAAAGGAGACGCGGCACGCAGCTTGCTCGGTATTCGGTCAGGCACGGAGCGGGCGCCACGCGATTGGAACCCCGGCTCCGTGCCGAAGATTAAAGCCGGAGGTTACCTTGCCCCGAGTTCTGGTCGTCGACGACGAAGCCAACCACACGCGCGTGTTGGCCATCGGCCTTCGGATTGAAGGCTTCGAGGTCGTGACGGCCTGCGACGGGGACTCGGCGATCGCGGCCCTCAAGGACGCTCCGCCGGTCGACATTGCGATCCTCGACCTGATGATGCCCGGGACCAACGGCATCCAGCTCGCCCGAAAGCTTCGCGAGCGATTCCCCGAGATGCGCGTCGTCCTGACGAGCGCGTACCACCTGAGCGAGCGCCAGCTCCTCCGCGCCGACTGCGGCGCCGTCGGCTTCGTGCCGAAGCCTTACGATCTCTCCGAGCTCGCGCGTTTCCTTCGCGCGAAGCTCCCCGGTGGTTCCCTCGAGTCGGCGCCGACGTGCGCCGACGCGGAGGGTCACCCGGCACGGATGACTGCCTGAGCTCGGTCGCGAACGACGCCGTCCTCGACAAGCTGAGCGGCGCACGGTAATTCCGCGCGCTCTGCCATGCGCGTCGACGCGTTCCACTACGAGCTCCCGCCCGAGCTGATCGCCCAGCGCCCCGCAGAGGATCGCGAGTCGGCGCGGCTCCTCCATCTGCCGAAGGGCGCCGGCGCGATCGAACACCGCACGGTCGCGGAACTTCCGTCGCTCCTCCCGTCCGGCGCGGTCGTCGTGCTGAACGACACGCGCGTCATTCCCGCGCGTCTCCTCGGCAACAAGAGCGAGACCGGCGGACGCGTCGAGATCTTCCTCGTGCGACGGATCGACGAGCGAACGATGGAGCTAGCTCCCGGCGAAGAGAAGGTCGTCGAGGTGTGGCGCGCGCTCGGCAAGTCGTCCAAGCCGCTGAAGTTCGGCTCCGACGTCCGCGTCGGCGATGGTCGACTCATGGTGCGACTCCTCCGGCGCGCGGACGACGACGACGGGCTGCTCGAGGTCGCGCTCTCTACGCCGTCGGGCGAGTCGGTCGACGCCGCGATTCGCGCGTGCGGTCACGTCCCGCTCCCGCCGTACATCAAGCGCGACGACGACGAAGCCGACGCGGATCGCTACCAGACCGTGTTCGCGCGCGTCGATGGCGCGATCGCGGCCCCGACCGCGGGCCTTCACCTCACGCAGGCGCTCGTCGGGCGCCTCGCCGTGCGCGGTTGCGAGGTCACGACGGCGACGCTGCACGTCGGCCTGGGGACATTTCAACCCGTGACGGTCGACGATCTCGATCAGCACCCGATGCACTCCGAGCGCTACCGCGTCTCGCGCACGACGGCCGACATCATCGCGCGCGCTCGAGAGCGCGGCGCGCCGGTGGTCGCGATCGGAACGACGGTCGCGCGCGCGCTCGAGAGCGCCGCGGATCCCGATCGCATCGGCCATGTCCGCGCGGGCGACGCCGAGACGCGTCTCCTCATCCAGCCGGGCTACTCGTTCCGGGTGATCGACGCGCTCGTGACGAACTTCCACTTGCCGCGGTCGACCCTCCTCGCGATGGTATGCGCGTTCGCCGGGACGGAGCGCGTCCTCGCGGCGTACGCCGAGGCGGTTCGCGCGAGCTACCGCTTCTTTTCGTATGGCGATGCGATGCTCTTGTGGCGCGCCGACGCGGAGACGAACGCGTGACCGAGGGATTCTCGTTCCGCGTCCTCGCGACCGACGGACACGCGCGTCGCAGCATCCTCGTCACGCCGCACGGCGAGGTCGACCTTCCGACGTTCATGCCGGTCGGAACGCAAGGGAGCGTGAAGACGCTCTCGCCCGAGGAGGTCGCGTCGACGGGCGCACGCATCGTCCTCGGCAACACGTACCACCTGTGGCTCCGACCGGGCGCGGACCTCATCGCCGAGCTCGGCGGCTTGCATGCGTTCGCGCGCTGGCCTCACGCGATGCTCACCGACTCGGGCGGGTTCCAAGCGTTCTCGCTCGGCGCAGGCGCGGGGAAATCGCTCGTGAAGGCGACCGAAGAAGGCTTCGCGTTCCGGTCGCATCTCGACGGTTCGGCGCACGAGCTCACGCCCGAGAAAGCCGTGACGGTGCAAGGGCTCCTCGGCGCGGACATCCAGATGCAGCTCGACATCTGTCCGCCCGGTCAATCGTCGCGCGACGTCGTCGAGGCCGCGGTCGCGCAGACGACGCGATGGGCGCGACGCGCGCTGGCGACGCCGAGACCCGCGCGTCAGGCGCTCTTCGGAATCGTGCAAGGTGCGTGTTTCGCGGACCTGCGCGTCGCCCACGCCGAAGAGCTCGCCGCGCTCGAGGTCGACGGGAAACGCTTCGATGGCCTGGCGCTCGGTGGCTTCTCGGTCGGCGAAGAGATCCCACGCATGTACGAGGCGCTCGCCGCCGTCGCGCACAAGCTCGATGCGACGCGCCCGCGCTACTTGATGGGCGTCGGCACGCCGCGCGATTTGCTCGAAGCGATCGAGCACGGCGTCGACATGTTCGACTGCGTGCTCCCGACGCGCAACGCGCGCAACGGTCAGGCGCTCACGCGGTTCGGCCGCGTCGTCATCAAGCAAGCCCGCTACCGGCGCGACGCGCTTCCGATCGATCCCGAGTGCGCATGCGCCGCGTGCGCGCCGGACGCGAGCGGCCGCGTCTTCACGCGCGCGTACCTGCGCCACCTCTACCTCGCCGGCGAGATCCTGGCTCTCAGGCTCCTCTCGCTTCACAACCTGCACTTTTACGGCGAGCTCGTCCGCGGCGCTCGCACGGCGATCGAACGCGGCGAATACGCCTCGTTCAAGGCCGCCGCCATCGAGCGAATGACCCGAGCCCAGGCCGGCGCCGAAGAAGGATGACTCATATCGTTGTCCAGAACGGCCCCCCGCGCGTACTCTGCTGAGGAGCGTTCTGATCCATGTCGAACGACGAAAAGCGCCCGCTCGGGAAGATCCTGCTCCAGCGCAAGCTCGTCGCGCCGCAGCCGGGAGCCAAGGTGGGCGACTCACCCGGGGCCGACGAGCTCGATGCGTTGCGCACGCTCTCCGAGCAGCACGGGGTTCCCGGGATCGATCTGACGCAGGTCGCGATCCTCCTCGAGCATCTCGAGGTCGTGCCGCGCGAGGTGAGCGAGTCGCACGGCATCCTCCCCGTGCTGATGCGCGGCGATCGCATCTTCCTCGCGATGAGCGATCCGAGCGACAAGCGTGTCATCGACGAGCTCGAGTTCGTCACCGGGAAGAAGGTCTACCCGTACATCGCCGTCCCCGCGACGATCACGCGGACGATCCAAGAGGCGTACGACGCGAAGCTCGGCGGCGAGATGTATTACCTCGGGCCGCGCGTCCCGGAAGAGACGCTGAAGCAGCTCGGGCTCAACGCGCCGACGGAGCGGCAAGTGGCGACGTCCGCGCAGACGAAGCCGTCGGGTCAGCAAAAGCCGCCGTCGATTCCTCCCGAGCCGCCGCGCGCGATCGTCGACGAAGCGATGGAGCGGGCCGGCGAAGAGGCCGAGGTGTCGACGACCGACTTCGGCAACATGGGCTCCGAGATTTCGTCGGTCACGGCGCTGCCCGACGACCTTCGCATCCGAGCGGGACAAGCCGCCGCCAACATGACCGCTGGCAGCGGCAAGCTCGTCTTGATCGTCGACGACGAGGCCGACATCCGAAAGATGCTCAAGAGGCTCTTGAGCGACAAGGGCTACCGCACCATCGAGGCCGATCGCGGCCTCCTCGCGCTTCGCCTCGTGAAGGAGCACGTTCCGGATCTCATCGTGCTCGACGCGATGCTCCCGGAGCTCCACGGCTTCGACATCGCGCGCCGGATCAAGGGGAGCGAGAAATACGGGCACATTCCGATCGTGATGATCAGCGCCGTCTACCGCGGGTGGCGGATCGCGGAGGACTTGAAGCAGAGCTACGGCATCGAGGAGTACATCGAGAAGCCGTTCCGCTTGGCCGACGTCGTCGCCGCGATCAACCGCGCGTTCGCTTCGAAGGAGAAGGCGAAGAAAGGCGACTCGACGCACGCGCCGACGCCCGACCGCGATCCCGAAGTGATCAGCGCCGAGGCCGAGGCCGCGCTCAACGACGGCATCGCCGCGTACAAGGCGGGCAACATCGAGAAGGCGATCGAGCAACTGAAACGCGGCGTGCAGATCGACCCGCTCTCGTACCGCCTACACTTCCACCTCGCCTTGCTCCTCGGGAAAAAGGGCTTGGTCTACGAAGGGATCCAAGAGCTCGAGCGCGCGGTCGACCTGAATCCGCGGCACTTCCCCGCGCTGAAGAACCTCGCGGTGCTCTACGAAAAGGCGGGCTTCAAGCACAAGGCGGTCGAGATGTGGGAGCGGTGCGTTCACGGTGCTCCGGACGCCGAAACGCGCGCGTCGATCAAAGAGCACCTGCTGAAGCTGCTCTAACCTCTCGCGCGACGGCCAGGGTTCGCGCTAACTTGTCCCGAGGCGCGTGAAGTTCATTTGCGACCAGTGCAAGGCGAAGTACCAGATTGCCGACGACAAGATCGCCGGCAAGACGGTGCGGATGAAGTGCCGCAAGTGCGGGCACCAAATCGAAGTGCGCGCCGAGGTCACCGAGTCGAGCGTCGCGTCGCGAGCGCCTTCGGCCGATGCGGCCGGCTCGCCGGGCTCACCCGCGCCGCCAGGGGTGGCGAGGCCAGCGTCTCCCGCGGGGCCGGCTGCGCCGCGTCCTGCGACGAAACCCGCAGCGCCTCGCGTGGGACCGCTCGCGACGAGCCTCGCGTCGGCGAAGCCCGCGGCGCCGCGCGCAGGGTCTCTGCCACCGAAGCCCGCCACGAGCGGGGGCGAGAGGAGCGGCGCGCTCGCGGGCGCGTTCAAGAGCTCGGTCGGAAAAGAAGAAGAGATCTCCGCGTCGTTCGATCTCGCCGAGCTGTCCGCGGCGGACGAATGGTACGCGGCGATCAACGGTGTGCCCGTCGGCCCGATCCGCATCGCGGAGATTCGTCGCAAGGCGGCGCTCGGCGCGGTGACCGAAGACTCGCTCGTGTGGCAGGAGGGGCTCGAAGAGTGGCGCCCGGTGCGCGCGTTCGCGGAGCTCGCCACGATCGTCCGCGAGGCCGCGACAGGCGGGCGCACGTCCCTCATGACGCCCTCGCCGCCGGACGTGAGAGCCAGCCGCCCCGCGTCGGCGCGACCGAGCGCGCCACCGCGTGGTCATGCGTCCGGCACTCCGCTCGCGCCCGCGACGTCACCGATTCCACCGCCCGCGCGAACGCCGTACGGCCCTTCCGCCGCCGCGATCGCAGCGCGTAGCAACGTCGTACCGATCACGTCGCGACTCGGCGTCGCGAGCGCCGAACGGCTCGACGACGCGACGATGGCGATGCGCGAAGAGCCGCGCGACTCACGCGTCGCCCCCGATCCGTTCGCGTCGCCGTCCGCATCCGGGGCCGCCGCGATGTCCGCGAGCCTCGGAACGCCACTCCCGTCGCCATCGTACGCCGAGGCGCCGCCGCCCGTGCTCGCCGCGACGGCCACGGCCGTCGACGCAAGGGAGGCGTCGTCGAAGAAGCCGCCCCCGTGGATCGCGATCGCGATGATCGTTCTCGCAGCTGCGTTCGGTATCACCGCGGCGCTCGCGCTCTTCTTGCGGCAGCCGGCCGTCGCGCCCGCACCCGTCGTGATCCAAATGCCGTCGAGCGTCGCTCCCACGCAAGCCCCGACGGGCGGGCCGCAACCCACGGGTCAGCAGGACGATCCCGCGTCGCCACTCCCACAAGCCTCCGGCACGGGTGGACCGAGGACCGGGCCCGGCCCCGTCGCCATGGGCACCGGCGCAAAGCCCGCGCCCAGCAGCACGGCATCGAGCGGCGGCTTCTCGCTGAGCGGCGGCCTCGGCGTCAACCGCCCGACGGTCGATCCGAACGCTACGAGCGGCAACGACGGACCGAAGCCGCCTGGGCAGTGCCTCACGCAAGGGCAGATTCAGGGTGTCATCGGACAGCATCGCATCGGCGTGTCGCGCATGTGTTGGGACAAGAGTCCGTCGACGCGCCAGAGCGTCAACGTCGGCGTGACGCTCGCGATCGGTCCAGGCGGCGAAGTGCAAACGGTCAGCGCAACGGGCGAAGACAACTCCGTCGCAAACTGCGTCGCGAGCGACGTGAGAAACTGGCGCTTTCCGGCGGG
>JAYVXB010000082.1:0-8330 GCA_043785585.1 Deltaproteobacteria bacterium | reverse complement strand
GGTGCAGGCGCCGTCGGCATCGTCGCGGCGATCCCGATCTTCATTTGGGGAGTCGATGCGCCGCTCGTTCCGACCGGCTCGCCAAAGGCGGCGCAGCGATGAGCCCGCGCGTCGTCTTCGCGACGGCGATCGGAGCTGCGCTCGCGGTTGCCGCTTGCACGGAGAGCGGCGTCCTCGACGACGTTGGGACGTTTCCTTGCGCGCGCAACGGGACGTGTCCGATTCTCTACTCGTGCGACGCCGACGCCGGCGTCTGCAAAAAGGGCGGCGGCGGAAACCTGCCCGGCGTCGCAGACACGTCCGTCGACGGCGTTTGCGAGAGCGGACTTCAGTGCAAGGACGACAACAACGTCTGCACGCTCGCCGTGTGCACGCCGGTGGCGAACATCAACTGCTCGGGTCAGCACACCGTCGGCTACGGGGGCTCTTGCCTGCGCGACTGCTCGACGACCCTATGCCCGTCGCCACTCGTCTGCACGGACGTCCCCTTCGGTACCGACGTCCCCGCGCGCGCGTGCGTCGGGCCGAAAGCGGCGAACGAAGATACGCGATGCGCAGACGCATGCGACCCGAGCAACAATGCGTGCATCGCCGGGACGTGCGTCCTCCCGTGCGATCCGCCGTCCGCCGGTTGTCCGAACGGCCGGACGTGCATGGTGCCCGGCGCGGACGGCGGCACGGGCAAGCTCGGCTGCTTCATCGACTGCAGCGCGGGGAAGCCCGCGTGTCCGCACGGCACGACGTGCAAGCCGGCCCAGGCGCTCGACGCGGGGACGAGCGCGATGGGATGCGTGGCGAGCGGATGATGGGCGCCCCTCGAGCCCACGTGTCGGGAGCGCTCGCTGCTTCGCGTGAGCTCCGCGACGAACGCTCGCGTGCGCGCATCGCGTCCGCGTACTTGGTCCTCGCGGTCGCCGCGCACCTCGGTCTGCTGATTCATGTCGCGCTTCTCGAGGTGCGCCTTGCCCTCTTGCCCGTCGATCTTCAGAACGCGTTCCTGCGCGCGATGGATGACCGCGCCGGTGCGGAAGGAGCGCTCAACGCGGGGACGTTCCTCCTCGGCGCCGTCTTCTTCTTGCGTTGGTTCGGATCGGCGTTCCGCGCGGCGCGTGCGCACGGTGCGGCGCTGCCCGCGACGTTGGGCCGGAGCGGCGCTCGCGCGTTCTTCGTTCCGATCGTCAGTCTCTATCGGCCGTACCAGGCGCTGCGTTCGCTCGACGCCGCGATCGATCCGAACGGCGTACCCGAGGCGCCGCCGCGGCCGCGCGAGGACGACGGCGTCGGCGGATACCGCGTGCAAGCCGCCGCGCACGCGACCGCGACTCCGCAACGCCGTGCGCCGCTTCGGACGTGGTGGGCGTTCTGGGTCGCGCCGGTCGCGATGTACTTCGTGCGACTCTTCGCGCTCGAATCGTGGCTCTTGGCGCACGCGGGCGACACGCTGGCGTACGTAGCGAACGTCGGCGCGGGCGTCTTCGCGATCGTCGTCATCCGCCGCCTCGACGCGAGGCTCGCGGAATACGCACGCCGGAGGAACGCGCTTTCTAACGAAGGTTGATCCCCTCCGGCACTGATCAGCCGCGTCGCGATCGAGAGCAGCGCGGTCGTCGTTGCGGCCGTCTCGTCGAGCTCAGTCCGTTCCCGCGTCGCCCGAGCGCGCGCCGTTGCACAGCGGATCCGCCGACACGTCATTGATCTTCACCGCCGACGCCGCGAACGTCGCCGCGAGCCAATAGCTGTCCGCGCATCCGCCCGGCGATTTCGTCGTCGAGCAGTAGTCGCCTTGGAACGCGATCTTGTTGTTCGCGTCGCGCTTGCAATGCAGGTTGTCCGGCCCCGGCGTCGACTTCGTCAGCATCACGCAGAGCGACTTGTTCCCGAGCTGCGGAATCGGCACGGCGTCGGCCTCTTCGAGCGTGATGAACCCGCCGAGCGCGCCGTCGGTGTGCCATCGCGCGCAGTCGCTGCGCGAATCCGAGCAGGTATTGTCGAGCGCGGGGTAGTTGAAGGCGCCGATGCACTTGCCGTCGGCCGAGTACGTGACGTTCTTCAATGACAAGTTCGAGAGCGGCAAGATGATGAGCTGGTTCGCGTCGCCGTTGACGAAGATCGGCACGTTGAGCTTGTCGACGGGATCCGTCGAGAACGTGTTGCCCGAAAGCGTCCCCTTTGCCGTCACCGACGTCACGTGGATGCCGCTGCCCGACGCCGTCGTGCTCACGAAGCAGTAGCCGAGGCCGAACGGATCGGTCGACGGCGGCGCGCCGCCGGTCGTGATCATCCCGGTCGTCTTGTCGATCCGAACGAGCCAGTTGAACGCGCCATCGCCGTACTCGCCGCACTGGTGTGCGTTCAGCGTGATGCCGTGATCGACGACGACGTTTTGGATGAAGCCGCTCGCGAGCGCGTCGGGCGTGATGACGTTGAGGCGGCGAATGCGGAAGTCGAGCTTCGTCTTCGCGGCGTTGTCCGCGAGCGGCATGCACGTCGACTTGCTGCCGCATTGCGCTTCGTTGATGACGCACTGGTTCGCGTTCGGGCACACGGGCGGCACCGAATCGGTCGTGCAGTGCGGCTCGGGGAACCCGCCGCCGACGGCGGTGCACGGGCCACCAGGGACGCCGGACTCGGGGACGATGGTGCCGGAGTCTTCGGTGTTGTGGATGTTCGGCCCCTGGCTCGAGCAGGCGCCGCCGCCGTACGCGAGCGAGGCGCTGAGCGGGACGAGGGCGAGCGAAGCGATGCGGATGCGTGAGAAGAAAGGATGCATGCGCGCAGGATAGCGCACGGGGGCGTTCGCACTACTCCGGGCGGCTTCTCGAGGGAGCCGTGACTTCGGCAACTGGGGTTGACGGCGTGTCGATAGGGAGATGTTTGGACCGCCAAGGCGCGAAGACGCCAAGGAAGAAGCGCCTTGGCGGTCCAACCTCTCGCAGAAAAAGCTGGCACTCCTACGGGAGCTCTCGTGCGAGGGCGATTTTCGGCAACTCGGTGGTTGGCGTGCCGACAGTGAATGTATGGACCGCCAAGACGCGAAGACGCCAAGGAAGGAACCAAGCGCCGAGGTCGACGCGTGGGCCCACGCAGTCGTCGATGCGGCGTTCGAGGTGCATGCGACGCTCGGGCCCGGTTATGACGAGATGGTCTACGAGAACGCGCTCTGCATCGAGCTCGAGATGCGTGGCATTCCCTTCACGAGGCAACTGGTGACGCTCGTCGAGTACAAGGGACACGTCGTCGGGGAAGGCCGTCTCGACCTCCTCGTTGGAGAGCAACTGATCGTGGAGCTGAAGGCGATCGCCGGGCTTGCACCCGTCCACACGGCGCAGGTGCTCGCGTACCTGGAAGGCGACGCGCCGTGAGCTCGCCTTGCTCATCAACTTCAACGTCCCCCTCATCAAGGAGGGAATCCGCCGCATCGTCCGGACGCAGCTCCCCTAACTTGGCTTGGCGTCTTGGCGCCTTGGCGGTCCAACCTCTCGCGGTGAGAGCTGGCGCTGCGATGGAGCGCGCTGCCTAGGAGCGACTTCGGCAAGTCGGGTGGTCGGCGTGTCTACAGTGAGATGTTTGGACCGCCAAGGCGCGAAGACGCCAAGGTACAAAGTAGGACCTTCGCGATGTCGGCGTAGTCTGCTCGCTGGAAGGGGAGGGAGATCGCCATGGTGATCCGCATTGCAACGTTCGACAAGAAACCCCACGCGCACGACGACGCGGCGCTGATGGGCGAGTTTCGCGCGTGGATGAAAGCGCAGCCGGGATTTCGGAGCGCGTGGCACACGTCCGATTCGAAGTCCGGCAAGGCGATGTCGATCAGCGTGTGGGACGACATGGCGTCGATGCTCGCGATGAAGGACCGCAAGTTTCCCGGCGCGGCGATGAACCTGAAGCCCGACGCGGTGCAGATCTTCGACGAGGTCGAAGAGTTCTGAGCCGCGACCCGGTCATCGCCTCCTCCGCGCGCCTTCCCGTCCACGGTGCTAGCCTATCGGCACGATGCGCGATCGCCCCTGGTTCCTCTGGGACGTACCCGTGACCGAGGCCGAGCTGCGCGAAAAGCTCCGCACCGCGGACCGTGACGCCCGTGCGCAGTGGCAAGCGCGAATCATGCGTGAGGCGCGCGTCGGCGAAGTCTGGCAGTACCTCAGCATCGACGACATTCTCGAGAACTGGACGCACATCCAGCGGCACCTTGGCCGGCGTCGGCAATTCTGGGAGTGGCTCTTCGACGGTTGGCGCCACGATGGCCTCCTCGGCGCGACCTAGCCGGCTCACGCCGCTGCAGCGCGAGCTCCTCGACGCGTTTTTCGCACGCGAGTCGCGGATGTTTCTCACCGGCGGCGCTGCGCTCGCGGGATTCTACTTCGCGCACCGCGACACCGACGATCTCGATTTCTTCGCGCCGCCCGAGATCGATCTGGCCGAGCCCGCGCGCGCTCTCACCGACGCGGCGCGAGCGTGCGGCGCAGTGGCGACGCCGATGCAGGTCTACGCTGATTTTCGGCGGTCGAACGTAGTGCGCGGTGACGAGGAGTGCATCGTCGACCTCGTCATCGATCGCGCGCCGATGATCGAGGCCGAAAAGACGTCGTTCGGCGCCATTCGCGTCGACACGCTTCGCGAAATCGTCGCGAACAAGATCTGCACGCTCCTATCGCGCAACGAGATCAGGGACCTCGTCGATCTCCGAGTGCTCCTAGAGGCCGGCGCCGATCTCGAGCGCGCATTCGCGGACGCGGAGAAGAAGGACGCCGGCGCCGATCCTGCGACGGTCGCGTGGGTCTTGGGCGAGCTGACGATTGGGCCGGAGGCGATCCTTCCGGGCGGCGTCGTTCCCGAGCGCCTCATCGCGTTCCGGGATGATCTCGTCGTGCGCTTGCGCGAGCTCGCCTACGAACGGGCGCGACGCACGTAGACCCAACGACTGTCCAAAGCGTCTCCGCAGATTCAGGCGCGACGCCGCCGCAGGATCGTGCTCGCGACGAGCGCGGTGAACGCGATGAGGAAGTAGCTCCCCATGCCCCCGTCCTCGTGCGCGGTCGTGCATGCGCAACCGGAGCTCGATCCGCCGCCGCTCGCGTCGGGTGACGCCTGCGCCTTCGGGCACGGATCGTAGCTCGGGTCCGTGAGCGTCTCGGTGGCGTGCACGTTCGTCATCGTCTGCTGGTACGGCGCGGGCTCGAGCCGCAGATCGCCGACGGCGAGCGCACCCGCGGGGAGGTCCGCCTTGAGGCGCGTGATCCAGATGTCCGCCGAGTGAAGAAAGTCCGTCGCGACGGAGAAGTCGTCGCACGGCGCGGGCTGCTGCGGCGTCGTGCACGTCGCCGCGTCCGCGTGGCTGGCATCGGCGAGCGCATCGCCCACGTCGCCGTCGAGCGCCTCGCCATCGTTCGCGTCGGACGATGCCGCGTCGCTGCTCGGGCGCGACGCATCGGTCGGCGCGGACGCATCGCACGCGACGGGCGGGAGATCGATCGGCATGCACGTCGACTGATAGAGCCCGCTCACGCCGTAGCCGAGCTTGCCGGCGAACTCCGTGATCCACCCGCGACCGTCGCCCGATGCGAGCGCGGCCGCTTCGAGCTGCGCGAAATTCGAGCGCTGCTGGTAGGGGTCCCACGCGAGCTGCGAGAAGTCGACCTTCACGTCGGGGAAGTTCTGCGGGTGGTAGCGCCCTTCGGTGATCACGTAGAGCTCGAGCCCGACGTGCGCGCCGATGCCCGCGGCGATCATGCGGAGCGGCAGCGAGGTGTCGGCGCCGGCGGTGACGACGCGCACGGGCTGCATCGCGCGAACGCCCACGCCCGGGCGGAGCTTGAGCGCGATGAAGTCGAAGCCCTCCGCCGTGTAGGCGGCGAGCGTAGGCTCGAGCGCGGCAGGGACGTCGAATCCGTTCTGCGTGAGCCACGTCTGGAGCGCCTCGCCCGCCGATGCGCGCACGGTCACTGTCTGGTACGGACCGACGACGTCTTGCCGAATCACGACGACGCCGGAGTCGGAGGCCCCACCGTCGGCGGAGGTCACGCCGGCATCCCCGCCACCGCCGAAGCTGCTGTTCGTGTCCGAGGACGCGCTCCCGAACGCGCATCCTCCACCGCCTCCACCTCCGCCGCCTCCGTACGTCGGGTACGTCACGGGGCACTGCTTCGGCGCGGGCCCGGTCACCTGGCTCCGCGTCGCCTGATCGAGCGCCGCCATCCACTCGTCGTGCGACAGCTCGATGCGCGCGCCGGGCTTCACGGGCAACACCCACGCGAACTCGCTCGGGTTGCCGCTGTAGCGAATCTGATCCCAGAGGACGGTCTGCGTCGTCGAGATCGAGAACACCATGCGGTGATCGGTGACGACGCTCTCGACCTCCGTCGGGTGCTGCTGCGGCGGCGGCGGGTGGAAGCAACCGCCGCAGGCGAGCGCGTCGCGTTCGTGCACGAGCGACGCAGCGGTCGCGGCGAAGACCAAGAGGCAAGCAGGCAAAGCTCGACGAATCATGGCGAGTCCTCCGAAGGAGTGAAGGTGTCAACGTTCGTCCTCGGTCAGCATGATCGTCGCGTCACGTCGGCGGTCGTGCTTCGGGAGCTCATCGCGCGGAAATGCGGCTCCCGCGCTCGTGGTTCGGTGGGCGTTGAGCAACCGATGTGCCGGCCCATCGGCGCCCGCTCCGGCGGTCGGGTGCTAGGCTCCGTCCATCATGGATGCCTTCGACGTGTGCGGTGCTTGCGCTTGCTACATCAAGCGTCGCGAAGCACGCTGCCCGTTCTGCGACGCCGTCCACGTGCCCGCGAAGCGCGCCGACGTGCGGCTGCGTTCGCGCGTGAGTCGCGCTCAATGGCTCGCGTACGGAGCGACGTTCGTGGTCGCTGGGTGCGCGCCGTCGGCGACGACAGCGGAGCAAGCGGCAGACGCGACGACGCAGGACGCCGACTCGATCCGAGACGCCACTGCTGACTCGACGAGCTCCGTCGACGCCGCCAAGGATCGCGGCGACGACACGCTCGACGCGTGGACGTCGCCCGGGCCGCCCGACGGTGGCGCGGGCAGCGGCACGTTCGCGTGCGACTACGATCGAAGGCGCTGCGGACTCGGCACCGAGTATTGCTTGAACGCGCAGGGTCCAGGCGGCGGCTGCTTCGGTTACGACGCCGGTTGGGATTCGCAATGCGACGCGAGCTCGCCGTGTGCGTGCATTCACGCCTGCTACCGGCTGTCGTCGTGCAGGGACGACGACGCGGGCGGTCTCTACATCACGTGCTCGCCTTGCTACGGCGCGCCCCCCGCACGCCTCGAGAAGCTCGCGCGCGCCGTGAGCTGACGTTCGCGAGCGGACGATGAAGCTCCCGCTCGCTCCGTCGCCTCCGCGCGTTCGCCTTCCGCTCGCGGACGCCGCGCGTCCCGTCGATCGCCGCGCAAAGCCGATCAACGCCGTTTGGGAGCTGACGTTGCGCTGCGATCTCGCGTGCCGTCATTGCAGCTCGCGCGCCGGCCGAGCGCGGCCCGATGAGCTCACGACGACCGATGCGCTCGACGTCGTGCGCCAGATGGCGGACCTCGGCGTCCTCGAGGTCACGCTCATCGGAGGCGAGGCGTACCTTCACGACGGGTGGGCCGAGATCGTCCGCGCCATCCGCGAGCGCGGAATGGAATGCACGATGGTCACCGGCGGGCGCGGCATCACGCGCGAGCGCGCGCGAGCGGCGAGGGGAGCGGGGATCATGAGCGTGTCGGTCTCGGTCGACGGGATCGCGGCGACACACGATTCGCTGCGCGCTTGGGTCGGCAGCCACGCCGCCGCCCTCGCCGCGATGAAGAACCTGACGGCGGAAGGGGTGCAGGTCTCGGCGAACACGCAGATCGGGCGGAGCAACCGGCGCGAGCTCGACGCGATCTTCGACGAGATCGTGGGCGCGGGCGCGCACTCGTGGCAGCTCCAGCTCACGGTCGCGAGCGGTCGCGCGGCGGACGATCCGTCGTTGCTGCTCGAGCCGTTTCACCTGATCGAAGTCATGCCTGCCGTTGCGCGCATCAAGCGGCGCGCCGACGCGGCCGACGTTCGCATCGTCGCTGGCAACAACCTCGGGTACTACGGGCCCTTCGAGGCGTTGCTGCGCGGGCATCTCCCGCTCGGGCGAAGGGGATCGTGCGGCGCCGGTCGCTCCGTCCTCGGGATCGAGTCCGACGGCGGAGTGAAGGGATGTCCGTCGCTTCCGAGCGCCGCGTACGTCGGCGGCAACGTGCGCGACGACAGCCTGCGCGGCATCTGGGAGCGGAGCGAGCCGCTGCGCTTCACGCGCGGTTCGCGAACGGGCGAGCTGTGGGGGTACTGCAAGGACTGCTAC
>JAYVXB010000081.1:0-2514 GCA_043785585.1 Deltaproteobacteria bacterium | reverse complement strand
CCAGCGCCGCGGATCCCAGAAGCGCTCGGGCCCGCTCCTCCGCGCGCCCTTCTTCGGCGGTCGAGGCGTCGCGTGCGGCGCCGTCGGTGCGCTCTCCGCGGCCCCGCGGCCGAGCCTCGAAACGATCGCCGCGCGCGTCCGTTCACCCACGCGACCATCCCCACTCGCCCACGCCCATGGACGGCTGAGGTCGCTTCACTCTCGCGTTTTCCCTGCGAATTGCGTTTGGCACGTCGCTCGCTGCGCTCTCTCCCACATCCTTAGACGAACGAGACGGCCCGAGCACTCCCGGAGCGAAATGAAGAGCCTATCGATGAATGTCGGCGTGCTACCTGCACGCCGACGGAAACGCCGAGAACTGGTTCGACACGACCCCACCGCGGTACTAGATACCCCGTCCCGACCGCGCGCGCTTCTCGCACGCTCGGCGGGCGCGAAAACCTCCGCATCCGCAATGCGCACGATGACCGACCTGCTCCTCTTCGTCGCCCCGCTCGCGCTCGTCGCGATGGTGGGCGCGTGCAGCGAGCAGAAGCCTCCGACGCCGCAGGATCCGGCGCAACCGGGGCCCGTCGCGGCGAGCAAGCCGACCGATCCGCGCGCGGTTGGCGCCCAAGGCGGACCTGCGAATCCGATCGCGGCCGCGTCGTCCGCCGCTGCGGGAGCCGTCGATGCAGGTGTGGCGCCGTACGACGGTCCGTACGTCGCCGCGACCGTCATGCAGGCGATCGTCCTCAGCGACATGGAGTGGCCGCCGAGCGACGCGAAGCGCGCGACGTCGGACTCGAAGGTCGTGAAGCTCGGGTACCTTCGCCACGGCACGAAGGCGCCGGTCATCGCGACGCCGCACAAGAAATCGAACTGCGTCGAAGGTTGGTACGAGCTCGTCGCGGGCGGATTCGTCTGCGGGAAATACGCGACGACCGATCTCAATCATCCCAAGGTCAAAGGCTCGCGCGCGCCCGACTTCAACGCGATCACGCCGTACACGTACGGCGCGAACACGACGAACGGGACGCCGATCTACCGGCAGGTCCCGTCGCGCGAAGACCGGCTGAAGTTCGAGCCGTGGCTCTCGAAGCCGAAGGCGAAGAGAGCTCCGTCGCCCGACAACGACGATCCGTACGCGGACGACGGCGGCGCGAGCGCCCTCGGCAGCGACGCGGCTGCGCCGTTGCAGCAGCCGCAGGACGACGGGAAGCCTTGGTACATGCGCGACGTCGACGCGAGCGCGCCCGTGCAAATCACGCTCGACGAGCTCCGCGAAGACGGCGGCCCGGTCGCGCGCCGCATGGTCAAAGGGTTCTACCTGTCGCTCGATCGCCTATTTTCGTCGAACAATTCGTCGTGGTGGCGGACGAACGACGGGCTCGTCGCGCCGGCGGATCGCGTCTACGTCGCGAAGCCGCGGTCGGAGTTCAAGGGGCTTTGGCTCGACGTCGCCTCGAGCGATGTCGCCGCGGACGGTGGCGCAAAGAAGGCGTGGCACCTCCCGATCGGCTTCATCACGTCGATCTACGCGCACAAGTTCTCGATGGCGAACAACAAGAAGAAGGTCGCGCGCGGCGGCGCGCTTCATCGCCAGACGATCGTGCAGCTCACCGGCGAGACCGTGACCATCGACGGTACCGAGTACTCGGAGACCGACGAAGGCTGGTGGATGCGCGGCATCGACGGCACGAAGACCGAGCAAGGCCCGGCGCCGGACAAGCTCGCCGCGGGCGAGAAGTGGATCGACGTGAACCTGAAGCGGCAGACGCTCGTCGCGTTCGAGGGCGACCGCGCGGTGTTCGCGACGATCGTCTCGTCGGGACGCACGGGGCACGAGACGATCATGGGGACCTTCCGCATCCGCGACAAACACGTCGCCGCGACGATGGACGGCGACGCCGACACCGTGAGCGACGGCCCGTACTCGATCCAAGACGTCCCCTACATCCAGTACTTCAGCGGCAGCTACGCGCTCCACGGCGCCTTCTGGCACGACGAGTTCGGCCACACCAAGAGCCACGGCTGCGTGAACCTCTCTCCGTGGGACGCGCGCGCGGTGTTCGGCTGGACCGAGCCGCAGCTCCCCGAAGGCTGGCACGGCGTCAGCTCGACGCATTCGAAGCCCGGGACGCGCGTCGTCGTCCACAACTGAGCTCGCGTCACCGCGCAGCACGAGAGATTTTCACAGGAAGGTCGGAAGATCGGAAGTTGTATGGGATGCCTCACCCCTTCCGATCTTCCGACCTTCCTGTTAACCCCTCTCGAAAATCTCCCCCTGGCGTCCTCGGCTTCCTGGCGGTAAGTCCCCTGCCGTCTGATGGATCAACTCTCCGCACATCTCGACCGAGGCTGGGACCTCGCGCAGAAGGGCGACGCCGCCGGCGCGACCGAATGCGCGAAGCGTGCGCTCGAGATCGATCCGCAGTCGCCCGAGGTGCACAACCTCCTCGGCTTCTCGGCCGCGCTCGAAGGCGACGCGGACGCCGCGATCGAGCACTACCGGCAGGCGATCGCGCTCGACGA
>JAYVXB010000080.1:0-8348 GCA_043785585.1 Deltaproteobacteria bacterium | reverse complement strand
GCATCCGCGCGCCCACCAAGACGTAGAAGCCCGCGGTGTGCAGCCCGCCGTCGTGCACGTCGGGGAACTTCATCCGAAGCGACGCGAGCGCCGCGCGTTGCAAGAGCTCGGCGAGCTTCGTCGATCGTGCCGCTTGATCGGCGAGGCGCATGTTCGCGAGGATGGATCCGAGCTCGAGGTTCGCCGCCTGGCTCGTCGCGTTCTCGCGCGCCGCGACGCGATCCGAGATGTCGTCGCGCGTCGTGTCGAGGATGTACGTCTCGACGCCGCGGCCCTTGCCGTTCTCCGAGGCGTTGCAGTGAATCGAGATGAAGAGGTCCGCGCCGAAGCCGTTCGCGCGTGCCGTCCGCTCCTCGAGCGAGACGAAGCGGTCGTCGTCGCGTGTGAGCACGACCTGAACGCCCTCCTTCGCGAGCACGGGCGCGACGCGATGCGCGACGTCGAGCGTCACGTCCTTCTCCTTGACGCCGGAGGGGCCGATCGCGCCCGGATCGTAGCCACCGTGACCGGGATCGATGACGACGCGCGCGACGCTGCGACGTCCGCCGGCGTGCGCGACGCCCGGAGGCTGGCGCGCGATGTCGATCACGATGCGAAACGGCTCGGGGAGGTAGAAGACGCGCCGGTATGCGTTCCCGTCGAGCTGCAGGCTGACGCGCGTGCCGGTGCTGGTCGCCTCGGCGCCCATCCGCGTGACGATGCCGGTCATTGCGACGTCGCGCGGCGCTCCTCCCACGTCGACGCCGTCGAGCTCGACGAACGTGCGTGGCGCGCGACCCCCGGCGCCTGCCTCGTCGCCAGCGCGAAACTTCGCGGGTCGATCGAGCACGATGACGACCCGCGCCGACTCGCGCCCCGACCACTGCTCGATCCTCACGAGCTGCGGCGTCGCGCGCATCCGCGTTCCTGCGTCGGCGATCGCCGCCGCGATCGCGCCTTCGCCCGCCAAGCCTTCGTCGATCGCTTCGAGCACGCGCGCCGCCGGGCGAAACGCGGACATCGACGTGAGCAGACCTTCGATGGTCTGCGCGCACGCGGGAGCCGCAGTCGCGAAGCGACGTTGCGCGCGGTAGAGCTCCGCGTACGTCGCGCCCGCGTCGTGCGCCGCGTCGCCGGCGAGCCGTGCGGCTCGCACCGCCGCGTCGCACGCGCCGGCGATCGTCGGGTCCTTCGAGGCGGCGCGATAGATGTCGATCGCCTCTTTCGCGTCCTGCTCACGCCCCTCGACGCGCCACGCACGTTCGAAGAGCGCCGCCGCGGCGATGTGCAGCTCGACGGCGCGCGCCCCTGCCCCTTCCTTCAGAGCGCGAGCCTCGACCGACTGCGCGAGCGCGAGCACCTCGGCGCGCTCGGGAAGCGGCGCCGCAGCGTCCGCGAGGTCGCGCGCCCTGAGAAGGTCGGACGCGGACGGATCCGACGGCGCGGCGTCACCCCCTCCGCTCCCGCGTCCCGAGCACGCCGAGATCGCGCACACGCAGACGAGCGCCGCGAAGAGCGCGCGCAGGCCGGGCAAGCCGGGCGAGCCAGGCATGCCGAGAACACGAGTCACAAAAGGAGCCCTTACGCGCAGGCGCGCGCGCGAGGTATCCTTACTGCGCCGTTGCCTGTCGCGGAGGAGAGCCACGTGTCCGATCCCCAAACGCCCATCAATCCCATATACGCGGACCGCGCAAGCGGCCAAACGTTTCCCGACGCGCGGTCGATGATCGACTTTTACATCGCGCGGTTCGGCGAGCGCGCGGGCACGAAGCTCGAGCCGCTCGATGCGTCCGGCTACACGCAGGTGCGCAAGGGCTCCGCGAGCGTCGGTGTGAACGTCCTCGAAGACCACGGCGTGCTGCTCATGCTCGCGCCGGTGATGCCCGTGCCGCTCACGGGGCGCGAGTCGTTCTACCGGCGGCTCCTCGAGCTGTCGTTCCTCGCGACCAGCGACGCATCGTTCGCGATCGACGCGCAAAAAGACGAGGTGTTCGCGCGCTCGCTGCGACGCCTGTCGGGCCTCGATTACGAGGAGTTCGAGGACATCCTCGAGACGGTCGGAAAGGTCGCCGACGAGTGGGACGACCTGCTGCAAAAAGAGTTCGGGCAGACTTGAGCCCGAAGCAGGGAGCCCGCCGTTTGTTGGATGGGGGGTCGGGTGGTAGGCTTTTGACGAGGGCGCTTCGGACATGGCCAATCCTGCTTTCGTGAACCCCAGGCTGACGCCTGCGCAGGCAGAGGCGCTCGCGGCGACCTTTCGACCGTCGTGGGAGCTCGACGAGCCTGCGATGTCGCCGGACGCGACGCTGACCGACGGCGACATGGCGCGCCTGCACGCGAACGCGAACGGCGCAGGCCTCGCGGCGGTGCAGAACGGTCGCCAGGTGTCCGAGCCGCACCTTCCGCCTCCCCCGCGTCAGGCGAGCGAGCCGGAGGACTCGGTCATCATCGATCGCAGCATCACATCGAACGATCTCGCGAGCACGGCCGCACCGCAAGCGCAGCCGCAAGCGCCCGCGTTCCCCGCTCCCGCCGCGCAAGCCGCGCCGCCGCCAGCCGCCGCGCCAGCGTCGGGGCGCGTCCCTGTCGCGGCCGCCGCGCCGATGGCGCCCCCGCAAGCGGCATTCGCGCAAGCGCCGGCTCCGCAAGCGTACGCGCCGCCCGCCCAACCGACGTACGCACCAGCACACGCGGCTCGTGCCGTCGCGATGCCGCACGCCACGATCGACGACGACATTGCTCCGCCCCGCTCGAAGGCCGGTCTCTTCATCGGCCTCGGAGTCGTCGGGCTCATCGCGATCGCCGGGATCGCGATCGTCGCGATGAAGAGCGGCGGCGACACCCCTCCGGCGCCGACCTCGACGGCGTCCGCGCCGAAGACGGATCCGACGGGCCCCAGTATCCCGCCGCCCGCCGCCGTGACGAACACGCCGGCCGCCGCGACGACGACCGCCGCGGCGACGACGGCCGCGAAGCCCGAGCCGCCCGCGCCGCCACCGAAGGCTGACAAGCCGCAGAAACCGGTCGCCGCGCAACCACCGGCAAACACGGATCCGCCGCCGCCACCGAGGCCACCTCCGCCGAAGCCCCCGCCGCAAAGGCCGACGGTTCCGGTCAAGGAAGTCCCGTTCTGATCTAACGCTTTACACTACGCCCGGTCCCGTTCGAGTTTCGCTCCGATGGGGACCCCGGGAAGGATCCGCTTCGTGAAGCTTCGACCGATTGCTGCCGCTTTGCTCCTGACGTTCGCTCCGGTTGCCGTCGCGGCGCCGCAGCTCCAAGCCTTCCAAGCCGACGACCCGGGAACGGTTGCCGCCCGCGCGCGATTCAAAGAAGGCGTCGCGCTCGCGGAGCAAGGGCGATACGAGGACGCGCGCGCCGCGTTCCTGCAGGCGTACGCGCTGAAGAAGCACCCGGACGTTCTCTTGAACCTCGCCGACAGCTGCCTCAAGAGCAACCACGTGCTCGAAGCCGAGCGCTACTTCTCGCAATACCTCCGCGAAGCGACCGACGCGAAGCCCGAGAAGCGTGCCGCGGCCGACAAGGGCCGCACCGACGCGCGCGCGAAGCTCGGGCGCATCGAAGTCTCCGCGCCGCCTGGGACCGAGGTCACGATCGACAGCGATCGCATCGGAACGACGCCGCTCGACGGTCCTGTCTTCGTCGAAGCAGGAGCGCACACGGTGAAGCTCAAAGGGCCGGATGGCGCCGCGGAAACGCAGAGCGTGAGCGTCCTCGCCGGACAACAGCAGACGGCGCGCTTCGGAAAAGGTGCCACGGTCCCCGCGACGCCACCGGGACCGACGACTCCGCCGAGCACGCCGCCGGCGACGCCTGGCGAACCACCTGCGACGCCGCCGGCTTCGACCGGAACCGGGGCGACTGTACCGCCAGGCGGAGACACGTCGGGCGCAGGCGCGTCGATCGACACCGGCACGAAGAAGAAGAGCAATCTCTTCGCGCCACCGAACAACTTGGTCCCCGTCTTCATCGGCGGCGGCGTCACGCTCGTATCGTTTGGCGTCGCGATCGCGGTCGGGATCATCTCGAAGGGGAGCGCGCAGGACGCGGCGAACAAAGTCGCCGCCGACATCAAGAAGCACGGCGGCACGTCGGGCACGTGCCTCGCACCGAAGGCCGGCCCGACGGACTTTACGACGGCGTGCAACGCGCTCAACAGCGACAACAACGACGTCAACACCGACGCGACGATCGGCAACATCGCGTTCGGCGTCGGGATCGTCGCGGCGATCGGCACCGTCGTCTATTACCTCGCCGCACCGAAGAAGGATCCGGCGGAGAAGAAGGCGATGACGCCGATCGTCACGCCCATCGTCGGGGCGCACGTCGGTGGGCTCTCGATCGGCGCTTCGTTCTAGCGGCGCGTCTCCGTCCGCTCGGCGACTTCACGGATAGCGGATCACGCGCAGCGCCTCGGGCGACATTCCGTCCGAGCCCGGCTCACGCACGAGCGCGACGGCCCAGCATGCGTTCGCGTCGCAGCCCGCGTCGACGAGCGCGTCGGCCGCCTGCTCGACGCGCCCCGGCGCCCCCGCGTCGACCGTGATCGCGCGATGGAGGAGCGCACGGATCGGCGCGCTGTTCGCGTCGCTCTTCTTGCCACGCTCGACCCACGCGACTTCGAACCCGCGCTCCGGTGCGCCGATGAAGAACGGTCCAATCTCCTTGCCGCAGTCCGCGGGCGCGAGGAGCGTGCGCGTTTCGTCGCCGCTCTTGCGGTCGATTCGGAGAGCGTGGAGGCTCTTCCCGGTCGCTCCGGGATTTTTGCAGAGCTCGCTCTGGTCGTGCGTGTAGACGATGATCAGCGACGACGCGTCACCGTCGACCGCCGCAACGACGTCGTCCTCCGTCGAGAGTCGATACTTCAGCTTTCGCCACGGAGAGAGCGCGCCATCGTCGAGCTCGCGCATCGACAAGGCTCCGGACTCGCCGACCCGCACGAGCCCGAGCGCGTCTTTGACGGTGAACGGCTGGTTGTCGCTGTCGTCGTCGTCGGGGAAGTCTTTGTCGCGGCTGATGACGATGGGCGCGGGGGAACCGCCGTCGGTGCTACGGGCGACGCTCACGCTCGTGACGCTGAGCTCGTCGTCGCCCGCGACGAGCGCGTGCACGCGGTGATCGCTGCAGACGAGCGTCGGCGCGGGCTCCGCCGGAAGCTGCAAGACTTCGCGCGCGTCGGCATCGCCCCAGCCACGCATCTTCACGCGCGCGGGCTCGCCCGGTGTGCGATCGATCCACGCGAGACCATCGAGCGTCGCGCAGAGCGCAGAGCCCACCTCGACCGCCCTCCCCTTCACGTCGCCGCGTGGGCCGACGACGACGAGGTAGCGCGCGAACTTGCCGTCGACCGCGCCGCGCCAGACCACCGCGACACCGTCGCCTGCCGGGAGAACGCGGAGCTCGACCTCGGAGCTCCATTCCACACCGACGAGCGCGTCGACCGTCCAGTCGATCGCGCCGCTAGGTCCGAAGCTGACGACCGCGATCGATTTCGACGACGCGACGAGCGCGGCGGCGACGACGCTGCCGCTCGCGAGGTGCGCAGCCGCAAGCGGCGCAGAAAATCGCGCCTCGCTACGCGCGTCGGCGGGGCCCGACGATGTCGCCGACGCAGACGGAGCGACTGCATCGATCGACGTCGACGCGGACGCCGCATCGCCAGACGTCGCGCTCCCCTTCGACCCGCACGTGCATCCGCTGAACGCACCGAACGACACGGAGGTCGCACCCAGAGCGATCCACGCGAGTGCCCGCTTCATCGACGCCGACCCTAGTCCCCATCCTCGCTCGACTCCAGAATCTTCCGGAACGTCGTTCGCGGCATGCCCGCGGCGCGCGCGGCCGCGCTCATGTTGCCACCGTGCTCGGCGAGCAGGGCCTTCGCGAGCCGCGGCGTCAACATCGACGGTGGGCGATCGGAGCGCCGGATTCGGAGCGCGGCATCGATGTCGTCCGCCTCGATGACCGACTCGGTGAGATCGCACGCGCGGAGAAGCACGTTGCGCAGCTCGCGCACGTTGCCTGGCCAGTCGTGCGCGGCGAGGCGCGCGAGCGCCCCCGGAGTCAGCTGTCGCGATCCGAAGTCGCGCGCCATCCGCGAGAGGACCGCGCGCGCGACCGACGCGACGTCGCCTCGCCGCGCACGAAGCGGAGGCACGTCGACGATGAACGCCTCGAGGCGATGGAACAAATCGAGTCGGAAGAGATGCTCCGTGACACGCTCCTCGAGCACGACCAGCGTCGCTGCGATGACGCGCACGTCGCCGCGACGCCCGCTCCCTGCGGAGCCGACGCTCCGCACCTCGTACTCGAGCGCGCGCAGGAGCTTTGGCTGCGCCTCGAGCGGCAGCTCGCCGATCTCGTCGAGGAAGAGCGTGCCGCCTTCCGCTTGCTGAAACGCCCCCATCTTCTTGGCGACCGCGCCGGTGAACGCGCCGCGCTCGTGCCCGAACAGCTCGCTCTCGACGAGGTCGCGCGGAAGCGACGCCATGTTCACGACGATGAACGGCTTCTGCGCGCGCGGACCTTCGCGGTGCAGGGCTCGCGCGATCAGCTCCTTCCCCGTCCCCGACTCACCGCAGATGAGCACCGGCTCGGAGTGCCGCGCGAGGCGCCTCACCTGACTCGCAAGCCGCCGCATCACGAACGATCCGCCGGCGACACCGGGGAGCGGCTCGCTCAGCTCGGCGACGTCCTCGGTGCGCGCGGCGGGCCAGAATACGAGCGTCGATCGTCCGATCGTCGCGGTCGTGCCCGCGCCGCCCCACGCCTCTTTCACGCGCGCGTTTCCGACGAACGTCCCGTTCCTCGATCCCAGATCCTCGATCGCGACGCCACTCCCGAGCACCGAGAACGCGCAGTGACGCCCGCTCACGGTCGGATCGCAAACGGTGACGTCTGCGCTGCGTGCCGTACCGACGACGAGGCGCGTGGCGCCGAGCGGAACGCGTCGCGTCCCTTCGTCGTCTTGCACCTCGATGGTCCACTCGTGCGAGCGTGACGGTACGGCGATCTCCAGTGTCGTCGACGACGGGCGATCCTCTCGGATGGTCATGGAAGCTCCCTTTCTCCTTGTCCATGTCGGGACCGGAGAAAAAGAGTTGCGCGTATTCGACGGCGAAACGCGCCTGAGCCCGTTCGCGCTGGCTAGCCGACAGCGATCCCGAGCGCCTTGCGGAGCGCGAAGTACTGCTCGCTCACCGAGAAGACGATGAGCTCCTTGAGCTTGTCCTGCGGCGAAAGATCGCCCGGCATCTGCGGTTCGGCCGCGATGATCTTCTTCGCGATCTCGAGGTCTGCGCAGAGGAGCAACCCCGCGCGTGACGCCGTGACCTCGATCGTCTGCATCCAGCGCTTCAAGTCCGCCTTCGCGCCATCCTCGATGAACTTCTGGACGACCATGCGCAGGCCTTCGCGCTGAATCGGTTGCATGTACTTCACGAGCTCCGTCGCGGTCGTGTTCACCGCGGGCCCGAGCTCGCCCGGAACGGCGAAGTCCGGTACGACGATCTTCACGGCCGAGAAGAGGAGCACCTTGAGCTCGGCCAGCGTCGGGAAGAGGTTCTTGATGTAGTGCTCGCCTCGGTAGTACGAGAGGTGCTTACCGACGATGAACGTGAGCTCTTGCGGCGTGAAGCCGGTGAGCACCGTCTGCCCCGCGACGCTCGCCGGAGGCGACGCCGGAATCGCGACGAGCGCGCCCGGCACGTCGTTGCGCACGTAGAGCTCGGGCGAAGGAACGCCGAGCACCTGCGCGGCCCACCCGAACGTCTTCGCGAACGTCACCGTGCTCGTCGCAGGATCCTGCTTGAAGCGCTTGTCGAGCACCGGGAGCGTGCGCGCCGCCTTGAGCTGATTGAGCTTCGCGACGATCGCCGCGGGCGTGATCATCTCGAGGATCTTGCCGATGTAGAGGTTCTCGTCCTTGTGGAAGAGGTTTTTCACCCACTGCTCGTTGTCGAGGCGGCTCTTCACTTGGATCATCCCGCGCGGGCGATAGTCCTCGAAGAAGCGCTGCTCTTCGTCGTCGGCCTTGTGGAGGAACGAGAGCGCCGCGCACATGCACCACGCGCGATCGTACTCGTGCATGGTGCATGTGCGCGGCGCTCGCTTTCCTCCACAAGGCAGACGAAGAAGAGCAGCGATTCTTCGAGGATTACAGACCTCGAGGGATGACCGCGCCCAAGAGCCGCCTCGACAACGAGCAGTGGGTGAAGGCGCTCTTTCACAAGGACGAGAACCTCTTCATCGGCAAGATCTTCGAGATGGTCACCCCCGCGGCGATCGTGGCGAAGACGAATGCTCTGCAACGCGCAAAGCAGCTGCCGGTTCTCGATCGCCGCTTCAAG
>JAYVXB010000079.1:0-54700 GCA_043785585.1 Deltaproteobacteria bacterium | reverse complement strand
GTTTCTGGCTGCGGAGACGCTTCGTGGACCGCGTCGAGTCCGAGGTGACGCGTTGCGGTGCTCCCGCGAATCAGAGCTGCAACGTCGGCATGCTCAATCCGTCGGGGCCTTTGTTCGTCGCGTTGTTTCCGCCCGCGCCGCCCGTACCGCCGCCGAAGGTCGTGCACTGGTTCGTCGGCGTCTCGTCGAGGACGACGCCCGGCGCGACCGCGATGCACGCGCTGGGTCCGCCCGCGCCGCCCGCGCCGTTGCCGCCGCTGCCGCCGAGCGAGCCGTTGCCGCCGGCGCCGCTCGCGCCGCCGTCGTCGTTGCGGCCTTTGCCGAGCCCGCCTTTCCCGCCCGCGCCGCCTTGGCCACCCTTTCCGCCCGCACCGCCGTTGCCGCCTTTGCCCGCCTGGATGCGATTCAACCCCGCGACGAGCTTGCCGGCACGCGCGACGATCGCGAAGCTCGCGCCGCCGCTCGTCGCTGCGGTTCCAGCGAGGCCGCCGCAACCACCGGTACCGCCGGAGCCGCCACCCGATCCTTGATCGCCGTAGCAGAGGCCACCGTTCGTTCCGCCGCCGCCACCGCCGCCACCGCCGCCTGCGTTGCCCGGCGATCCGTCCTTGCCGTCGCCTCCTGCCGCGGGCGCGTAGGTCCCGTCGTTGCCGAGCGTCCCTTTCGCGGCGGCCGCTGCGCCATCCACCCCGTGGCCACCGACCTCCGTCGGCGTCTGCCCGGGCCCGCCGTCAGTTCCGCTCGATGTACCGCACGTTTGGTTCCCGCTCCCCCCCGGCCCGCCACCAGAGTTCGCCCCCGTTCCGCTTCCTCCGCCGACGCCGTCTACTTTGTCCCATGCGCCTTGGCCGCCCTTGCCGCCCGACGCGCCGCCACACATCGACATCGGTGCTGCGCCGCCCGCCGCGCCGCCCGGCCCGCCCGTCGAGCCGCAGTGGCTACATCCGTTGGTGCCGTCCGCGCCGTTCGTCCCCGCCAGCCCGTCGCCGCCGTCCTTGCCCGGCAATCCGTCCTGCGCCGCGTCGGTGCTGATGTTGTTGTACCTTACATACAACGCCGCGAGCCCTCCGATGAGCCTCACGCCGTACGTCCCCGCGCCCGTCGACGGAAGATCGGGCGGCCCCGCGTTGATCACGAACCCTTCGAGGTGCGTCTCCGCATCGATCGACGCCGCGAGCACGACCGTCCCCTTCGCCGTCAACGTCGAGTCGACGTTCTTCGCGCGCCGGAACGCGAAATCCGGATCGTGCTCGTTGAAGCCGCCGTACACGCTGACGCCCGCCTGCAGATCGATCTCGCCCGCGTACGATTCCCCCGACACGCAGACGTCCATCCCGCGATCCTTCGCCGCCTTGATCGCGTAGTTGATCGTCTTCATCGGCGCCTCGCGCGTCCCCGCGTTCGCCGAGTCCGCGCCGTCGGACGCGACGAACAAACACTTGGCGACCACGCCATCGGTGCCGTCGCAGTTCTCGTCGGTGAAGTCGGGATCGATCGGATCGTTTGGCGCGTTCGGTCCAGGCGTGCACACGTACGTGCAGCTGTGGTCGCCTTTGAGATCGACCTTCCCCGTGTCGCACGCGCCGCCCGACGGCCCGCCCGACGTCGCGCACGCCGCGACCGTGAAGAGCCCCACCACGCCCATGGCCAGGGACGCGCCCACCAAACCCGTCTTCGTCATCAGATCTCCATCTTGTCGCCGAGAGCTGGCGCGTGCACGTCGGAAATCCCTCGCGCAGCGAGCAACCCGGCGAGGATCTTCTGCGGCCCGGGCTCGCCGTGCACGAGCGCGACGTGCGCGAGCGGTCCGCGCGCCTTCGCGTCGACGGCGAAGTCGACGAGGTCTCTCTGATCGGCGTGCGCGCTGAAGCCGTTCAGCACGACGACCTCTGCGCGCAAATCGCGCTCGACGCCGAAGATCTTCACGCGCGCGCGCTTTTCGACGATCCGCCGACCGAGCGTGTGCTGCGCTTGGAAGCCGACGATGAGGACCGCGTTCTTGTCGCTCTCGATCGCCCCCTTGAGATGGTGAAGGATGCGCCCCGCCTCGCACATCCCGCTCGCGGAGATGATGACGGCCGGGTGATTGTCGGCGGTGAGCGCCTTCGAGTCCTCGACGTCCGAGATGTATTTGAGCTGGTCGAAGTCGAAGGGGCTCTGGTTCTTCTGCATGAGCGCGCGCGTCTCTTCGTCGTAGCACTCGGGGTGCAGCCGGAAGATGTCGGTGATCTTCACCGTGAGCGGCGAGTCGACGTAGACGGGCATGTTCGGCATGCGGCCCTGCTGCTTCAGCGCCTTCAGCGCGAAGACGATCTCCTGCGCGCGCTCGAGCGCGAAGCTCGGGATGATCACCTTGCCGCCGCGCTCGTAGACGCGCTTCATCACGTCGGCGAGCTGCGCGTCCATCTCTTCGATCGGCTTGTGCATGCGATCGCCGTACGTGCTCTCGGTGATGAGCGTGTACGCGCCCTCCGGCGCCTCGGGATCGCGCAGGATCGGCATCCGCTTTCGTCCGAGATCGCCGGTGAAGACGATCCGCTTCGTCTTGCCGTCGTCCTCGACGTCGAGGATCGTGATCGCGCTACCAAGGACGTGCCCCGCGTCGAGGAACGAGAGCGTGACGCCCGGCGCGATGATCTCCTTTCGGTGGTACGGGATCGAGACCATGTGCTGGAGCACGTTGACCACGTCTTGTTGCGTATAGAGCGCGTCGACGTGCTCCATGTCGGTCTCGCCCCGCGCGACGAGCTTGTTGATGTAGCGCGCGTCGCTCTCTTGGATCGCGGCGGCGTCGGCGAGCATCGCGGCGCAGAGGTCGCGCGTCGCGGGCGTGGCGTAGACCGGTCCCTCGTAGCCATTTCGCATGAGGAGCGGCAGCGCGCCGGAATGATCGATGTGCGCGTGCGAGAGAACGACGGCGTCGATCTCGCTCGGCTCGAAGCCGAGGCTCTTGTTGCGATCGATCGACTCGCGGCGGCGTCCCTGGAAGAACCCGCAGTCGAGGAGGACGTTCGCGTGCTTGGTGCGAACGAGGTGCTTCGATCCGGTGACGGTCTGCGCGGCGCCGACGAACTCGATTTGCATGGAACGACGAGGGTAGCACCGCTAAGTAGTCGACCATGAGCGCACCCATCGGTCGCATTTCGCGCGTCTGCGTCTTCACGGGCTCGCGCCCTGGCTCGCGTCCTGGGTACGCCGTCGCGGCGCGCGCGCTCGGTGCGGCGATCGCGAAGCGCGGGTGGGGGCTCGTGTACGGCGGCGCGAGCGTCGGGTTGATGGGCGCGGTCGCGGACGCCGCGATGGCGGGCGGCGGCAAGGCGATCGGCGTCATCCCGCGCGGCCTCGTCGACAAAGAGATCGCGCACGCGGGGCTCTCCGAGCAAATCGTCACGACGTCGATGCACGAACGCAAACAGAAGATGGCCGATCTCGCCGATGCGTTCGTCGCGATGCCGGGCGGCTTCGGCACGTTCGACGAGCTCTTCGAGATCATCACGTGGGCGCAGATCGCCATCCACTCCAAGCCGGTCGGGCTGCTCGACGCCGAGGGATACTTCGCACCGCTGATGGCGCTCGTCGATCACGCGATCGAAGAGGGCTTCGTCCCCGCGGACCAGCGCGCGCTCTTCGTCGTGAACCGCGATCCCGACGCGCTCCTCGACGCGCTCGCGTCGTACACGCCGCCAGTGCTCGGGCGAAAGTGGATCGAGCCTACGGAGAGGTGAGAGGGATTGAACAGGAAGGTCGGAAGATCGGAAGGGGGTGGGGTTCCAAATCTCTCCGCTTCCGATCTTCCGACCTTCCTGTGAAACCTCTCGATGGTTACGTTGCCCATCGTGGCAAAAGTCGGCTTCGGTGGCGGCGTTCGCTCGTTTTGGCAAGGCGTCGGCTTCGTGGCGTCGACGCCCGCGGTTTGGTTGCCGTCGATGGTGCCGATGGTGATGGCGGTGGCGCTCCTCGGCGGAGCGGGCACGCTCGGGATTTGGGGCGCCGACGCCGCGGCGACGTCGATCGCGGGATCGAGCGAGGTCGGCTTGTGGGCGCTGCGCGTCGTCTTCGGCGTCGTCGCGATCATCGTCGCGCTTCTCGTGTCGCTGACGTTGTCGCAGCCGCTGTCGGGATGGGCGCTCGATCGCATCGTGCGAAATCAAGAAGCGGTGCTCGGCGCGCCGGCGTGGCCCGAGCAGCCGCGACTGCGGCAGATGGCGCTCGCGCTCGGCGTGAATCTCTTGGCGCTCGCGGTCGGCTTGCCCATCCTTGCCGTGCTCACCGCGATCGGCGTCTTCTTCCCGATCGCGGTCTTCGTCACGGTGCCGCTCAAAGTGTTCGTCGCGGCGCTGCTCGTCGCGTGGGACTTCCTCGACTATCCGCTCAGCCAGCGAGGCCTCGGGCTTTCCGAGCGCCTCACGTGGATCGGCCGCAGGTTCGGCGCGGTGCTCGGCTTCGGTCTCAGCGCGGCGATCGTCTTGCTCCTGCCGTGCATCGGCCTCTTCGTTCTCCCGATGGGCGTCGCGGGCGCGGCGCGCTTGGCGGTCGAGACCGAAGGCGAGTGAGCGTCAGGGCGCGCGCATCGTCAGCGCACCGAGAAAATCGCGCTTGCCGAGGTCGACGCCGTTGTTTCGGAGGATCGCGTACACGTGCGTGGCGTGGAAATAGAAATTCGGGAGCGCGTGCTCGAGGAAGTAGTCCGCGCCCGTCATCGTCTTGCCTTCCCACCGCGGCTGCGTGACCGAGCGGGTCGCGGCGCCTTCGAAGTCTTTTTCCGAGAAGCCGTCGAGGTACGTGATGACGGATTTCACGCGCGCGCGAAGCTCGTCGAGCGTCTTCTCGTCGTCGGCTTGCACGGGCGCATCCTTGCCCGTCATGCGCGATGCGGCCTGCTTGGCGGTGTCGCAAGCGATCTGCACCTGACGCGCAAACCCGAACTGATCGGGCGAGAGTCGAAGCGTCATGTACACCGTCGGATCGAATTTCTTCTTCGTCGCGTACTCCGCGGCCGCGTCGAAAAACTTGTCGAATTGCCCGAGCGTCTTCTTCATCTGTCGAAAAATCTGAAAGTACATGCGCGGCATCCTAGCGCCGATTCGCCGATCGCGCGTGTACGATGCCCGGCGTGAAGGTTCGCACGCTCGTTCAGTCGATCCGGAACGCCGTCGCCGAGCGCGGGCTCGGCGCGTTCGAGACGTCGCTGCGCGCGCGCGTCGCGGCGCTCCCGAGCGGAACCGGGATCGCCGACGGCAGCGTCGTCTTCGACGCCGGCGCGGCGGGCTCATGGACGGTTCGCGTTCGACGCGGAGCGTTCTCCGTCGCGCGCGGCGGCACGCGCGACGCGACCGCGCGTCTCTACTCCGACCCTCGCACGTTCCTCGAGGTCATCGAAGGGCGCTTGCCCGGCGTCCGCGCCTTCCTCGACAACCATCTCTTCATGCGCGGCAGCATCGCGTACGCGCTCGAGCTCGACTCGCTGCTGCAGACCAACGTCCGCGCGCCGCGAGCGCGCCGGATCGACGTCGACGGCATCGAAGGCTTCTATCTCGAAGCGGGTCCACGCGACGCGCCGCCCGTCGTCCTCCTTCATGGTCTCGGCGCGACGAGCGCGTCGTTCCTCACCACGCTCTGGGACCTCTCGCGCGATCACCGCGTCATCGCGCCCGACTTCCCCGGCTTCGGCGCGTCGGGCAAACCGCTCCGCGCGCTCCCCGCGGGGTTTCTCGCCGATTGGATCGTCGGGCTCCTCGACGCGATCCGGATCGCTCGCGCGGACTTCGTCGGCAACTCGATGGGAGGTCGCGTCGCGATCGAAATCGCGCTCCGCGATCCCGCGCGCGCGCGGTCGATCGCGCTCCTCATGCCTTCGCTCGCGTGGCGCCGCTTCCGTCGGATGAAGCCGCTCGTGCGTTTGCTCCGTCCCGAGCTCGGCGCGCTCCCGCTCCCGGCGCTCCACGGCTTCGTCATGCTCTCGCTGCGGTCGATGTTCGCCGTCCCCGATCGCCTGCCCGAGGCCGCGATGCACGCCGCCGCCGACGAGTTCGTCCGCGTCTTCTCGTCGCCGCGTGGCCGCATCGCGTTCTTCCACGCCGCGCGCGAGATCGTCCTCGAAGACGCCGTCGGCGCGAACGGCTTCTGGGAGCGGCTGCCGAACGTCGCGTGCCCGTCGCTCTTCCTTTTCGGCGATCGCGACTGGCTCGTCCCCGCGCGCTTCGCCGAGCACGTTCGCTCGGTGTTGCCTGCCGCGGAGATCGAAGTCATCGCCGACTGCGGCCACGTCCCGCAGTTCGAGCACCCGGAGGCGACGCACGCGCGGCTGCGGGTGTTCTTCCGGAGGTAGGCGCCGCGGGCCAACGTGTCCCGCAACCCCGCTGACGACCTACTTGCCGAGCACCATGCGCAAGAACATGTCGACCGCCTTGCCGAACGGCGGGCGCAGCATCCCCGCCGAGTTGATCCGGCTCTGACGGAAAATCGGCTTCTTCTTCGAGAACGTCTCGAAGCCTTCGAACGCATGGTAGTGCCCCATGCCGCTCGGTCCGACGCCGCCGAACGGCAAGTCGTCTTGCGCGACGTGCAGCATCGTCTCGTTGATCGACACGCCGCCCGACACCGTCTCGTTCGTCACGCGATCGATCCGCGCGCGATCGTAGCCGAAGTAGTAGAGCGCGAGCGGACGCGGGTGATCGTTCACGTAGGCGATCGCCTCGCCGATTTCTTTGTACGTCTTGATCGGGAGGATGGGGCCGAAGATCTCTTCCTGCATCACGGTCATCTCTTCGGTTGGATCGAGGATGACCGTCGGGACGAACTTCTTCGACTTGGGATCGATCGTCTCGGCGTGCGGGTTGAACTCGACGACCTTGGCGCCCTTGGCCTTCGCGTCGTCGACCAAGCTGGTGAGCCGCGCGTAGTGCTTGTCGTTGATGACGCACGTGTAGTCGGCGTTCCCGGCGAGCGTCGGGTACATCTTGGTGACGGCTTCCTTGCATGCCGCAACGAACGCGTCGCGCTTCTGCTCGGGCACCAAGATGTAGTCGGGCGCGATGCACGTCTGCCCGGCGTTGTAGAGCTTGCCCATCATGATGCGCGTCGCGGCGACGTCGATCGAGAAGTCCTCGCCGATGATCGTCGGTGACTTTCCGCCGAGCTCGAGAGTGACCGGCGTGAGGTTCTCGGCGGCGGCGCGCATCACGTACTTGCCGACGCGCGTCGAGCCCGTGAAGACGAGGTGATCGAACGGCAGCTTCGAGAACGCTTCGCCGACTTCCGGTCCGCCCGTGACGACCGCGACGTGATCCGGATCGAACGTCTCGGCGATGAGATCCTTGAGCAGCTCTCCCGTCGCCGGCGTGAATTCGGCCGGCTTGATGATGCAGCGGTTGCCCGCGGCGAGGACGCTGACGAGCGGCGCGAGCGCGAGCTGCACCGGGTAGTTCCACGGCGCGATGATCCCGACGACGCCGAGCGGCTGGTAGATCACCTCGGCCGACGCGGGCAGAAACGCCCAACCGACCTGGCGCTCCTCCGGCTCCATCCAATCGCGGAGGTGCTCGCGCGCGTAGCGAATCGCCTGCACCGTGATGAACACTTCGGCGACGAGGCTCTCGACACGCGAGCGGTTACCGAAGTCCTTGCTGATCGAGTCGACGATCGCTTCCTTGCGACGCAGGATCGCCTTCTCGAGGCGCTCCAAGTGCTGCATCCGCTCTTCGTAGCCGGGCGCCTTCTTCCCGCGCTGCGCGAGCTGCATCCGTTTGAGAAGTGCCGCCATGTCGGGCGTGGACGACGTCGCAGCAGTGGCGAAACGGGACGGCGGGGCTTCGTTCTCGGTGGTGACGGCAGCGGTCATGGGTCCCTCCTCGGTTCTGCGGAGAGCGAATGCTGGATCCATATGCCGCAATGCGCAACCGTCAGCTGCTACGGAATTTGCGGGAGGATTTGACCGCCAAGACGCCAAGGCGCCAAGCAGAGAGAGGGGTTGTTCAATGACTTCTTGGCGTTCTTGGCGTCCTGGCGGTTAAACCCTTCTCGGGATATGTCCGCGCGATGCAGAGCGCGCTATCGCACTTGGAATGCACCGCGTGTGGGAAGTCGCACGATGCGGATGCTCTCGCGACGTTGTGCACGGCGTGCGGCAAGGTCCTCTACGCGCGGTACGACTTGGAGCGCGCGAAGAAGACGCTGACGCGCGAGAGCGTCGCGACGCGGGCGCGCGGGATGTGGCGGTGGCGCGAGATCATGCCGGTGCGTGACGCCAAGAACATCGTCACGCTCGGGGAAGGGGACACGCCGCTCCTGCCGGCGCCGCGGCTCGGGGCGACGGCGGGGATGACGCGGCTCCTCATCAAAGAAGAGGGTCTCTGTCCGACGGGATCGTTCAAGGCGCGCGGCATCTCGGCGGCGGTGTCGCGCGCGGTGGAGCTCGGCGTGAAGGAGGTCGCGATTCCGTCGGCGGGGAACGCGGCGTCGGCGCTCGCGGCGTACGGCGCGCGCGCGGGGCTCGGCGTCCACATCTTCATGCCGGTCGACACGCCGGAGCTGAACAAGAAGGAAGACGCGATCTACGGCGCGGACGTGACGCTCGTGCGCGGGCTCATCAACGACTGCGGCGCGATGGTGAAGAGGCGCGCGGCAGTCCACGGATGGTTCGACGTCTCGACGCTGAAGGAGCCGTACCGCGCCGAGGGGAAGAAGACGATGGGGCTCGAGATCGCGGAGGCGCTCGGGTGGACGCTGCCGGATGCGATCGTGTACCCGACGGGCGGCGGTACGGGGATCGTCGGGATGTGGAAGGCGTTCGCCGAGCTCGAGGCGATGGGGATGATCGGCCCGAAGCGTCCGAAGATGATCTCGGTGCAAGCGGCGGGGTGCGCGCCGATCGTTCGCGCGTTCGAGCAGGGGCTGGATCACGCGCCGCTGTGGGAGAACGCGACGACGGCGGCGTCGGGGCTGCGCGTTCCGGCGGCGGTCGGGGACTACCTGATCCTGCGCGCGATCCGCGACTCCGGCGGGACGGCGCTCGCGGTGAGCGAGGACGAGATCGCCGAGTCTATGCGCGAGATCGGTCGGCTCGAAGGGATCTTCGCGGCGCCCGAAGGCGCGGCGACGTGGGCAGCGACGAAGCGCCTCGTGAAGGACGGATTTCTCGCGAAGGACGCGAGCGTCGTTCTGTTCAACACGGGCACCGGGCTCAAATACCCGGACTACGTCGCGGTCGACTTTCCGATCGTCGACCGCGGCGCATGACGCGACGTTGATCCGGCGGCTTCGCGGGCGATCTCGGTCCCTGATCCCATCCCGAGCCCCACGACCGGTCATGTGCTCCAGCACCTCCGCGACGAGCACGAATAGGACGATGACCAACGCGGTGAATGCCTCGCCGATGGTGAGCGCCGCCCCGAGGGCGATCGTCATCGTCCCGCCGGCCTGTCCCAAGCGCGAGTGCGCTGGTGGAGGAGATGATCGTGAACGAGCTCGTGTCAGCCGGTAGGAGCGCGATCGGAATGCGTGCGCCAGTCAGCCGCAAACACCGAGCGACGGTCGGTCTTTCCTGCTACCTCTTCGAGAGGATGTCCCGCGCCCTCTCGCTTGGTGATCTCGAGCGCGCTGTCCTGTCCTTCTTGTGGAGCCACGGCGCCGCAGACGTGAAGGCCGTCCACCGCGCCGTCGGCGCGCGGCGCGACATCACGCTCAACACGGTGCAGTCGACGATGGAGCGACTCTACCGAAAGGATCTCCTCTCGCGCGAGAAGGTGAGCCACGCGTTCGTCTACTCGACAGCGGTCACACGCGAGGCGCTCGGCGCCGCGCTCGTTCACGATGCCGTTCGCAATGTGCTCGGAACCGACACCGAACCGATGCTGTCCGCGTTCGTCGACCTCACGGCACGCAGCGGCGACGATGCGCTTGCGCGTCTCGAAGAGCTCATCGCCGAACGACGCCGCGCACGTAGCGCAAAGAGCGGGCGATGATGGGCGTCGTTCAGCTCACGCTCCTCGCTTGGTGCACGTTCGCCCTGGGCTGCGTTGCGGCATCGTCGCTCCTCTATCCGGCGCTTCGTCCCCGTCTCCGGCGCCTCGGCCCGGTCTCGCGCGCACGCGTGCTCTCCTGGATCGCGGCGGCCCCCTTCGCTGCGGCGACGACGCTCGCGGCGACTTGCTTCGTGCCGTCCCTCGCGACGCGTCTCCTCCATCTCTCCGATCACTGCACGCACCACGACGAGCTCCACGCGCACTTCTGTTGGGTGCATCCCGCGCCCGGTGCCGGAAGCGTCGCGGGGTGGCTGCTCGTCGGCGCCGCCGTGATCCCTCTCGTCGCCATCGTGGCCTTCGATGTCGTGCGTCTCGGGCGGGCGTGGCGGCGCACTCTCGTGCTCGCGCGTCTCGCGGAACGTTGCAACAACCGGCTCCTCCCAGGCGCCCCGGTGGCGTTCACCGTCGGACTCTTCCGACCACGGGCGATCATCGGAGCGACCCTCGCCACCGAGCTGCCCGCGCCGCTGCTCGATGCCGTGCTCGCGCACGAACGGGCTCACGTCGCGCGACGGGACAACTTGCGCAAGGCAGCGGCCGGACTCCTCGCGCGCCTACACGCACCTCACACACGCGCGCTTCTCCTCGCGGATTTGGATTTCGCGTGCGAGGAGGCGTGCGATCGTGAAGCCGCGTTCCAGGCAGGCGATCCGTTGATCGTCGCTGACGCGATCCTCGCGGCCGAGCGCCTCTGCTCCTCGTGGGCGCAGCTCCCCGTCTTGGCCTCGGCGTTTGGAGCGGGATCGGTGCACGCACGCGTGGAGGCGCTCGTCCGGCGGGACGAAGCCCCCGTCGATGACGAGCGACCGATCGGACGCTGGCTCGGCCTCCTCGCCGCGTGCGCGCTCCTCGCAGCGATCCCTCTCCACGACGCGCTCGAAGATCTCGTCTCCCTCCTCGGACACTGACGGTCCGGCCGCCATGAGAGGACAGGCACGCGCCACGGCCAAAAGACCGATCGCAGGTCGGTGTTTGTTCGTTCTCTTCTACGCGGCGTTAGCCACCGTGGCGTGTCGGAAACCACCTTCGCCCGCGGCCCTCGCCGACGAGCGTGAACCAGAGACGCGGCTTCACGTCGCTGCGCGCACGGAGCTCTTCGTCGAGATCCCTCCACTCGTCGCCGGGCAGCCGTCGCGGCTCGCGATTCACTTCACGCGCCTCGATGGGTGGAAGCCGGTTGCAGCGGGGCGCGTCGTCGTCGATCTCGGCGCCGACACTGTGACGTCCGACCCGCCTTCGTCACCGGGCATCTTCGGGGCGACGTTGACGCCGCCGTCGGCAGGAGAGCGCTCGCTCGCGATCACGCTCGATCTCGACGGCGTGCAGGAGCGACACGATCTCGGCCCCATCCAGGTGCATGCCACCGAAGCCGAGGCGCGCGCGGACAGACACGCGACGCGCGCGCCGGGCGTGATCAAGTTCCTGATGGAGCAGCAGTGGCACACGGAGTTCGCCGTCGCGCCGGCGTCCGAGCGCGCCCTCCGCGCGTCGATGCCCGTCTTCGGCGTGCTTCGCGGCAGACCCGACGCCGACGCGTTGGTGCGCGCGCCACTGCCCGGTCAGATCACGAAGAGCGGCGTCTCGTTTCCGCGACTTGGCGACGTCGTGAAGCCGGGACAGATGCTCGCGCTCCTGACGCCCCGATTCGACGCCACGCTCGACGTAGGCGCGCTCGCTCGTGATCGCGCACGCGCCGCAGCGACGCTCCTCTACGCGACGAAGGAGCGCGAACGCATGGATCGGCTCGCCAAAGAAGGGCTCGCCAGCGATCGGGACGTGGAAGGAGCGAAGCGCGACGAGGCGATCGCGCGCAGCGAGGTCGAGGCGGCGAAGCGATCGATGGCGGGGCTCGGCAGTCCAGGAAGCGCCGGATCGCTGCCACTGACCGCTCCCTTCGCTGGCGTGCTCCTTTCGATCGACACCGCGCCCGCGGCCATCGCCGAGCGAGGGGCGGCCCTCTTCCGCGCCACGGACGTCGATCGCCTCTGGGTCGAGCTCCGCGTTCCCGAGGCCGAGCTCGCGCACGCCGCGGCTGCGTCCGGGGTGTCATTCGAGCTCGAGGACAAGACGTTCGCGCTCGACGGGAAGGCTCTCGTCGCCATCGGCAAGGCGGTTGATCCGGTCTCGCGCACGGCGCCGATCGTGTTCGACTTCGACAACCACGAGGCGCACATCGCGGTCGGGACGGCGCTCCGTGCCCGCCTCTACACGGAAGCCGCGACCGTCGCTGTCGCGGTGCCGTTCGCGGCGGTCGTCGACGATGACGGACAGAACGTCGTCTACGTGCAAGTCGGCGGCGAAGCTTTCGAGCGCCGCGCCGTCACCGTCGGCGCACGCGACGCCGGGTTCGTCGGCGTGACGTCGGGCCTCATTGCGGGCGATCGCGTCGTCGTCCGCGGTGCCTACGCGCTCAAGCTCGCATCGTCGTCCTCGTCGCTCCCCGCGCACGGGCACGTGCACTGATGGGCGCGCTGATCGACGGGCTCATTCGCTGGTCGCTCGAACGCCGCGTGCTTGTCCTCATCGCCGCCTTCGTGCTGCTGGTCGTTGGTGGGTACCGCGCGATGCGCGCGCCGGTCGACGTGTTTCCCGATCTCACTGCGCCCACCGTCACAGTCATCGCCGAAGCCCACGGGATGGCGCCGGAAGAGGTCGAGAGCCTCGTCACGCTGCCTATCGAGAGCGCCATGAACGGAGCCGCCGGCGTGCGACGCGTTCGGTCGTCCACAGGGATCGGCGTCGCCATCGTGTGGGTCGAGTTCGAGGGAGACTTCGACGTCTTCCGCGCGCGGCAGATCGTTTCGGAGAAGCTCCAGCTCGCGCAGGCGTCCCTCCCTCCCGATGTCCCGAGGCCCGTCCTCGCCCCGGTGTCGTCGATCATGGGGGAGATCGAGTTCATCGCGCTCGGGTCCGGTCGTCACGACGCGATCGCGCTCAAGACGACGGCAGACTGGGTGCTTCGACGTCGTCTTCTCGCCGTACCCGGCGTGGCGCAGGTGATTCCGACCGGCGGCGAGACGAAGCAGTATCAGGTGCTGGTCAATCCCGAACGCCTCGTCGCGTACGAGCTCGGCCTCAACGATGTCCTAGAGGCGCTACGTCGCACGAACCAGAACTCTTCAGCCGGCTTCTACGTCGAGGGCGTGCAGGAGTACCTGATCCACGCCGTCGGGCGGGTCCGCACGCTCGACGACATCGGCGCGACCGTGGTCGCCATGCGCGCAGGGCAACCCGTTCTCGTGCGCCAGATCGCCGAAGTGAAGATCGGGCCCGCGTTGAAGCGCGGCGAAGGCTCGCACGACGGCAAGCCGGCGGTCATCCTCGGCATTCAGAAGCAGCCGGGGGCGAACACGTTGGAGCTCACTCGCAGGCTCGACGCCGCGCTCGACGACATCCAAGCCACGCTGCCGGAAGGCATGACGATCGCGCGCAACGTGTTCCGGCAAGCGGACTTCATCGAGACGGCCATCGGAAACCTGAAAGCGGCGCTGCGAGACGGCGCGGTCCTCGTGCTCGTCATCGTCGCGGTCTTCCTCGCGAGCGGCCGCGCGACGGCGATCACGGTGCTCGCCATCCCGCTCTCGATGGCCGTCGCCGTTCTCGTGCTCGGAGCGACGGGCGGCACCATCAACACGATGACGCTCGGTGGAATGGCGATCGCGGTGGGCGAGCTCGTGGACGATGCAATCGTCGACGTCGAGAACGTCGTACGTCGGTTGCGCGAGAACTCCGCGCTCGCCAACCACGAGCAGAAGCCGACGCGCGAGGTCGTCTACGAGGCGAGCCGCGAGGTGCGCGGATCGGTGGTCTTCGCGACCTTGGTGATCCTCCTCGTCTTCCTTCCTCTGTTTTTTCTGCCGGGGGTCGAGGGACGCCTACTCCGCCCGCTCGGCGCCGCGTACGTCATCGCGCTTGCTGCTTCGCTCGGGGTGGCGTTGACGGTGACGCCCGCACTCGCCGCTGTGCTGTTGCCGAAGTCACGGACGATCCGCGCGGCGCGCGAGAGTCGGCTCGTCCGCGGTCTACGCGCGGGCTACGATCGGATGCTCGGCGTGCTGCTTCATCGCTGGAGGATCCTCGGATCGTTCTCGCTCCTCGTGCTCGCTCTGGCAGGTTTCGCCGTGTGGCGCGCCGGCCGAGCGTTCTTGCCGGACTTCAACGAAGGCACGTTGACGATCAGCGTCGTGACGCTCCCGGGCACCTCGCTCGAGGAGTCCGATCGCCTCGGTCGGCGCGTCGAGGAGATCCTTCTCGCGCAGCCCGAGGTGACGAGCACGGCGCGCCGAACGGGGCGCGCGGAGCTCGACGAGCACGCGCAAGACGTCAACGCCGCCGAGATCGACGTCGGCCTGTCGATGAAAAAGGGCGGCCGCGCCAAGGAGCAATTGCTCGACGCGCTCCGCCACGATTTCTCTCTCCTGCCGGGGACCAACGTCACCATCGGTCAGCCCATCTCGCACCGCATCGATCACATGCTGAGCGGCACGCGCGCCAACATCGCGGTGAAGATCTTCGGCGACGATCTGCGCGAGCTGCGACGGCTCGGCGAAGAGGTGAAGGCCCTCATGCAGGACGTCCCGGGCGTGGTGGATCTCTCCATCGAGCAGCAGGCCGACATCCCTATCCTGACGATGCAGATCGACCGCGAGGCGATCGCACAACGAAGCCTCCGTGCGGGCGATGTCGCCGAGGTCATCGAGGCATCGTTCGCCGGGCAGATCGTCACCCGCGTCCGCGAGCGTCAGACCGCTTTCGACCTGCTCGTTCGTCTCGAGCGCGGCGCGGTCGCCGACTTGGACGCCATTCGAGCGACGCTCGTCTCGACGCCGAGTGGTGCGCGAGTCCCGCTCCACGCGCTCGCCGACGTTCGCAAGGACCGAGGCCCGAACACAATCGGACGCGAGGACGTCCAGCGGAAGCTCGTCGTGATGTGCAACGTGAGCGGGAGAGATCTCGGGGGCGTCGTCGACGACATTCGCGCGCGCGTCGGCGAGCGCGTGAAGATGCCCCGCGGATATCACGTCGCGTATGGCGGGCAGTTCGAGGCTGCAGCGGACGCGGCCCGCACGCTGGCGTTCGTCGGCGCGCTCTCCTTGTGCGGCGTGTTCGCTCTCCTCGTCGCTGGGCTCGGCTCCGCGCGCGACGCGGCGCTCGTCCTCGTGAATCTGCCGCTCGCGCTGGTCGGGGGCGTCGCGGGCGTCTTCGTTTCGGGGGGCGTACTCTCCATCGCGTCGATGGTCGGGTTCATCACCCTCTTCGGCATCGCGACGCGAAACGGCATCATGCTGGTGTCCCACGTGCACCACCTCACCGAGCACGAGGGCGTGCTCGATCCGGTCGAGGCCGTGCGGCGAGGGGCCTCGGAGCGTCTAGCCCCGATCCTGATGACGGCGCTCGCTGCAGGGCTCGCGCTGATCCCCCTCGCCCTCGGTGGCGGCAAGCCGGGGAGCGAGATTCAGTCGCCGATGGCTGTCGTCATCGTGTTCGGCCTTCTCTCGTCGACGACGCTGAACATGATCGTTCTCCCGGCGCTCTATCTACGGTTCGGCACATTCGGAGCGCGCCACAGGACCCCAGGGTCCGGAAACCGAACGGTATCCCCATGACACAGCCGATGAAGAGGACCGCGCCCAAGCTGAGTGAGCTTCTCACGCGAGAGCGCTGGATCGAGATCGGCCGCATCGTGCTGACCGGGACAATCGCGCTCTTGTACTGGCGGGAGATCGTACCGCTGCCGGTACTTCTCGTCGCCGTCGCGATCGGTCTCTACCCGCTGGCGAAGAAGGGCGCGATCGATCTCTACAAGGAGCACAAGGTCGGCACCGAAGTCTTCGTCACGATTGCGACCACCGTGGCGGTCTTCGGGGGCGAGACGGTCGCAGGCGCGGTTCTCATGTCGATCATTCTGATCGCGGAGTTCATCGCCGACCTGAACACCGACCGCGCGCGCGCCTCGATCAAGGGTCTCATCGGATCGGTGCCGCAAGTCGCTCTCGTTCGCGCAGGGGGCGCGGAGCGAAGCGTACCGATCGCGGAGCTCGTGATCGGCGATGTCGTTCTCGCGCGCGCGGGTGAGAAAATCCCTGTCGATGGCGTTGTCGTCGGTGGCAGTGCGTCGGTGAACGAAGCGCCAATCACCGGCGAGAGCGTCCCGAAGGACAAGGAGTCGGGGGCGCAGGTCTTCGCAGGTACCGTCGTCGAGTCGGGTGCGCTCGACATCAAGACGGAGAAGCGCGGCACCGACACGATGTTCGCGCGGATCATCACGTTGGTGGAGCAGGCGGAGGAGCACCAAGCGAAGGTCGCGAAGCTCGCCGACCGAGTCGCAGCGTGGCTCATACCCGTCGTCCTCGTGTTCTTGATCGTGGTGTTCCTGGTGACCCACAACATCCGGACGATCGTGACGCTCATGATCTTCACCTCGCCGGCGGAGCTCGGTCTCGCCACGCCGCTGGTGATGATCTCGGCGATCGCGCGCGCAGCGCAGAACGGCATCCTCATCAAAGGTGGCATCTACCTCGAGTCGCTCGCGAAGGTCGACGTCATCGTTTTCGACAAGACGGGCACGCTGACCATGGGAAAACCGCAGGTGCTGGAGCTCCTGTCCGAAGGAACGATGGCGTCAGACGACAACGGAGTTCTGCGGCTGGCCGCTGCTGCGGATCGACGGTCGGGTCATCCCCTGGCCAAAGCAGTCGTCGACTACGCCGGCAAGCTTCGCCTCGATGTGACCGAGCCCGACGAGTTCGAGGTGCTGCGGGGTCGAGGTGTCAAAGCCACGGTGGGTGGCCGCAAGGTGCTCGTCGGCAACGCTGCGCTTCTCGAAGAACACGGCATCGCGACCCCGAAGCCCGTGAGCGACGACGGCAAGACGGTGGTCTTCGTTGCCGCCGATGGGGGCGTCGTCGGGCGCCTGTTGATCGCGGACGACGCACGGCCCGGGGCCAAGGCGGCCGTCGCTCGGCTGAAAGCGACGGGGATCGGTCGCGTCGTCATGCTCACCGGCGACAATGCGACGACCGCGAGCACCATCGCGGCTCTACTCGGCGTGGATGAAGTGCACGCGGAGCTGATGCCCGAGGACAAGGTGAAGTTCGTCGCGGCGCTTCAAAAGGAGGGTCACCGCGTTGCCATGGTAGGCGACGGGATCAACGACGCGCCGGCTCTCGCCCAGGCAGACGTCGGGATCGCGATGGGTGCTGGAGGGACTCAAGCTGCTCTCGAAGCGGCCGACGTGGCGCTCATGACCGACGACCTCTCGAAGATCGTGTTTGCCCGCGCACTCGCCCGCCGCGCGTATCGAACGATTCAAGAGAATCTCTACGTCGGAGTCGGCGTCGTCCACGTGCTCGGCATCACCGCCGCTCTGCTCGGGCTCATCGGACCCATCCAGGCCGCAATCATCCACCTCGGCCCCGACGTGCTCGTGTTCCTCAATTCGGTGAAGCTGCTGCGCGTTCGGATCGAATGATCGGCCGAATCGGGTCGACGATGCGGCCGCGCTGGTACATTGCGGTGTCGCTTGTCGCGTGCAGCGCCGCGCTATGCGGTGCCGCCTTCGCGCGCGTCCTGCCTTTGCTCGTGTTGCAGATGCTCTCGATCTTCGCCGTCGCCGTCTCCTTTCTTGCCGCCTTCCTCACGCGGCGCGCGTTGCTCGCCCCAGTCGCGGGCGAGCGTGTCCGCGTCAGGCTTGCCCTCGTCTTGTCTGCAGCTGCTGCGCTATTAGGTTGTCTGCTCACGAGGCAATCTTGAGAAACAATGGCGACCCGCCGAACACCCAGGAGGAAACGCTCCGCCTGCACCAAGCCAACGAGCGCACGATGCTCGCCTGGATCCGCACCGGCATCGCGCTCATGGCGTTCGGCTTCGCGATTGCCCGCTTCGGCGTGTTCCTCCGCCAAGTCGCGAGCGTCGGCCAGCTGACGGTGCCTCCCCAGCACGGCGTCGGCTCGGCGTGGGTCGGAGCAGTGCTCGTCGCGTTCGGCATGATGGCCAATCTCCTCGCCACGGTACGCTACGCGCAGATCCGGCACGCGATCGACCGTGGCGATGTCGGCGCCCCTAGCGCCGTCGTGGTCTATGTGTTCGGGGTCACCGCGACCCTCGTTGGCGTCGTGATGACCATCCTTCTGTTGCGGGCCCTCGGCGACTAGGCGTTTACTTCGACTCGATGCCTTTCTCTGCGCGCAAACGGCTCTTGTCGCTCGCGCTTCTCCTCTCTGCGCCAGTGAGCGGGTGCGCGGGCTCGACGGCGGGCGGCGTCCACTCGCCACCGCCGGACGCGCGCTCCGAGGAGACGTCACGCTGCCGTCCAGTGAGCGCGCCGTTCTCCCGTTTGAGCTCGTTGTGCTCGGGTCCGGCGGGCCTCGCGGCTTCGGCCGAGGCGCGTCGAGCTATGTGCTGCTGGTGGAGGGCACCGCGCGCATCCTCGTCGATGTTGGACCGGGCGCGTTCGTGCGGCTCGGCGAGTCGGGCATCGACTTCAAGTCACTCGACACGCTTCTCCTCACGCACCTCCACATCGACCACACGGGTGATCTCGCCGGGTTCGTGAAGTCGCGCGATCTCGCGTTCGACGAGCCGATGACGTTCCGCATCTTCGGGCCCTCCGGCGCTGGCCTCTATCCGAGCACCACCGTCTTCGTCGATCGACTCTTTGGAGAGAACGGCGCTTACGCCTACCTGCGTAGCTTCCGCAACGAGCTGCGCTTTTCGGTCACCGACTTGCCCACAGCCGCGGAGGCTCCTCTTCGCGAGGTCCTCCGCGAAGGCGATCTGCACGTGACCTCGATCGCGGTCGATCACGACGACGTGCCGGCCGTCGCGTTCCGTGTCGAGCACGCAGGTCACGCGGTGGTCGTGTCCGGCGACCTCGCGTCGAAGAACGACAACCTGGCGCGGCTCGCCGCCGGCGCCGATCTCCTCGTCTACGACACCGCGGTGCTCGATCCGCCGGGCTCCCCGAAGAAGCTCTACGATCTACACACGACGCCACATCGAATCGGCGAGATCGCGGCCAAGGCGAAGGTGCGATCGCTGCTCCTGAGTCACGTCCCGCCGGCCGTTGCAAAGTCGCGCGACGAGGTACTTGCGTCGGTGCGTGCGACCTTCCAAGGAGAGACTCGCTTCGCAGAGGATTGTCTGCGCATCGACCTCACGAAGTGAGCATCCGAGATTCATTCCTCCCCGCGGGAGTGGCTCACGGCGTTGTTTCCTCGCCCGCGACCAAGCGTTCGAGTGCGCGACGGAGCCGCCCCTCAGCATCTTCGGCGATCGCCGAGAGCCCTTGCGCGGCGGCGTCTCCGACGACGGCGAACATCGCGCGCGGCGAGGCCGCCGAGACGACGACGTCCTTGCCGTCCTGCGCGAGCACCACGTTGCAGGGCAGAAGGAGGCCGATCGCGGGCTCCTTCGACAGCGCCTCGTGGGCGAGCTTCGGGTTGCACGCGCCGAGGATCATGTACGGCTCGGTATGGACACCGAGCTTCTTCTCGAGCGTGCTCTGCACGTCGATCTCCGTTAGGACGCCGAAGCCCTCCTCCTTCAACGCGGCAGTGACCCGCTCGCGCGCCGCGGCCATCGTGGCACCCGAGATGCGCCGGGTGATGCCGTACGGGACGTCGAAGTTCATGGCGTGCTCCTTTGGTTGAAAACCATTCGTAGAGCCGCGGTCCAGCGAGAACGCGGCGATGTTTCGCTTACATCCTCTTTTGGTCCTCGGCGCGCGGGGCCGACGCGCAGCGAAATCCGCGCACCTCCTCGAGGGCACGTTCGAGCCGCGGCTGCGGTTGAACGCCCGTGAGCCGTGCGACCTCGCTGCCGGTCGCGTCGACACTCACGAACGAAGGCAGCAGGGTGACGCCGTACGTGGAAGCGAGCGCTTCACCTCTGTCGTCATCGAAGTCCACTCGCTCGATGTCATACGCCCCATCACACGACCTCGTGGCGGCGTCGACGACGGGGCCCATCCTCATGCAGGCCGGACAGCTTTGGCTCGTAAAGACGAGGAGTCGCGGTCGACCTTCGACGCGCGCCGCAGCAGCGTGCGCCGAGGGCGGGTGCGCGCTGCAGGCCTCCGCAGTCGCGTCGCACGGGGCGTCAGCGACGCGTGCCGTACCTGTCACATCTGTCACCACGGGACTCACCGAGCGCCACCCGAACGCGGCCGCGGCAACGAGCGTGCTAAGCATCTCAACCTTTCCCGTGCGGCGTTGTCCATCACACCGCCGCATCGCGTGCCTCTGACGCAAGTAGCGCACCGGCGAGCGGCCGCCCGAAGGGGATCGCATATCGGCAGAAATCATCAGCCGCTTTTCGCCTCCACAGTGGCCCTTTTGAAGCGGCCGCGCGACGAGCCGCCACGTCTGGCTGCAACGTTGCATGCGTTTCAACACGTGCTTCAACGCGTTTCAGAAGCGTTGACCTCTTCGGCGTCTGCGATGAGATTTCCCTCGGAGCCCGACCACCGCGCGATTTGGCACGTGGCTCGCATCACGGCCGTCAACGGGAACACCGATGCTCTTCCGACAGCTCTTCGACCACGACAGCTCGACCTACAGCTACTTGCTCGCGGACGAAGGGACGCGCGAGGCGCTCCTCATCGATCCCGTTCTCGAGCAGGCGGACCGCGACCTCGAGGTCGTGAGCCAGCTCAGCCTCACGCTGGTCTACGTCCTCGACACGCACGTGCACGCCGATCACGTAACGGCGGCGACCCGCCTGCGCGAGAAGACCGGCGCGCGGACGGTGTCGAGCCGCGCGGGAGCGGCGTGCGCCGACCTCCACGTGGACGACGGTGACGTGATCCGCGTCGGCCGTCTCGCGCTGCGCGTGCTCTCGACCCCCGGCCACACCGACGACAGCGTGAGCTATCTGCTCGTCGATCCCGATCGCACCGACGATCCGCGCGATCGCGTCTTCACCGGCGACGCGCTCCTCATCCGCGCAGCGGGTAGAACGGACTTTCAGAACGGCGACGCGGGTCGTCTCTACGATTCGATCACCGGGGCGCTCTTCACGTTGCCCGATGCGACGCTCGTCTACCCGGCCCACGACTACAAGGGGCGCACCGTTACTTCGATCGGAGAGGAGAAGCTCTGGAACGAGCGCATCGCCGGCCGGAGTCGCGACGAGTTCATCGCCGTGATGAACTCGCTCCACCTGCCGGAGCCGAAGCGGCTGCACGAGGCGGTGCCTGCCAACCGCGCGTGCGGGCGCATTCCCATGCCGGTCCAAGGCTGATCGGATGATGATCCTCACCCTTGCGCTCTCCGTGCTCATCGGCGTGTCGCTCGGTCTACTCGGCGGCGGAGGCTCCATTCTCACGGTTCCGATCCTCGTGTACGCAGCGAGGCTCGATCCGAAGGATGGCATCGCGACCTCGCTCCTCGTGGTCGGAGCGACCAGCGTCTCCGCGATGATCTTTCACGCGCGCGGCGGCCGCGTCGCCTGGCGTGTCGGATTCCTCTTCGGCGCCGCGTCGATGATCGGCGCCTACGGCGGAGGACGTCTCGCGCACGTTCTTCCAGCCAAGCTTCTGCTCGCTGGCTTCACCGTGATGATGTTCGTCACCGCGCTCGCGATGATGCGACGGCGCCGCGACGAAGCAGCCAGCGAAGTCACGACGCTCCGTGGCGCGGCGTTCGTGCGCGCCGCTGCGGTCGGCGTCGCGATCGGCCTTCTCACCGGGATCATCGGTGCAGGAGGTGGCTTCGTGATCGTCCCCGCGCTGGTGCTCCTGACCGGACTGCCGATGCGCACGGCCGTCGGAACCTCGCTGCTCGTGATTGCGATGAACTCGTTCGCCGGGTTTGCCGGCACGCTCAGCCACGCGACGATCCACTGGTCCCTCGCCCTCGCGGTGACCGCTGCGTCGGTGGTGGGGAGTCTGCTCGGCGCGGCGCTCGCAGGTCGCGTGAAGCCGCAGTCGCTGCGCTCGGGTTTCGCGTGGTTCGTGCTCGCGATGGCGATGTTCATGGCCTTCGAGCAGCTGCCCGCCTCGTTGACGTCGATCGTTGCCGCTCACATCCCCCTCGCTGCCGTCGGCGGGTCGCTCGTGATCCTCGCAGTCTCGGTGGTCGTTCGATCGCGCGGCGCTCGTTCGGCCGCGCATGTCCCGTCCTTGTCCCCATCGTCCCCCGGAGATCATTCATGACCGCGCCTCGCTCACTCTTCCTTGCCGCTCTCGCTGTTGCGTCGGTCGCCGGTTGCGCGAAGGACGCCCCGAGCGGCGCGGTCGCGTCGCCAACCCCGGCTCACTCCAGCCCGCGGCACGTGACGTTTCTCCACATCGCCGACTCGCACGCGCAGCTCGAGACGCACCCGGAGTACATGCCGGGCCAGACGCCCGAGCTTCAGTCGATGGGCGGCTACGCGCGACTCAAGACGGCGATCGATCGCGAGCGCGCGGCGTCGAAGGGGGCCGTGTTTGTCGCCGATGGCGGCGACACCTTCCAGGGATCCGGCCCGGCGGCGTGGAGCGCGGGCGAGGTCGTGCTCGGACCGCTCAACGCCCTCGGCCTCGACGTGTGCGTCCCGGGAAACTGGGAGGTTGTGTACGGACCGGACCGGTTTCGCGATCTGATGAAACGCGTTTCATGCAAGGTCACCACGTACAACTTCCACGACACCAAGACCGGTCAGCGACTCTTCGCGCCCGAGGTGACGCTCGAGCGCGACGGCGTGCGCGTCGCCTTCGTCGGCATCACCGATCCGACCACGACCAAGCGGCAGCCGCCGGACGAGGTCGTCGGCCTCGACTCGACGCGCATGGAGGGCCTGCGCGACTTCGTGAAGTCGGTGCGCGCGAGCGAGCACGCGGACCTCGTCGTCGCCGTCACGCACACCGGTCTCTCCGTCTCTCGCCAGATCGCCCGCGAGATCCCTGAATTCGACGTCATCCTCTCCGGCCATACGCACGAGCGCACCGAGCACGCCATCCTCGAGGGGAAGGTCATCGTCGTCGAGCCTGGGTCGATGGGCTCGTTCCTTGGGCGACTCGATGTCACCGTCGGGGAGAAGGGAGGAGTCGCCGGCTACGAGTTCAAGCTCCTGCCGATCCGAGAGGCCGACTACGCGCAGGACCCGGCAGTGAAGAAGCTCGTCGACGACGCGCTCGCGCCGTACCGCGCGCGCGTGAGCGAAGTCGTCGGCAAGACCGAGACGACGCTCATGCGCTACGACGTTCTCGAGTCCACGACCGACGACTTCGTGACCGATGCGGTGCGCGAGGTGGGCGGCACCGACATGGGCTTCAGCAACGGCTTTCGTTACGCGCCGCCTCTTCCCCCGGGGCCGATCACCGAGGGGGACCTGTGGAACATCCTCCCGCTCGACGCGCGAATGAAAAAATCGTGGGTCACGGGCAAGGAGCTGCGGACCTACCTCGAGAACGAGCTCGAGCTCGTGTTCTCCCCCGACCCTTGGAAGCTCTCGGGCGGCTGGGGACCCCGCGCCTCCGGTATGGACATGGTGTTCGCTGCGAAGGCGCCCAACGGCTCGCGCCTCCGCGAGGTGAAGGTGCTCGGCAAACGCATCGTCGACGATGGGAAGTACTCGCTCGCGGGCTGCGAGCGCGCCGGCGAGCCGCTCGACGTCGTCTGCCGCATGAAGGGCACCCACGATCCGGTGGTCCTGCCGATGACCGTGCACGAGGCGCTCCGGAAGTACCTCGTGAAACACCCGGTCATCGCCCCGAAACGCGAAGGCCGCGCCAAGGCGGTCGATCTCCCGCCCGTGATCTTCAGCCAGGACGAGCTCCTTCACAGCGGGCGCTGAGCCCCTCGCGCACTAGCCTCTCATCCGATCCAAGGTCACATGACGAACTTCACCCCGTGGTCCGCGCTCGGCGGCGGCGCGCTGATCGGCATCAGCGCCTCGATCCTGCTCCTCCTCAACGGTCGCGTCGCAGGCATCAGCGGCATCCTCGGAGGGCTCGTTCGGCCGCGCGCCGGAGAGACCTCCTGGCGTGCGCTGTTCATCGTCGGTCTCCTGGTCGGCGGCGTGGTGCTCTGCCTTGTGCGGCCGGCGTCCTTCGGTGCCGCCCCCGTGTCGATCCCTCTCGCGATTGTCGCCGGTGTCTTCGTCGGCTTCGGCACGCGTCTCGGGAGCGGGTGCACGAGCGGCCATGGCGTCTGCGGCCTGAGCCGTTTCTCAAGTCGCTCGCTCGCGGCGACGATGACGTTCATGGTCACCGGCGCGATGGCCGCTTTCGTCGTGCAACACCTCGTCGGAGGTGCGCGATGAAGCGGACAGACGTCGTCGCGTTCGTCGCCGGAGTGACGTTCGCGATCGGGCTCGGCATCTCGGGGATGACGCAGCCGGCGAAGGTCATCGCTTTCCTCGATGTCGCCGGCGCCTGGGATCCGAGCCTCGCGTTCGTGATGCTCGGCGCCATCGGCGTGCACCTCGTCTTCGCGCGGCGGCTCCAATCGGCCGCCGCGCCGCGATTCGCGCCCGCCTTCTCGCTGCCGCTCACCACGGGGATCGACCGCCGTCTGCTGCTCGGCGCTGCGCTGTTCGGGATCGGCTGGGGCATTGCCGGGTTCTGTCCAGGGCCTGCAGTTGTCTCCGTGGTCACGCTCGCGCCGACGGCGATCGCCTTCGTGACGGCGATGCTGGTGGGCATGGCCGCCTACGCATGGGTGTTCGAGCGCGACCGACCGAACGCGCCGTCGGCGGATGGGGAATTGGCCCCCGGGCGCTCGGTCGTCACGACTACTTTTCGGCACGCCGCTCGACGAGGCTGAGCTCTTTCATCCGGCGCCACAGCGTGATCCGGCTGATGCCGAGGCTCTTCGCCGCGCGCGCGCGGCTGCCGCCGGCTCGCTCGATGGCGCGCAGGATCTTCGCAGCCTCGGGCGACGCGACCGAGGATGGGAGTGGTGGAGGGGTATTCGCCTGTGGCTGCGCGTCCTCGACCTCCGAGCGCGGCGATAGGAGCTCCGGTGGAAGATCACCTTCGACGAGCACCGGTCCCTCACCGATCGCAAACGCGTACTCGAGGACGTTGCGAAGCTCCCGCACGTTGCCGGGCCAGTCGTACTGCGCGAGCACGGCCTTCGCTCCTTGCGAGACGCGGCCAATCTTGCGCGTCGCGCGCGTATTCATCTCCTCGATGAACCGCTCGGCAAGAAGGATGACGTCACCCCCGCGCGCACGGAGCGGCGGTAGGAAGATCGGGATGACGCGCAATCGGTACATCAAGTCGGCGCGAAAGCGCCCAGCGTCCACCTCGCGTCGAAGCGCTCGATGAGTTGCGGCCACGATCCGCACGTCGACTGGGACGGGCTCTCGCGCGCCTACGGGCATCACCGTGTGAGTCTCGAGGACGCGGAGCAGCTTCGCTTGCAGCTCGAGTGGGAGCTCCGCCACCTCGTCGAGGAACAGCGTGCCCTTGTCCGCGAGCTTGAAGTGACCCGGATTGTCGCGCACCGCACCCGTGAAGGCCCCTCGCGCGTGGCCGAAGAGCTCACTCTCGAGGAGAGGTGCGGGCATCGCTGCGCAGTTGATCGCCCGGAAGGGCCCTTTGGCGCGCGGGGAGAGCTCGTGGAGCGCGGCGGCGACGAGCTCCTTGCCCGAGCCTGTCTCTCCACGTACGAGCACGCTGGACTCGGTGCGGGCGACTTTGTCGATCACGCGAAACAGCCGGCGCGTCGCGGCGTCGGCGCTCCACATGCCGTGAAACAGCTCGGGACCATCGCCCTCGATCGGTTCTTCGTCGAGGAGGAGCGCCCAACCAATCCGCGATCCATCCTGTTGAATCGGCGCCGCGGAGACGCGCAGCGTTCGATCACAGGCGCGTCCTGGCCGTGGAATGGTGGCTGTCACCGCTCGGCCCGCAGCGAGTGCCTCTGCGACCGGGCGTTTGGCCGATTCTCCGCACAGGAGCTTGGGGGCAGAGACGCCGATCGGCACGTCCCCGAGCAATGCCTTCGCGCGCCTGGTCGACGTCACGATGCGCAGCTCGCGATCGAGCACGACGACCGCTCCTCCGCCGAGCTCCTCCAGAGCGGCGAGCGTCAGGTCGTTCGGGAGAGCGGAGCGGGGCATGTCTCGCATGGGAGCGCGATCGAGGTGTTTCAGCAATGTTTCACTAGCCGCTGCGCACACGCGGAGGGGGACGACATGACGATCCGGCCTCCCGTCCGCCCCATCGCTACCGAGGCTGAAGCGTTCGCGCAGCACCCCGGAAGCCCACAGGGAGAAACTCCCCTTCAGGAGGGAGATTGTCCTAGTCACTTCCGCGTGGCGCCACGGCAGACGCAGGCCTCGCAGTCTTGCATCGTTCTTGCTTCAGAAAATCGTGTGAAGCGCATCGTGATGGTTCTGACGCTGACGCTCTGCGCGTGCGGGGCGTTCCACGACCGAGAGATGCCGAGGCCGCCAGTCTGCGTGCGCGGAGGCAACCGCCCGGTTGCGATGTCGCTGGATGACTACGGGTCGACGTACACCGAGGACATGCAGCCGGGTCCTGCGCCTGCGGCGCCGGACTCGTACTTGATTCCGTCTGCGAACGCGGGCCCCGAGTGCGTCGCGCCACCCTGGTGGGACGCGCCGGAGAACTGATCACGCACGTCGGAGCGCGCAGCCCGCTAGTCGGTAACCGCGTCCGCCACGTCATCGACGGCGTCGCTCGGCGCATCGTTCGCTGCGTCCGGTGATCCGTTCGCGTCGGTAGCGGCGTCGCGCGTTCCGCCGTCTTTCGCGCCGCCGGGATCATTCGTCGAACCCCGAGCGCCTTCGTCGTCGTAGTTGCGATCGCTCGTCGGGGTTTGAACTTTCCCGTCGCTGCACCCGCTCGTGGCAGCAACCACGCTGAGTGCGAACGCGATGGATGCAATGTGGAGCGTCGCGCGCATTCTCGGAAGAGCATGCAATGCGCTGGCCATTCGACGCGGACGTCGCGACCGCGGCAGGAACGGCAGTTCCCGCCAACGCTGAGCGCGGCCGAGTCTCGCATAGCTAGGAGAATCTCCCAGCGGGGTGGGCGTGCTGCCTCCCGTCGCTATCGGCGCCCTCGCTGAAACGCTCGCGGTCCGCGCGCCGCGCGCGCGGCACGATGCGTGCTGCCCCGGTGACCGATGAGTCCGAGCGCTCGCCAGACGATCTCGGGGAGGGCGCGCTGGAGCGGCCCGACGATATCCCGAGTGCAACGTCGCGCGGGGCGAGGGCAACGCTCGCGGGATCACGGCGAGGCACGGAACATGGACGGCCACTGAAGCACCATGAACGCCCGTCGCTTCACTCCGTCTTGCCCGTCTGATCCTCGGTCGCGTTCAGCCAACGCCCCAGCGTCTTGATGTCCACCGCGAGGCGCTCCGCCGTCACGAGCTTGCGACCGCCGAGCTGCTCGTAGGCCCACGCCACGTAGCGGCGTTGGATCTCGCGGAGCGGGATCACGTCACCGCCGAACATCGTGGTGGCGTCGCGCTTCACGCCGATGGTCGCGGGGAGGTCGCTCGCGGCCGCTTCGACGTTTCGTCCGAGGAGAACCACGCGCTCTACCGCGTGCTCGAGCTCGCGCACGTTGCCCGGCCACGAGTGGTCGAGGACTCGGCTCATCGCCTCTTGCGAGAAGCGCTCGACGGGCGAGCGTGTGTGCCGAGCCTTCGACTGATCGAGGAAGCGCTGCACGAGCACCGGGATGTCGTCGCGTCGGAGCCGCAGCGGCGGGATGTCGATCGTGACGACCTCGAGGCGGTAGAGGAGATCCTCGCGGAACGTCCCGGCTGCGACGCGCTCGCGCAGATCGCGGTGCGTGGCGGCGAGGATGCGCACATCGACGGGGACCTCTTTGTTGGTGCCGACCGCGCGCACGACGTTCCGCTCGAGCATGTCGAGGAGCTTGGCCTGCAGCGCTGGCGTCATCTCGCCGATCTCGTCCAGGAAGAGCGTGCCGCGATCGGCCTCCTGCACGAGACCGACGCGCCGCGAGGTCGCGCCCGTGAATGCTCCTTTCGCGTGGCCGAAGAGCTCGCTCTCGAGGAGGTTCTCCGGCAACGCGGCGCAGTTCACCGTGATGAACTGCGCGCTCGCGCGATCTCCGTGGGCGTGGATCGCGCGTGCGACGAGGCCCTTGCCGGTGCCCGTCTCGCCGACGAGGAGGACGGGCGCCGACGCGTCCGCGAGGCGCTCGATCATGTCGAAGACGTCGCGCATCGCGCTGCTGCGACCGACGATGTTCGCGATCGAGAAGCGCTCTTTGAGCGTGCGCCTCAGCGCGACCGCTTCGCGACGGAGGCGCGACTCGTCGATCGCGCGGTCGAGGAAGAGCGCGAGCTCGTCCATCTTGAACGGCTTGGTCAGGTAGTGGTACGCGCCGCGTCGGATCGATTCGATCGCGGAGTCGATGGCGCTGTACGCGGTCATCACGATCACCGGACACTCCGGCGCCACCTTGCGCGCGATCGAGAGGAGCCCGAGCCCGTCGAGCTCCGGCATCCGCAAGTCGGTCACCAGCGCGTCGTAGCGCTCGTCCTCGAGCCGGCGCGCGGCTTCGCGGCTCGACGCGAGCGGCGTCGCCACGAACCCCCGCTCTGCGAGGCTGTCGGCGACCATCTCCGCCATCGAGAGCTCGTCGTCGACGACCAGCACCTTCCGCGTCGCGCCCGGCTCGTGCGCGGGTTGATCAGACATGGGCGCCGTCTCTCGCTGCGGGGAGCTCGGCGCACGCGCGTGTGCCGCGTGCGTTCGAACCCGGTGGTACGGAGTGGCCCGGCGTGGCTTCGATGGGCGCCGAGCGTGGACGAATCGTGAGCGTGCCTTGGTGATGCTTGACGATCTCCGAGGCGATCGCGAGGCCGAGGCCGGTCCCTTGTCCCGCGGCTTTCGTCGTGAAGAACGGCTCCGTCGCGCGCGTCGCGTCCTCTGCGGAAATCCCGACGCCGTCGTCGACGACGATGAACGCGACGCGCTCGCCGTCGCCGCGCACGCGAAGCGCGACGTTGCCCCCCCTCTCGCACGCGTCGCAAGCATTCAAGAGGAGGTTGACAAGGACTTGCTCGAAGAGGCGGGGATCGCACGCTACGCGCGGCAGCGTTCCGCCGAAGTCGCCGGAGAGGCGCACGCCGGCTTTCGAGAAGCGATGTTCCACGAGCTCCATCGCTTTGCGCGCGAGCCCCGCAGCATCCACGCGCTGGAGGCTCGGGGCGGCACCGCGCGCGAGGCCGAGGAACCCACGTATGACCGTGCCGATGCGCTCCGATTGTTCGAGGATGACGTCGAGCGCCTTCTTCGCTTTCTCGTCGCCCGCGAGCTTCGGCACAAGCTGCTCCGCGCGGCCCATGATGACGCCGAGCGGCGTCGACACTTCGTGCGCGATGCCGGTGGCGAGCGCGCCCATCGTCGCGAGCTTGTCGGCCCGCAGCAGCTGGTCGTCGCGCTCTCGTTGCACCTCCGTGAGGGCGAGCTCGCTCGCGAGCTCGAGCTGCTTTCGCTGCTTACGCAAAGCGACGCCGCCGAAGACGAGCACGAGTCCGGACGCTAGCCCCACGCCGAGCATCAGTCGAGCCACGGCGCGATTCTCGCGGTCGCGCTCGCGTTCGGCGCTGCTCACGACCGCGATTCCCCAGCGTCCGAGATCGTGCGCATCGAAGGTGTGCAGGCCCGCCATCGCCGTGCGAGAGGGTAGCGCGAGACGCGACGCCTCCGGCCGCGCGAGTCTCGCCCAAGGGAGCGCGCGATCGAGGCCGGACTCGACGGGATCGAGCGCGACGATGTCTCCGCGCGTGGTGATGAGCCCACGGCGATTCGGTCGCTGGACGAGAAGAATGGTCGAGCCCGCGCGCTCGATGGATCGAAGAGGCTCGAGCAGTCGCTCGGCCTCGACGCGGAAGTCGACGCGGCGTGCATCGTCGAGCGCGATGCTGAAGACGAGCGTCCGTCCGTCGTCGACGAGATCGGGCAGCGGCTCGCGCCTGGAGACGACCGATACGTCGAGCGTGCTCGCGGCTTCGGGCGCAGTCTTCGGGTTCGACGGCTCGCGGCGCGCGATCGCGAGCGCGTCTTGGCGCGCGGCCTGAAGAAGCGTCTCGAGCGCCGTGGCGGCGGCGGACGCGATCGTCGTCTGCTCTTGCGCGAAGTCCTCGAGCGAGGCCGCCGATTCGCGTCGCTCGTCCCAATACGCGAGCGTCGCGATCGTCACAATGGACATAGCCATCCCGACCAACACGCCGATCGGTCGCGCGACCGTGGCGCGTCGTGCGACCCCGTGCGGCGCGCGCGAGTCGAGAGACTTTTCCGGCAGCGCGCCGTCCATCCTCGCTGGGCGGAGCAACGATCGGACCACGTGCGGTGTCCGTCGTTTAGCGCCGCAACGCTCTCGACCGGTGGGAAAAGCTCCCTGTCCGAGTGGGAAATTCTCCGACTAACCTCGACGAACCCAATTCGCGTCATGTGGCTCTCACCCCGGAAGATGCGCATCACGAGACGCCACTGGGTCGCGGGCACGGCGCTTTTCGCGACGACCGTCGGCGCTTGCAAGGGGACCGGCGGTGGTGATTCCCCGCTCGAGATGATGAAGCCGGCGGAGCTCGCGCGCCGCCTCGGCGATCCAGGCGCGAAGTCACCGACCATCCTGCACGTCGGCCCGAAGTACCTCTACGGCAAGGCGCACCTCCCCGGCGCGCTCCACGCGGGCGAGGGGGGAGAAGCGGAAGGACTCGAACGATTGCGGCGAACGGTGGCAGCGGTCGGCAAAGACGAAGAGATCGTCGTCTATTGCGGATGCTGTCCGGAGTCGCGCTGCCCCAACGTGCGACCGGCGAACGCCGAGCTGCGCAAGCTACGGTTCTCGCGGGTTCGCGTCCTCGATCTTCCGACGACGTTGAAGGACGACTGGACTGCGCTCGGGTATCCAGTCGACAAGGGCGAGGCCGCCGACTGACGCTGTCAGAGCGACATGAGCCACGTCGCCGCGCCGCCGACGGCAAGCGGCAAGAGCGGCGAGCCGCGACGAAACACGACGAGCCACGCGAACGCGCCGACGGCGATCAATCCTCCCGGCATCGTGTGCAAGCTCGTCCGCCCGAGCGCGATCGCGGCTGCGGCGACCACGCCGACGATCGCCGGTCCGACGCCACGCAGCGCGCCGTCGACGGCGCGGTTCGCGCGGAATGCGGCGATCGAACGCCCCGCGAGTACCGAGAGCACGAACGGTGGCGCGAACATTCCGAGCGTCGCGAGTGCCGCGCCGCCGAGACCTGCGACGCGGTAGCCGATGAACGTGGACGCGATCGCGACCGGCCCCGGCGTGATCTGCCCGAGCACGATCGCGTCGTTGAACACGCCCTCGGTGAGCCACCCGCGCGTCGCGACGACCTCGTGCTCGATGGCGGGAATCATCGCGAAGCCTCCACCGAACGTCACGAGCCCGATGCGCGCGAAGACGACGAAGAGGAGCGCCGCGGGTGCGCCGAGGAAAGCAAACGCCGACGCGAATGGCATCACGGAGCGGAGCGAGGCCGGTGGGAAGGCCTCCTCCTCGGCGGAGACTCTCTTCGCGGGGGCCGCGTCCGGGGGCGTGCGCAAGAGCAGCACGCCGAGCAGCGCCGCGCCGGCCACGACCTCCAACAGATTGAGAAGATGAAAAGCAAGGAGCACTACGCTCGCCGCAGCGAGCACCCAGTGCGTTCGGCGCGTGAGCGTGGAGCGGCCGAGATCGACCGCAGCCGCCGCGACGACGCCGACGGTCGCGACGCTCATGCCGTCGAGGACCGCCGAGATCGTGCCGACCCCGCGCACGTGTCCGTAAGCCGCGCCGAACGCGAGCATGAGCGCAACGCTCGGCATCAGGAACGCGGTCGCAGCCGCGAGCGCGCCGCGAACGCCGTGAAACCGCAGCCCGAGGATCGTCAGAAGGTTGGTCGACGACGTACCCGGCAAGGCGCACGCTACCGCGAAGGCGTCGAGGTACTCGCGCTCCGCGAGCCACCGTTCCTTCTCGACGACCGTGTGGCGCACGCGCTGCGCGATCGCGAATCCGCCGCCGAAGCCGACGATGCCGAGCCACAGCGAGAGACGCGCGAAGCCGAGCAGGGAAGGGTGGTTCGTCGATCGATGCATCTAGGTCGTGCGCTCAGCAGGGATTGTCGCTCTTCGGCACGTTCCGATGAGCGAGAATCTGCTCCGGCGCGCGCGAGACGGGAACGGGCCGACCGCGCAGCCTGAGGCCGCGCGGTTCACGCGCCGCAGCATCGCTTGTACTTCTTCCCGCTTCCACAGACGCACGCGGCGTTGCGCCCCGTCCGCGCCGCGTTCCGGCTCGGGTCGTGTCGATGAATGGGGCGTGCGCGTTCGAGTACGTCGAGAACCAGACCTGCGCTCCAAGCTCTCGGAAAACGCGCGAGGTCGTGGCTCGTGAAATACAGTTCTTCCGCGTCGCGGCGCGCGATGCTCGCGACCAAAAGGATGCAGGGGAAATGGTCGTCTTCGATGTCGACGAGATCGCGGCACTCGTTGATCGCCAAGAGCTCGGCGAGCGAGTCGGATACCGCGCCGACGCCACCGTCGCCAGCCTGCGCGAGCCGCTGTCCGCGCTCGATCGCGTACCGTATGGCGGTGTCCGGGGCAGCGAGCACGACCTCGGCGGAGCGAAGCATCGTCGCGCGGACGTAGGCATTGTGCGGCTCGCAGGGGGCGGTCAAGTGGCTCCGGAGCGCTTTCCGCACCTCAGCGGCGCACGCCTGATGGCGAGCTGCGAGGGCGGTGAGCGCGATGACGGCATCGAGCACGGCCAGCGGCGAAGATGCCGCCAGCTGCCGCTTGTACGGACCGAGCAGAAGCTTGCCGAGCCGGCTCACGGACCAGGCCGCGCGCATCGACGCGGCCAGAACGCGCTCGCGCGTCAGAAGTAGCGTCGGCGTCCATACGCGGAAGTCGGCGCCGGCAAGGAACTCCGCGACTGCTTTCGCATCGCCCATCGTCGCGAGGGCGAGATGATGCGCGTTCGCGAACAACGTCCGCCAATACGTGCGGAGGCGGTCGATCGCATGCGGCTCCGACCGGTCACGCGCGCGCAGGAGCACCTCGGAGTCATCGATGCGAGTCGCCCCCCGCAGGAAGGCTTGGAGAAAATCGACGTACAGGACGGGCGCCCAAGCGGACAAGGCGATCAGCTCGTCGCGGGAAAGGGCATCGGCGCGCTGGTAGGCCAATCGAAGGAGATTCTCGCGACCGCCGCGTGCCCGCTCCACGGCGCGCGCGGTCTCGGCTCGACTCTCCATGTCGAGCTCGCGGGCCCGCGCGGCGTCTACCTGGCCGCGCGTCACGACGGGCAGACCCCGCGGGCTCATTCCCTGCCCAAGACAGGTGACGAAATGGCCGTCGGCCGTCACCACGACGAACGGGCCGCTCGCGTCGTCGTCCATGGCGATCGCGACCCGCGCGACGCCCTCCGGTGTGCGCAGTCCTCGAAGCAAGCGCTGGAGGAACGGCTCGTCCCGGTAGAGCGAGAGCGCGAATTCGGCGTGCGCTCGCGGCATACGGTCGAGTCGCTGCAGGAAGTGGTGAGCGTGCGGCATTCCGCGCGGACCAATCAGCGCGTGACCCAAAACAGCGCGTCGAGAAACGCGAGCAGGGCGACCAACGCGTGGCGAGGGTACGAACCGGGGCCGGCGGCGAGTCGCCAAAGCCGAAGAAACAGCACCGCACTGGCGAGGAGAGTGACGGAAATCAGGGTGTAGAGCATTGTTCGTTACCTCCCTGTCATGCGTTTGCGTGGACGACGTAAACGCTGCGTGCGGAGTGGCTGACGACACTCCTTTCGGTACTGCCGAGCACGTGCTCGAGACCGCGATATCGGTGGCTCCCGATGACGACGAGATCGGCGCGCTCCTCCTCGCTAGTGTCGACGATGACCTTCCACGCAACCCCGCCACGAACGCGCGACGCCGTCGTGAACAGGTCATGCCCAGCAATCGCCGCGAGATCGTGGAGCGCCGTAGTCACGACATCCGCGGGAAGCGCATCGCATGGGCTCTCCGCCGAAACGCGCGCAGCTTCCGGCGTCTCCACGACGCGCAGCAGCACGAGCCGCGCGCCAAAACGTCGCGCGAACTTCGCGGCGACGTCGAAGACGTCTTTGGCGCGCGGCGAACCGTCGAGCGCGGCCAAGATCGTGTGAACCGCGCGAGCGTCGGCGCGCGCGATCTCGACACTGTGGTTGGGATCCTTCGCCAACGTCATCAGCGTTTCCCCCTGTCGATGTGTCGAGGTGGTGGGGCGATGTCGAGATTGGGCGACGGATGCGGCGCGCCTCGTTCCGGAAGTTCCGGCGCCGCCGCTCCCGGTGTTTCCGAGCCGACCGGCTGCCCCGGAGAATGTGCCCGCGGCGACTTCGGCTTGGCCAACGCCTCAAGGCGCATTCGCTCGTCCACCGAAAAATATTCTTGTCGAATGTCCTCGAGCAGACCGCTGGATCGCGAGTAGTCGTGCGGCGGCTCGTAGTCGGGTTGATCACGGAAGACGAAGTAGTGGTCGAGAAACTCCTGCCGCTCCTGCATCTTGCGTTCGAAGATGACTCGGAGGTCGTTGCGGTCGCGCACGATATGCGGAGTGAGGATAAGAATCAGATTCGCCTTCTCCATCGTGTCCACCTTCTGCGGCGAGAACACCGTCGTCTTGATGTTCCGGACCTTGCCGCCGAAGACGAATCGCTTCGGCAGCGAAATCGCGGCGAGCATCGAGTGCATCCGCTTGATCGGCTTTGGACTCGTCTTGGTGCGCACGGAGGCATTCGAGCCGAGCACGCACCGTGCCCGCGGCTCACGTGGTGGACAGACACCGTAAGCTTCTTGCGATTCCGTTCTTCCGGTCGGGTGGACAGATCTCGTCAGTGGGAAAGATGTCCACTTCAGTGGGAAATTGTCCCTATTGCCGACACGTTCAACACGCTTGACCGCGAGTAGCGCGTTACATGGAAGCGCAGCCGGAGATCACGCCAATGAGATATTCGGCATTGTCGGCGCCGACCGCGGCCACGCTCGTCATCGCGCGGGCGGGATCCGGCGCAGCGATCGCGCAAACCGCGACGCCGCGATAAGCGAGTCAAGTGCCGCCGTCCGAGGAAGGATACTCAGGACCAAATCGAGCGATGATCGGAACGGGCGTATTGACCGTTGTGCTTTGGTACGTACCTGGAGTGGTCGTCGCCTCGGGCAGCGCGGTGCTTTCCGACAGCAGTCTCGGGCGCCATCGCGAAACGGAGTGAGGCCGCGCAGACGACGCCGCTCGCGAATACGACGTAGCGTTCCATGCGCGTTGCGCGAGCACGTGTCGTGCCGTCCGTGTGCGCCGCGACGCGGCCAAATCAGCGCTCCGGCGCGTCCCACCACGGCGGGGCATCGCATTCTTTGCCCGCCATCGCTTCGGGAACGAGGTACGAGTCGGGAGCCGCCGGCGCGGGGCCGCGTTGCATGTCCGGCGTGTACGTCGAGCCGTAGTCGTCCATTGATATCTGTACCGGTCGATTTCCTCCTTGCACGCACACAGGTGGCCGCGGCATCGCCGCCCTTTCATGGAAGGTGCCGCACGCGCAGAGCGAGACGCACACGGCCAAGACGATGAGGTTCATTGCCGATTCTTTGTCGCCTGCGAACGAGATCATCGCTAACGCACTCATGCTCGCGCATGGTGCAAGAATGCGTCCTCGCGATTGGAAGCTCGTACGGCAAGCAGCTCGAGTCGGAAGAGCTCCCATCGTGGCCTGGCGCGTGCGTGTCGAATGTCGCATGCGACCGATCTCATCTTCGTCTTCCCTGCTGTCGTCGCGATGGGCGCGTTGGCAACGCGGCGAGCAATGCTGCAGCGGCACGTGCAACTGGGGCACGATGTGCGGCGCGTCCGAGAAGTAAATCGGCGCCGGGCAATTTCGATGGGAACTTCTCCCTGCCCACGAGGATGTCAGCACGAAGGTCGCTCCGTCGAGATCTCCACGGGAAGCGAGACGAGCGGGCGCGTCCCGTCTCTCGGCATGCTCGCGACGCATGACGCCGACCAGTTCGTCCGACGAAAACTGCCGTACGTGTGCTCGTAGCAGACGGACGCCGTGCGCGAACGAAACGCGAGGGTCGTCCCTGCCGATACCCATCCGTCGAAGAGCATCTTGTTCGACGACGACGAGCATGGGACGACCGATCCATCGGCGATTCGAAGGCGAATGCTCCCGCGACCCATGACCGAGACGCGGACCGCGATGGACGGTTCGGCCGAGGCGTCGCGCGCGTGGGTCAGCGGCGCTACGACGATCGCGAGCAACGCGAGCACGCCCACCGGGAACGGACCCTTCGCGTCGTGGCGACGACCGGCACTCATTCCGACTTGCTCGCTTGATCATCCGTCGCGTGTAGCCATCGCCCGAGCGTCTTGATGTCAATCGCGAGTCGGTCCGCGGTGACGAGCTTGCGACCGCCGAGCTCCTCGTAAGCCCACGCGACGTAGCGGCGCTGGATTTCGCGGAGCGGCATGACGTCGCCGCCAAACTTCGTCGTCGAATCGCGCTTCGCACCGATCGTCGCAGGAAGGTCCGCGGCGTCGGCGTCCGCCGCGCGTCCGAGGAGGACGGCCCGCTCGATCGCGTGTTCGAGCTCGCGCACGTTCCCCGGCCACGAGTGCTCGATGAGACGGTTCATCGCATCGCGGGAGAGTCTCTCGACCGGAGAGCGCGGTTGGCGAGTCTTCGCCTGCTCGAGGAAACGCTGGATGAGAACGGGGATGTCCTCGCGCCGTAGGCGGAGCGGCGGAATCTCGATAGTAACGACCTCGAGGCGGTAGAGGAGGTCTTCGCGAAAGGCGCCGGCGGCAACACGCTCTCGGAGATCTCGATGCGTAGCGGCAAGGATTCGGACATCGACCTCTACCTCTTTGTTCGCGCCGACGGCTCGCACGTAGCCGCGTTCGAGCACATCGAGGAGCTTGGTCTGTAGCGCCGGCGTCATCTCGCCGATCTCGTCCAAGAAGAGCGTCCCGCGGTCGGCCTCCTGCACGAGGCCGACGCGTCTCGCCGTTGCCCCGGTGAACGCGCCCTTGACGTGCCCGAAGAGCTCACTCTCGAGGAGTGTCTCAGGTAGCGCGGCGCAGTTGACGGTGACGAGCGGCCCCCGGGCGCGCACGCCGTGCGCGTGGATCGCACGCGCGATGAGTCCTTTGCCCGTCCCCGTCTCGCCGACGAGGAGGACAGGGGCGCTCGCGTCGGCGACGCGCTCGATCATCTCGAAGACATCGCGCATGGCGCTGCTGCCGCCGACGATGCTCGCGATGGAAAAGCGCTCCTTGAGGGTGCGCCGCAGCGCGACGGCCTCGCGACGGAGCTGCGACTCCTCGATCGCGCGCTGGAGGAACAGCGCGAGCTCGTCCATCTTGAACGGCTTGGTGAGGTAGTGGTACGCGCCGCGGCGGATCGACTCGATGGCAGAGTCGACGGCACTGTATGCAGTCATCACGATCACCGGACACTCCGGCGCGACCTTTCGCGCGATCGATAGCAGCTCGAGCCCATCGAGCTCCGGCATCCGCAGATCCGTCACGAGTGCATCGAAGCGCTCGTCTTCGAGCCGCTTCGCAGCTTCGCGGCTAGACGCGAGCGGAGTCGTCGCGAACCCGCGCTCGGCAAGGCCGTCCGCCACCGTCTCGGCCATCGAGAGCTCGTCGTCGACGATCAGCACCCGCCGGATCGATGTTGCTTTGTCACGTCGCGGATCAGGCATGAGCGGCATCTCTCGCTGCTGGGATCTCGGCGCACGCGCGCGTTCCGCGCACGATCGATCCTGGTGGAACGGAGTGACCCGGAGAAGATCCAACGAGCTCCGAGCGCGGGCGGAGCGTGAGCGTGCCCTGATGATGCTTCACGATCTCCGATGCGATCGCGAGGCCGAGACCCGTCCCCTTTCCTTCCGGCTTCGTCGTGAAGAAGGGTTCCATCGCGCGCGTCGCGTCTTCGTCTGAAATACCTACGCCGTCGTCGAGCACCACGAACGCGACGCGCTCTCCGTCCCCGCGCACGCGAATCTCGACGTTGCCGCCTTTCTCGCAGGCATCGCACGCGTTCAAGAGGAGGTTCACGAGGACTTGCTCGAAGAGACGCGGATCGCAAGCGACGAGCGGCAAGCTCGCGCCGATGTCGGCGGAGAGTCGTACCGTTGCCTTCGAGAAACGATGCTCGACGAGCTCCATCGCCTTTCGAGCGAGGCCGCCGGGGTCCACCCGTTCGAGCGATGGCGCGGCACCACGCGCGAGGCCGAGGAAGCCACGGATGACGCGGCTGATGCGCTCGGATTGTTCGATGATCACGTCGAGCGCGCGCTTCGCCTTCTCGTCGCCGGCGAGCTTCGGCGCGAGCTGCTCGGCGCGTCCCATGATGACGCCGAGCGGCGTCGACACCTCGTGCGCGATGCCCGTCGCGAGTGCTCCCATCGTCGCGAGCTTGTCGGCGCGAAGCAGGTGGTCGTCGCGTTCCTGCTGCGCCTGCGAGATGGCGAGCTCGCTGGCGAGCTCGAGCTGCTTTCGTTGCTTGCGTAGCGCAACGCCGCCGAAGACGAGCACGAGCCCCGACGCGAACGCGACACTGAGGAGGAGCCGAGCGACTGCATGCAGCTCGCGATCGCGCTCGCGCTGTGCCGTGCCGACGACGACGATGCCCCATCGACCGAGATCGTGCGCGTCGAGCATGCTGACGCCCGCCATCGCCGTGCGCGAGGGGAGCGCGAGGCGCGCGGCCTCTGGGCGGCTCAGTCGCACCCACCGAAGGGACTGGTCGAGCGCCGTCTCGGCGGGATCCAGCGAGATGCTTTCGCCGCGCGTCGTGAGCAGTCCACGCTGGTTCGGCCGCCGGATGAGGAGGATCGTCGAGCCCGTACGCTCGATCGACCGCAGAGGCTCGAGCAAGAGCTCGGTCGACACGCTGTAATCAACGCGACGTGCGTTGTCGATCGGCACGCTGAAGGCGAGCGTCCGGCCGTCGGCGACGACCTCGGGTCGCGGTTGTTGCCTTGGGGCAATCGCGACCTCGAGCGCACGAGCGAGTGGCGCGTCGTGTGGCGCGTCCACGCGCATGAGCTGACGTGCAGCGGCGACGGCGTCCTGACGGGTCGCCTCGAGAAGCGTTGCGAGCGCGACGGACGCGGCCGACGCGACGGCCTCCTGCTCCTGCGCGAAGTCGGCGAGCGCTGCAGACGACTCGCGCTGCTCGTCCCAATACGCCAGGGCGGCGATCGTCAGGATCGACAGCGCCATTCCGATGAGGACACCCGTGGACCGCGCGATTGCGACCCCTTGCTTCGTGACTTGGCTGGCGCGCGCGTGCGCGAGCCTTTGCGAAAGCGCGGCGTCCATAGCCGCGAACGCGGAGCAACGATCGGGCCATGCCCGGACGCACGTCGCTACCGCCGCAGCGTCGGAGGTCTCGCGAACTTCCCGTCGCGCGAATGGGAATCCTTCCTAGTGCCCGCGGAGAATCTCCCTGTCGCGGCTGCCCGATGAGCTGGGTTCCACCGCAATCCCGTGCGCGTCGGCCTCGGCGAACTATGGTACGGCGCATGCTGATGGCCGCCCCCATGATCCCGCAAACGCCCACGCGACGGCTACGGCTTGCCGTCGTCCTCGCAGTCATCGTCATGACGGGGGGAGAAACCACGAACGCGCGCGCGCAATCCTCGGTCGTCGCCGCGAAGGCAATGACGTTGCCGGACGCACGCGCGTACGCTCACGCTCATCAGCCGGCGATCAAGGTCGCGCTCGCGCGCGTGGCAGCGCGGCGCGAAGAGGCGGCCATTCCGAGTGGCCGTTGGCTGCCGGTCGTCGGGGTCACCGCACAGTTGTTTGGAGGCACCGCGAACAACACGACCGGCGGCTACGTCACACCCTACTTCATGGACATTCCGCGCATTGGCGCGACGCGCGCGACAGGGACGGGGACGCTATCGCCGTATCCTTCGAGCATCGCGGGCGTCGGAGCAACGCAGGAGCTCTTCGACTTCGGACGGATCGCCGCGCAGCGCGCAGCAGGCGATGCGCTCGCGGTCGCCGCGCAACACGATGCCGACGCCGAGCGACTCGATATCGACTTCGGCGTGGAGGAGGCGTACTTCGCTGTTTTCGCAGCCAAGTCGATCGTGGCCGCGTCGGAGCAGGCGTACGAACGCACGCGCGTCCACCGCGATCTCGCGAAGGCAGGAGTCGACGCCGGGCTGAGGTCGCCGATCGAGCTCACGCGGGCGGAGGCGGATCTCGGTCGGTTCGACGTCGGTCGCATTCGCGCGCGTGGCGGGCTCACGGTCGCTCAGAGCGTGCTCGCGGCGGCGATCGGATCGCCCGAGCTCGCGATCGACGTCACTGGCGACGCGCCGAAGGCCGGCGACCTCCCGTCGCTGACGGATGCGATGCAGCGCGCCGCGGCGCGAGATCCGCGCATCCTCCAAGCGCTCGCGCAGCTCAAGGCCGAAGAGGCGCGCACGCGCGCGATCGGCGCCGAGCTGCGCCCCGATTTCTCGCTCACAGGAACCGTGTCGGGTCGGGCTGGCGGCGCGCCGCCGACGTCGGGCGACACGCCGGCCGGCGGCGGATTCTTGCCCGTCGTCCCGAACTGGGATGTGGGGATCGTCTTCTCCTGGCCCATCTTCGACGGCACCGTGTCCGCGCGCGAGGACGCGTCGCGTGCGCGTGAGCAGGTGAGGCGCGAGGAGATCGCCGCGGTGCGGCTCGCCCAAGTCGCGAGCATTCGGCAAGCGTACGTCGCGGTCGACGTCGCGCGAACGGCGCTCCCCGCGTACGAACGCGCCGTCGAGGCGGCGAAAGCGAACTACGCGCAAGCGGATGCACGCTTCCGGGGAGGTCTCGGGACGAGCGTGGAGCTCGCGGACGCCGAGGCGATCCGAACGGACGCGGAAATTCAATTGGCCATGGGACGGTTCGAGCTCGCGCGTTCGCGCGCGGCGTTTGGGCGTGCGATCGCGGAGGGACTGTGAAGGCGAACGAGACGAAGAACGAAGGCGTGGGCGACGACGTCGCGGTGCTGGGGGGCGCCGCCGGCGCGCCCACGCGGCGTGGTTTCATGGTTCCCATTGTCGTCACGTCGGCCGTGCTCGTCGTTCTCGCGATCGGCGGCTTCATGGTTTGGCGCGCGGACTCGCATACGAACAAAATCGCGCTCGCCTCGGCACCGAAGCCCGTCACGGTGATCGCGGCGAAGGCGTCGACGTACCGCGCGTCGCGCACGTACATCGGGACGCTCGCACCGTGGACCGAGGCGAAGATCGGACCGCAGCTCGTCTCTGCGTACGTCGACACGGTGCTCGTGCGGCCTGGTGCGATCGTGAAGCGCGGCGAAGTGCTCGCGACGCTCGACTGCCGCAACGCGAGCGCGGCAAGCCAAGCGGTCGCGATGCAGGCGCGCGCGGTCGATGCGCGCCGGCAAGCGCTCGCGCACGAGTCGGCGCGCGTGCAGGGGCTCCTCGACGGCGGCTTCGTGTCCGCGAACGAAGCCGAGCAGAAAGCGTCGGCGAGCGCCGCCGAGGACGCGCAGCTCCTCGCGACGAAGGCGCGCCTCCTCGGCTCCACGCTCGAAGTGAACGACTGCATCATGCGGGCGCCATTCGACGGCGAGGTGTCGACGCGAACGACCGATCCCGGCGCGTTCGTGCGACCGGGGACGCCGATCGTCTCGCTCGTCGATCGCTCGACCGTGCGCCTCTCGTCCGACGCGCCCGAGATCGATTTTGCCGTCATCACGCCGGGGACGAAGGTCACGATCAAGGTCTTCGCGACGGGCCGAGAGCTCTCGGCGACGATCACGCGCCGCACGCCGAGCGCGGATCCCGGGACGCGTACGGTGCACTTCGAGATCGACATCCCGGACCCGAAGCGGGAGCTGCCCGTCAACACGACGGGCGAAATTCGAATCGAGGTCGGCGAGCCGGCGGCCGCCACTGAAATTCCGCTCGCCGCCGCGTCGATCCGCGGCACCAAGGCGACGCTCTTCATCGTCGACGGTGACGTCGCGCACTCGATGACGTTCGCAGTCACCGGCGAAATCGGTGGCAACCTCTTCCTCGAATCGGCGCTGAAGCCGGGGACGTGGGTCGTCACCGAGGGCCGCGCGCTCCTCGTCGAAGGCGATCGCGTGCAAGCGAAGACCCCTCCACCCACGCCGAGTCCGTCGGGGACGACGGCGAGCGGAGCGCCGCGGTGACCTCGCTCTCGCTCCGCAACCCGATCGCGGTGCTGATGATGTGCATCGCGCTCGTCGTCTTCGCGGGCGTCGTGACACCGCGGATGAGCGTCGACACGTTCCCCGAGCTCACGCCTCCCGTGCTGGTCATCGGAACGCTCTCGCCCGGCCTCGGCCCGAAGGACGTCGAGAAGACGATCACCTGGCGCCTCGAGAAGTACGTGAGCGCGACGCCGGGCGTCGATCACGTCGAGAGCGTCTCGCGCAACAGCCTCAGCATCATCTACGTCTGGCTCAAGTGGGGGACCGATCTCAACGCCGCGCAGACGCTCGTGCAGCAGCAGGCGGCGTTTGCCATGGCGGCGGTACCCAAATCGCTCGGCGTCTTGCCGCCGTTCGTCCTTCAGTACGATCCTTCGAACGCGCCGGTCGTGCAGGTCGTCGTGACCGGCGCGGGGTACACCGGGCCGCAGCTCTACGACTACGCGTTCAACAACATCGAGCCGCTCCTCGAAGGGATCCCGGGCGTCGCGAGCGCGGCGCCCGACGGTGGTCGCATGCGGCAGATCAACGTCATCGTCGATCCGACCAAGGCGCAAGCGCGCAACCTCACGTCGGCCGACGTCGCGGCGGCGGTCGCGAAGTCGAACGCGCTCCTCCCGTCGGGCGAGTTCATCTCGCCGAAGTTCGATGCCAACGTCTACACGAACGCGATCCCGCAGCGCGTCGCGACGATCGGCGAAGCGCCGATCAAAATGGTCGACGGCAAGCCGGTGCTCATTCGCGACGTCGCGGTCGTCGACGACGGCGGCACGCCCGCGACGCAGTCGGTGTCGGTCAACGGCCAAGACGCCGTCTATTTGAACGTCCTCCGCATCCCTGGCGGCAACACGATCGAAATCGTCGACGCCGTGAAGCGCGTCGTCGACGGCTTGAAGGATCTTCCCGAAGGGATGCAGGTCAAGGCGTACTTCGATCAGTCGACGTTCGTCCGCACGACGTACCACGGGCTCAAGAAGGAGATCATCCAGGCGCTCGTCCTCATCGGCGTCGTCATTCTCCTCTTTCTCCAGAGCGTCCGCGGGACGCTCATCGTCTCGGTCGCGATCCCGCTGTCGTTCGCCATCACGCTCATCGTTCTCTACGCGACCGGCCAGACGCTCAACGCATTCACCCTCGGCGGGCTCACGCTCGCGATGGGGAGGCTCGTCGACGACGCGGTCGTTGTCCTCGAGTCGATCCACCGGCATCAGCGACAAGGCATGAGCACGCACGACGCCGCGTTGCACGGAACGAACGCCGTCGCGCTTCCGGTGCTCGCGTCGACGCTGACGACGATGGCGGTGCTCCTGCCGGTGCTCTTGCTCGCGGGGCTCGCGAAGAAGCTCTTCGCGCCGCTCGCGCTCACGGTTGCTGTCGCGATGATCGCGTCGTACTTCGTCAGCGTCTGCGTCACGCCGGTCGCGTGCCGCTACTTCCTCGGTCACTCCGAGCACGGTCGTCTCGGAAAAGCGGTCGAGTCGTTCATCGATCGGATCGCCGACACGTACTCGGGCACGCTTCGCCGGGTCTTGCCGTTCCGGCTCACGATCATCGCAGCTTCGGTCACGCTCGTCGTCGCGAGCGGCTGGGCGGCGTCGCGCCTGCCGTCGACGTTCTTCCCCGAGATCGACGAGTCGATGGATCAGATTTACGTGCGCTTCACGCCGGGGACGTCGCTCGACGTCGCGGCGGCGCAGCTGAGCGCGATGGGAAAGACGCTGTCCTCGTCGCTCCCCGAAGGCACCGTCGAGATGGTCATCGCGAACATCGGCACGCCGCAGAACGCGCGCAGCGCCATCGTGAGCCCGAACGTCGGACCGCACACGGGCTTCCTTCGCCTCGCGTTCTCGGATCCGGAGAAGCGAAAGCTCACGCAAGGCGAGATCGCGAACCGGTCGCGCGAGATCCTGAACCGCGAGTTCCCGGGCGTCGAGGTCTTGCAGTACCCGGGCGGGCTCGTCGCCAGCGTTTTCGCGAACGGCTTCACCGCGCCCGTCGTCGTCGAGGTGCGCGGCGACCGACTCGAAGAGATCGACGCGCAGGCGAGGGCGATCGCGGAGGTCGCGCGCACGGTCCCCGGCGTGCGCGACGTCCGTTGCTCGCTGCAGATCGACTACCCAGAGATCCGCGTCGAGACCGATCGCGAGAAGGCGGGGCTCGTCGGCGTCACGCTTCGCACGGCGGCGCAGACGACGCTCGAAGCGACGCTCGGCAACATCAACACGCCGAGCGTGTGGATTGATCCAAGCAACGGTCAATCCTATTACGTCGTCACCTACTACGACGGCAAAGCGGTCCCCGATCCGAACGCGCTCGCGCAGATCCCGGTCCGCGTGACCGACGATGGCAAGGCCGTCCCGCTCGGCGCGTACGGCAGAGTGCGTCGCTCGGTGGGGCCCATTGCGATCGAGCGAAACCAACTGCAGCGCGCAGCCCACGTGCTCATGCAGACCGAGGGGCGAGACATCGGAAGCGCCGCCGCGGAGCTTGGGAAGAAGCTCCAGGAAGACCCGCGCACGCGCAACATTCAGTTTGACTTCGTGGGCCAGGTGCAGCTCATGAAGGACACGTTCTCCGGGCTCGGCGTCGCCATCGGTCTCGCCGTCATGGTCGTTTTCATGATCATGGCCGCGCAGTTCAAGTCGCTGCGACTTCCGTTCGTCATGCTCTTCACCATTCCGGTCTCGCTCGTCGGGATTGTGATGGGGCTCATGTCGGCCGGCCAGGGTTTCTCGATCACCGCGCTCATGGGGATTCTGATGGTGGTCGGCATCGCGGTGTCGAACGGGATCTTGCTCGTCGACGACGCCAATCGCCGCTTCTCCGAGGGGGTCGAGAAGATCGATGCGGTGGTCCTCGCGGCTCGGTCGCGGTTCGTGCCCATCGCCATGACGAGCCTGGCCACGGTGATTGGTCTCATCCCGACGGCGATGGCCCTTGAGAAGGGAACCGAAGCGAATCAGCCCCTCGCGCTCGCCGTCGTCGGTGGTTTGACCTCGTCGACGGTGCTCTCGCTGTTCCTCGTGCCCGTCATGTTCATGTTCTTCGCGAAGCGCTCCCCGCAGGCGAATGAAGGTCACGAACCAGCCCCACCGCTCGCCGCTCATGCCTGACGTGGGTTAGAATTGGGTCGCGGAGGCCGTGTCCGCGACGCTCAAACGGGCTGGTCGGCCTGCTTCAGCGCCTCGCCCAGCTTGGCCTGCAGGGTGGCGTCGTCGGTCGTCGGTCGCAGAACGAAGGTGATCGCCGAGATGTCTTGCGCCCGCTCGACGACGAGCCTGCGCTCTTCGCCCCCGAGGGCCTCTGCGTAGATGACGAGGATGGGGCGGGTGACGAGCATGCGCTCGCACGCGGCCTTGATGTGCGCCACGCGCATGATGGCGACCGACCGACCGGCGGTCAGCGGCTTGAGGACGCGCGTGCACGCGTCGGCGTCCGCCTCGGAGAGCGCCACGAGCATGATGCAGGGCGCGACGTCGAATTTCCGCGTCGCCGTGCGAGGGTCCACTTCATCACAGAGAAGCGCGCCCGACGTCTTCGCGCAAGGGATTGTTCCGCGCCCCGCGCCCACGTACGCTCGCGCTCATGTACCAGCCCCCCGGCCAAGGTGGCCCCCCGCCCGGTCAATCCGGTTACCCTCAACCGGGATACGGGCAGCCCCAGCAGCCGCAGTACGGACAGCCGCAGCAGCCACCGCAGCAACCGCAGCAATACGGACAGCCGCAGCAGCCACCGCAGCAGCAGTACGGACAGCCGCCGCAGCAACCGCAGCAGTACCCGCCGCAGCAGGGCTACGGACAGCCGCCGCAGGCCTACGGACAGCCGACCGCGGCGCAGCCGTACGGTCAACCGCCGCAATACGCGCAGACGCCCGCGCCCGCGCAGTACGGGCCGCCGAACCCGTCGACGCAGCCGACGGGCATGCCGCAGCAGCCGCAACCGTACGGGCAAGCGCCCGCGCCGCAGCAGTACGGGCAGCCGCCGCAGCAGTACGGGCAGCCGCCGCAGCAGGGGTACGGCCAGCAGCAGCAGGCGCCGCCGCCGCAGGGCGGGCTCGGCCTCCCCGCAGGCAAGGCGGGCGGCATGCCCGCGGCGCTCGCGTTCGTCATGGGGATCGGCGCCGTGGTGGTCGCGCTCGTCTTCGACGTGATCTTCACGAAGATCTCGATCCCCGGCGTCGGCGGGTACATCTGGTACGCGTCGACCGCGCTCTCCTTCGCCGGCGCCGGCTACGGCAGCGCGCTGTTCACCAGGGCGGGACGCGGCCTGATCACCGGCGTCGTCATCGGCGCGTCGGTCATCTATGGCGCGGGCGACCTCGCCCTCGGCCTCGTCCTCGAGAGCCTCGACTTCTCGAGCGCGATCTTCCTCGGCGCGCAGGGCGTCGGCATCGGGATCTTCTGCGGGCTCGGCGGAATGTATCGCGGCGCGCAGCAGAAGGCCCATCAGACAGGCGAGTAATTCGGCCGATCGGCCGCCCTCATGCGCGTCGTCTTCCTCTCGCCCGCGTACCCGCCGGAAATGGTGCAGTACACGCGCGGCCTCGCGGAGGTCGGCGCTGAGGTGTACGGCGTCGCCGACACGCCGCAGAGCAACCTGCCGGCGGAGGTGAAGCCGTACCTCCACGACTACTTGCATGTTCCACGCATCATGGACGAGGCCGACGTGATGGACCGCGTCTCCGCGTGGCTGCGGGGGCGCACGGTCGATCGCGTGCTCGCCAACTGGGAGCCGATGGTGGAGCTCGCCGCGCGCCTGCGCGAGCGATGGGGCATGCCCGGCATGAGCTACGACACCGCGCGGGGCTTTCGCGACAAGCAGCTGATGAAGGAGCGCGTCGCGCGCGCCGGCCTCCGCGTGCCGCGCTCGCGACGCGTCCACACGGCGCACGAGGCGCGCGCGGCCGCCGAGGAGATCGGCTACCCGCTCATCTTGAAGCCCATCGCCGGCGCCGGGAGCGCGGACACGTTCCGCGTCGACGCGCCCGGCGAGCTCGATCGCGCCATCGCGCAGCTCCGCAGCGTCCCCGAGGCCAGCTGCGAGGAGTACATCGACGGCCAGGAGTTCACGTTCGACACGCTCTGCATCGGCGGCCGCCCGGTGATCGAGAGCGTCATGGCGTACTACCCGAAGCCGCTCGAGATGAAGCTGCACGAGTGGGTCAGCCCCGTTGGCATCACCGTGCGCGACATGAGCCAGCCGCACCTCCAAGGCGGCATCGATCTTGGGCGAAAGGTCCTGGGCGCGCTCGGCATGGATGACGGCTTCACGCACATGGAGTGGTTCCTCACGTCCTCCGGCGAAGCGGTGTTCGGCGAGATCGGCGCGCGGCCCGGCGGCGCGAAGATCGTCGACCAGATGAACTACACCTACGACGCCGACTTCTTCCGCGAGTGGGCGCGCGTCGCGTGCTGGAAGACCTTCGAGGGCCAGACCGAGCGCAAGTACAACGCGGCGATCATCTTCAAGCGCGCGCAAGGTCACGGCCGCATCACGCGTATCGAGGGACTGCACGAGTGGCTGCACGCGTGCGGGCACTGGGTGCGGGAAGAGGAGCTCGCGCGCCCGGGGACGATGCGCCGCGACTGGCGCCAGACGCTCCTGTCCGATGGGTGGCTCCTCGTGCGGCACCCGAACTGGGACGAGGCGCTCCGCATGGCGCAGGCCGCGGCGTCGAGCATTCAGATTTACGCCGAGTAGGCGCGCGCGCGCCTTGAGATAGGATCCGCGCATGAAGGCTCCTTCGTGCCGTGCAGCCGCTCTCGCGCTCGCGTGCCTCGCCTCCTGCGGCGGCAAGACGCCCGCGACGAACGCCGCCTCGGCTCCCCGACCCGTCGTCGCGGCGGAGCCGCCCGTCGGCGAATCCAGAGGGATCGCGACCGACCCGCCCGCGGCGCCGCGCGCGACGTGCACGGAGGTGGCGCCCGCCTCGCCGGCGGCGGCGGCGCGCGCGCGCGCGATCGACGCGCTCCTGACGGACCGCGCGTCCTACGCGGTCGCGCGATTCTCCGAGATCGTACGGCAGCGGCCGCAGGATCTGGCGTCGGCGATGCTCTTGGAGGCGAGCCGCGCGAAGCTCGCCAAGGCGAACGCGTCGGCGGCCGACGAAGCGGACGTGCCCGTGACGGCGCTCGAGCCCGCCCCGCTCGCGCGCGCGCAGGTCGCCGAGGCGAAGGTCCCGCCGGGCGCAGCGCCCGTCCGCCTCCGGCTCGCGTCGGAGAAGAAGAACCTCATCGTCGACGACGCCGATTGGTACAAAATAAACGCGCTCACGCCGCCGGTCTGGCGCGGGGGACCCGAGCCGCTCCCCGATCACGTCGCCAGCGCCTTCCGCGGCGCACCCCTGCGCGCGCTCTATCCGCACGCCGATCACGACGTCGCGCTCTACGGGACCCGGTTTCTCGTGGCGTCGGCGCCCGGCAAGCGCCCGCGGGTCTTCGACGCGAGCCGCGCGACGGCGACGAAGGGGCGGGCGCTCGAGGTCGAGTACGCGCACCTCGCCGGCGGCACGCTCTACCTCGCGCTGGCGATCAACGGGTACGCCAAAGAGGTCGGCGGCAAGACCGGCTACGTCGTTGCGTTCGACGCGGCGAGCGGGCGCGTGCTCTGGTCGAGCGAGCCGCTCACGTCGAACGCGAACTTGCTCGTCGCGGGGCGCTCGATCGTCGCCGGCTACGGCTTCACGGCGGAGCCGGATTTCCTGTTCGTCCTCGACGCGGCGCGCGGGGGCGCCGAGCAGAAGCTCCCGCTCAAGAGCGGCCCGAGCGCGATCGTCGGCAAGGGCGACAAGGTCTTCGTTCGCACGTACGACACCGACTACGTGTTCGAGAGCGTCGCCGCCCTCCCCGCGGCGCTCCCCGCCGAGCTGGCGGACGCCGAGGCCGCGGTCACCGTCGACCGCAAGGCGGCGCGCTGCTGGTCAAGCGTAGCAACCGCCGCGATCGATCGGCGCGACCTCGCGACGCTCAGGAGCGCCATGGAGGAGATGCGCCACAGCCCGAGCGAGCGCTTCCTCGACCAGGGCCTCGCCGCGGCGCGCGACCACCTGGAGGCGCAAGCCAAGGGCGCGCGGAAGGTCGACCTCACGACGGTCGATCCGATCGTCCTGCCGGCGCCGCCGTGGACCTATCAAGGCCCAGCGGCGCCGCCCCCTCGGAGCGCCGGCAAGCCGCCGGCGCTCGTCCTCCGTGAGAAGAAGAAGGCGAGCGAGGTCCGCTCGCTGAGCCGTGTTTTTTCGCCCGATCGTCCATTTTTCCTCGCGCCGGTCGAGCACGGCGTGCTGCCGCCCGGCGCGCCGGAGATCCCGCCGTCGTACGGCATGGAGGACTTGAGCGCGTTCTTGCCGGCGCCGCTCGGCGGTCCCGGCCGCTCGATGCTCGTCTACGGCGGCCGCTACCTCGCGCTCTTGAACGACGGCGTGACCGAGCACGTCTTCGACCTCGACGCGTTCCGCCATCCGCCGAACCCGAGCGCGCAGTGGAGAGAGTTCGCCGTCGAAGACCTGACGTACGCGCTCGCGCAGGACGGCGTGCTCTACGTGTGCAACGGCGGCGGCTCGTACGCGAAGGAGGTCGGCGGCAAGAAGGGCTTCCTCTCCGCGCTCGACGCCGCGAGCGGGCGCCTCTTGTGGCGCAGCGATCCGCTCGTCTGCAACTCCACGTTCGTGCTCGCCGGTGACTACCTCATCACCGGCTACGGCTTCACGGCGGAGCCGGATTTCCTATTCGTCGTACGGCGCAGCGATGGCAAGACCATGTCGAAGTCGCCGGTCGACTCGGGTCCCGACAGCATCACAGTCGACGGCGCGCGCCTTCTCGTCGAGACCTACGATCGCAGCTACGTCTTCGAGCTGAGGTGACGGCGGCAGCGCCGGCACCACCGCCGACGACCCACGATACGGACAGCGCGTGGCGACGCTCTCAGGCCCTCTCCACCGCGACGACGCCCTGCACTTTCTGAAGCGCGCGCATCACGCTCTTGAGCTGATTCAGGTCCGAACAGTTGAACGTGAAGATGTTCGTCGCGCGCCCGTCGTCGCTCGCGCGACAGTTGGCTTCGCTGATGTTGATGCCCTGCGCGCTGAACGTGTGCCCGACGGTCGCGAGGATGCCCGGCCTGTTCGCGGTGACGACGCGCAGCTGGACGCTGCGGTTGATCTTGGCCTTGCTGTCCCACGCGATCTCGACGCGGCGCTCCGGGTCCGTGTCGAATGCCTTCTGGCAGCCACGCCGGTGGATCGTGACGCCGCGACCGCGCGTGATGAAGCCCAGGATGTCGTCCCCGGGGAGCGGGTTGCAGCACCGCGCGTAGCGGACGAGGACGTCGTCGATGCCGTTGAGGCGGATGCCGCCCTCGTCACGCTTGATGACCTTGCGGACGAAGTTGGCGACGCGCCCCTCGCGGAGCTGGTCCGGCGGCTTGCTCTCGCGCCCGTCCTCCTCCGGCGGCGCGACGACGGCGAGCACCTCCTGCGGGTCGATCTTGCCGTAGCCGATGCCGACGAAGAGCTCCTCGGCCGACTGCACCTTCAGCTGCTCGAGCACCTTGCGGAGCTCGTTGTCGTTCTTGAGGAGCTTGTTCAGCGAGACCGTCGCCTTGTGAAGCTCGCGCTCGAGCAGCTCGCGCCCGAGGCGCAGCGACTTGTCGCGCTGCTCGAGGCGCAGGTAGTTGCGGATCTTCGCCTTCGCGCGCGTCGTGCCGACGATGTCGAGCCAGTCTTTGTTCGGCTGCTGCGTCGCCGACGTCATGACCTCGACGATGTCGCCGTTCCGGAGCTTGTAGCGGAGCGGCTCGATCTTGCCGTTGATGCGCGCGCCGGTGATGTGCTCGCCGAGCTGCGAGTGGATCCCGAACGCGAAGTCGATGGGCGTGGCGCCGCGCGGGAAGACGCGGACGTCGCCCTTGGGCGTGAAGACGTAGACCTCGCCCTGGAAGAGGTCGACCTTCACCCCTTCGAGGAACTCGGCCGGGTCCTTTAGCTCCTTCTGCCACTCCATCAGCTGGCGGAGCCACCCGAATTTTTGCGCGTCGGCGTCGGCGACGCCGCCCCCGCCCTTCTCTTTGTACTTCCAGTGCGCCGCGATGCCGCGCTCGGCGACGCGGTGCATCTCGTGGGTGCGGATCTGCACCTCGACGCGCTCCCGTCCCGGGCCGATGACCGTCGTGTGGAGCGACTGGTACATGTTCGGCTTGGGCAGCGCGATGTAGTCCTTGAAGCGCCCCGGCACCGGGGTCCACTTGGAGTGGATGACGCCGAGGGCCGCGTAGCAGTCGCTGACGCTCTCCACGAGCACGCGGAACGCGATCATGTCGTGGATCTGCTCGAGCGTGCACTGCTGCGACTGCATCTTGCGCCAGATCGAATAGAGGTGCTTCGCGCGCCCCGTGACGTCGGAGGCGAAGCCCTGCTCGGCCAGGCGCGCCGAGAGGGTCTTGCAGACCTCGGCGATGTACTTGTCGCGCTCGCGCTTCGTGCGCGTGATGGCGCTCGCCAAGTCCGTGTAGGCGTCGGGCTCGAGGTACTTGAAAGAGAGGTCCTCGAGCTCGCTCTTGAAGTTCTGCATGCCGAGGCGGTTGGCCAGGGGCGCGTAGATCTCCATCGTCTCGCGGGCGATGCGCTCCTGCGACTCGCGGCTCATGTGCTCGAGCGTCCGCATGTTGTCGATGCGATCGCACAGCTTGACGAGCAGGACGCGGATGTCCTGCGCCATCGCGACGACCATCTTGCGGAAATTCTCCGCCTGACGGTCCTCCTTGCTCGTGAAGTTGATCTTGCTGAGCTTCGTGACGCCGTCGACGAGGTGCGCGATCTCGACGCCGAACTCGCGCTCGATGTCGGCCGTCGACGCGAGCGTGTCCTCGACGACGTCATGGAGGAGCCCCGCGCAGACGCTCGCGGTGTCGAGCCTCAGCTCGGTGATGATGCCGGCGACGCTCGCCGGATGAACGAAATACGGATCCCCGCTCTTCCGCATCTGCCCGGCGTGCATCTTGAAGCTGTAGTCGTACGCGCGCTTGATGAGCTCGGCGTCGGCCGCGGGCTGGTAGGCCCTAACTCGCTCGACGATGTGTTCGACCTGCAACATTTACGGGGAATTGTCTTAAAACGTAACACCGCACCCTCTCTCCGGCAATTGGGGGTATTGAGCGCTTGGAGCTCGATTGAGGTGCTTCAGGCCATGCGCGCGTCCGTTTACATCCACTTTCCGTGGTGCTTAGCGAAGTGCCCGTACTGCGACTTCGTCTCGTACGCCGAGGAAAAAGACCGAATCGATCACGCCGGCTACGCCGACGCGGTGTTGGCTGAGCTGTCCGCGCGCGCCGAGCTCTTCGAGGGGCGCGAGGTCGCGAGCGTCTTCTTCGGCGGCGGGACGCCCAGCCTCTGGGACCCGAAGGAGCTCGGGCGCGTGCTCGACGGCGTGAAGGCGCGCGCGCGCGTGGCGGCCGATCTCGAGGTGACCGTCGAGTGCAACCCGACGTCGCTCGATCGTGACCGCGCCCGCGCGCTCGTCGACGTCGGCGTCGGGCGCGTCTCGATCGGCACGCAGTCGCTCCGCCAGGACCAGCTCACGCACCTCGGGCGGCTGCACGACCCCAACGGCGCGCGGCGTGCGATCGAGGGCGCGCTCGCCGAGGTCGCGCGCGTGTCGACGGATCTCATCTTCGGTCTCCCCGGCCAGTCGCCGGAGGACGCGCGCGCTCAGGCGACCGAGCTGGCGGACATGGGCCTCGCGCACCTGTCTTGCTACCAGCTCACGATCGAGCCGGGGACGCGCTTCGGCGAGCTGGCCAAGCGCGGGCGGCTGCCGCTCGCCGACGACGGCGCCGTCGCCGACGCGTTCCTCGCCATCGACGAGGCGCTCGTCGCGCGCGGCCTCCGTCACTACGAGATCTCCAATTACGCGCGCGACGGCGAGGAGGCGCGGCACAACCTGGGGTACTGGCGCGGCGAGGAGTACGTGGGCCTCGGCTGCGCGGCGTACGGCTTCGCCCGGGGCGCGCGGTATCGAAACCCGATCGATCCGCGCAAATACGTGCAGGGCGCGAAGACCGCGACGGAAGAGAGCCGCGAGCCGCTGGACGCGCTCACGCTCCTCCGCGAACGCATCATGCTCGGCCTGCGCCTGGCCGCGGGCTTCGATCTCGACGAGGCCGGGCGCGCGCTCGGCATCGACCCGTGGACGACCGAACGCGTGCGCGCGGCCGAGCAGCTCGCGGCGCGCGGGCGGCTGGTGCGCGAGGATGGCCGCCTCCGCGTCCCGCGCGCGGCGTGGCTCTTCACGGACGACACGGCCGCGCGCTTGTTCTAACGCGGCTCTCTCTCGAGGTGCGGCGGGCTTACTGGCGGGGGCGGCGGCGCGTGCGCGCGCCACCACAAGAGGACGGCTGCGCCGATCGCCACCCAGACGATCTGCATCACGTGGATGAGGAGCGCGATCGACAGCGCCGCCGCGACCGAGGTGCCGAGCGGCTCGGCCGACGCGGCGAACGCGCCGTCCGCGGCGCCGAGCTGGCCGGGCAGGAGGACGCCGACCGCGAGCGCGATCATGCTGATGCCCTGCGCGTAGAAGACGCGCGCGATCGAGAGGTCCACGCCCACGGCGTGCGCGAGGACGGCGAACGCGCCGAGCTGGAAGACGCGGCCGACCAGCATCGCGCCGGTCGGGCCGCGCGGCAGGAGCGCGACGTCGCGCGACGTCGCGCGGAACTCCGCGAGGCTGATGCCGAAGCGCGCGGCGATCCGCGTGCCAATCGCGCTCTCGCGGCGGGCCGCCGCGCGAATGGCGAGGCCGCACGCCGTGAGCACGGCGGCCTGCACGAGGAGCATCGACGTCACCGCGGAGAGCCCGGTGATATGCCACGCCGCCGCCGCGCACGGCACCGAGACGACGCCGCCGACGATGAGCGTGACGGCCTGGTTCGTCGCCCCGGCCGCCACCGCCGCGGGGATGCCGGCGTAGGGCCCGAGCATCGCGACCTTCACGGCCTCCGACGACGTCCGCCCCGCCGGCATCACGGCCGCCACGGCGTAGCCGACGAGCTGCGCACGCGCGAGCATCGACCACGGCACGAGGTGACCGCGCGCGCCGTAGGCGTAGCGCGTCGCGAGCGACTCGGTGGCGATGCGCGCGAGATCGAACACCAGCACGAGCGGTAGCCAGCGCCACGCCGGACGCAGCGCGAGAAGGATCACGTCGGGGCCCGTTCTGTGAACCATGTACGCGACGAAGAGGAGCCCGAGCACGCCGGCGCCGACGCGCGCGAGCGTCGGCGCGAGGCGGCGAGAGGGCGCGGACGGCTCCGGGTGCATGCGGATCGAGAGTTGTACCAGCCCGGCGTGCTAGAGGTCGGGCTGCCGCACTCTCGCACCGGAGCTCTACATGATCTCGAAGAAGGCCATTTCCTACCTGCGCGCGCTCGGGCACGCGCTCGATCCCGTCGTCCAGATCGGTAAGGGCGGCATCACGCCGGCCCTCGT
>JAYVXB010000078.1:0-8375 GCA_043785585.1 Deltaproteobacteria bacterium | reverse complement strand
GAGCGGCGGCGACGAGCAGCCCGACGAGGACCACGTGACGGATCACGTGTAGAGCTTAGCGCCTTTCAGCCGAGATCACCCCGGAGTCGCTGGCACGGCCGACGTCCCGCAGTTCGCGCAGAACTTGGCGCTCGCGCCGATCTCTTGCCCGCACCCGGTGCAGAACTTCTTCAGCGAGACGAGCGTGTTGCCGCACTCGGCGCAGAACTTCCCGCCCGGCTGCTTCGTGTTGCACTTGCCGCACGTCACTTGCGTGCCGCCCGGCGAGAAGCTGGGCGCGGCTTGAGGCGCGACGCCTGCACCCGCGCCCTGCGGTGTGAACTGCGGCTGCCCTTGGTACGCGCCCGCCATCGCGTTGCCCATCCCGACCCCGACCGCCATCTGCGCGCCCATCCCGGCGATCCCGTCGCCGACGCCGTGCGCCGCCATGCCCGCGCCCGCGCCCATCATCGCCTGACCCGCGGCGTAGTTGCTGTAGTTGCCCGCGAGGTCCTTCACGTAGCGCGCGTCCTGCCCGAACTTCTGATCGAGCTCGAACTGACGCGCCTGCGCGTCGGCCGCGGCGCCCGCGACGGCGATCTGCTTTTTTCTAACGTCGCGCTGCGCCTGCGCGATCTCTTTGTTCGCCTCGACGAGACGCTGACGCTCTTCCTCGGAGAAGTTGAGGTTGAACGTGCCGACTTGGAGAATGCGAATGCCGATGTCGTTCAAGTCCGGCGCGTGCGCGACGAACGCGGCGGCGAGCTTGGTCGTGAGCGAGACGGCGTTGATGAGGCTCTTGCCTTCGTTCTCGCAGAGCTCGCCGAGCGTCGTCTTCACGCCGTTCATGAAGAGCCCTTTGATCCAATTGAGGACCGCGTCGTTGTCGCCCGCGGCCGCTTGGCCGACGTAGCCGACGACGAAGCGCACCGGATCCGTCACGACGACGCTCATCTCTCCGAAGATGCGCGGGCAGACCTGCTCGCCCGTGAGCGGATCGAGCATCTCGCCGATGGGCCCGCCGAACGGAACGCTGCGCACCGGCGCGGTCTTCACGAAGAAGATTTCGGCGATGAAGACGTTGCCGCCCGTGTAGCTCGTGATGAGCCCGTTCAAGAACGGGATGTTCTGCGACTGGAGCGTGTGTCGCCCTGGCGGCAGTACGCCGACGACGCGACCGTCTTTGAAGAACACCGCGCACTCGTCGCTGTCGACGGTGAGCTGCGAGTACATCGGGACGTTTTGATCGGGGTGCTTGTAGACGATGAGCTGCTTCTGCTGATCGGGGCGAGCGATCATCATCTCTTGGACGCCGCTCTTCACGAAATCGAAGACTCCCATCGTGCTCTCCTCGAATGGTACGTTTGACCAGTCGTGATCGAAGATAAAGCTCCTTTTCGTTCTTCGCCATAAGGACCATGACGCAGGATCGACAAGCGCGGCCGGCACAGCCCTTTCCCTGCAGGAACTGCGGGGCTCAGCTGCATACGACCGCTCGCGTCACCCGATCGGGTGGCAGGTGCACCTGCGCGAGCTCACGACATCCCGCTCGGCGCGGTGGTCGGGAAAGCACCTTGGTCGGTTTGGAAGATCACCGTTCTGGTCATTTTGATCCTCCTCGCGATCGGCATCGCGATTGCGATCTACAGCTACGTGCAGCAAGATCGGTGAAGTGAATCTTCCGATCGACGTCGCGACGCTGCCGCCGCCGGCGCAGAAGATCCTCGATCCGAAGTCGCCCGCGCCGCTGCGCGCGATGGCTGCGAAGGGAATCGCGCCCGGCCTCAAGCCGGGAGACGCGATCACGGTCCTCGTGCTGCTGTCGCTCTCGGACGACGCGACGCTCGCGGCGGCGGCGAACGCGACGCTGCAGAAGCTCCCGGCGCCGCTGCTCAACGGCGCGCTGTCGTCGGCGCTGCACACGAGCGTGCTCGACGTCCTCGCGCCGATCTACGCGCACGACCTCGCGACGATGGAGAAGCTCCTCGCGCAGCCGAACATCGATCCGTCGACGGTGGCCGCCGTCGCTGCGCGCGCGAGCGAGCAGGTCGCCGAGCTCGTCGCGACGAACGAGGTGAAGCTCCTCGCGAATCCCGTGATCATCGAGAAGCTCTACATGAACAAGGCGACGCGGATGTCGACCGCGGATCGCCTGCTCGAGCTCGCGGTTCGAAATAAGATCGAGCTGACCGGGATCCCGGCGTTCCGCGAGGCGGCGGCGGCGATCGTCGATGAGCTGATCATGGAGGCGTCCGACGAGCCGACGCCGGACGACGAGCTCTTCAAGGAGACCGAAGACGTCGCGGCGGCGCTCGAGATCGATCCGTCGAAAGAGGACACGGTCGAGATCGACGAGGAGACGGGCGAAGAGGCGGTTCGAGACAAGTTCCTCCCGCTGCACGCGCAGCTCGGCAAGATGACGGTGTCGCAGAAAATCCGGCGCGCGATGCTCGGATCGGCGACGGAGCGTTCGCTCCTCGTTCGCGATCGCAACCGCTTGGTCGCGCAAGCGGTCGTGCGCAGCCAGATGATTCAAGAGAACGAGATCGTGCGGATCAGCGCGAGCCGTCAGGTGCCCGAAGACGTGATCCGGATCGTCTTTCAAGACAAGCGCTGGTCGAGCTCGCATCAAGTGAAGCTCAACTTGGTGCAGAACCCGCGCTGTCCCCTCGCGTTCTCGTCGCGGCTCATCGCGCATCTGCGCGAGCACGAGCTGAAGGCGCTCGCGAAGAGCAAGAACGTGTCGGGCGCGATCGCGAAGGCGTGCAAACAGCAGCTGGAGCGAAAGACCAAGTAGCGCTCACCTTCGCTCCCACACCGTCCAGCGTCCGCGGCGAATCTTGACCGCGAATTTTTCCTCCGGCGGAGCGAATCCGTCGCCGCGCGTGAGCACGTAGTCGTAGTACGGGTGGAGCTCGTCGATCGAGACTTGCTCCGGCGTCCATTCCCAGTTGAGGCGCGCGGGTGCGCCTCCGGGCGGGACGTGTCCTTCTTTGAATCCGAATGGCCAGTGCGGATAGCCGGCGAACGTGAACTCGACGACGCCGCCCTTCTTCAGTTGGTAGTACGAGACGAAGTGCACCATCGGGTGGCGGTGCGCGACGCTCGACTGCTTGTCGAAGATGAGACCCGCGACGTGCTTCCTCGGTTCCATCGCAGCGATCACGCCGTCGAAGTCGTCGACGTCGGTGCGCTGGAAGCGGAGAAAATGCCAGGACGTGTTCGCGATCGACACGACCGCGAGCACGACGAGCGCAGCGCCTAGCGCGCGGCCCGGCTTGCCGGTGGGAAAGCGCAGGAGCGGGATCAGCGTGATCAGAAAGAGGAGCGGGAAGCGCTGCCAGATGAGCCAGATGTGACCGTGCTGCTCGCCGCCGATGAAGAAGAGAGCGGCGCAGACGAGCGGGACGACGGCCCATCGCCACGCGTGACCGCGCTTCTCCGCGTCGTCGCGTCGACCGAGGACGACTGCGACGATCGCGAGCACGAAGACCGCTCCGTAGATCGCTTCGTCGCTGAGATCACGCCACACGTCGCCGAGCCAGTTGTACGCGTCCAAGAGCTTCTCGATCGGACCGAGCGCCGACGGTCGCTCCGGATGAAAGAGCGCGCCGCGCGCGAGGCGGCCTTCGGGCGTGAGGAACGTCCACCACCCGGTGAGCGCGACGGCGGGGATCGCGGGCAGCGCCGCACGAGGCCACCCGCGCGGCGTTCGCCAAGGGAAGAACGCCGCGAAGCCGAGCGCGAAGAGACCGAACGGAAAGACATGCAAGTAGAAGAGCGCCGCGCCGAGGAGGGCGACGGCGATCCCCGAGCCGATCGTCGGCTTGGCGAACCAGTGGATGGCCGCGGCGATCCCCCAGAGCATCACCGGGATGCCGGTGAGAAACGGAAGTAGACCGAAGAGCGACATCACGTTGACGAGGAGCGGCACCACGAGAAGACAGAGGCGCTCGTCCTTCCCGAGCGCGCGGAGGAGCGAACGCATCGCGAGGATCGTCCCGCCGAAGTAGACGCACATCAGCACGACGTTCGCGCGCGCGACGCCGAGGACGGTCGCGAGGACGCTGCCGGCGACGTAATAGAGGACGTACTGCGTGCGACCGAGCGCGAGGGTGAAGTCGTCGGCGAAGCCGAACTGCGGGTCGCCGTAGCTGTGGATGACGCGCATCGCGGCGAGGTGAAACGGGAGATCTTGAATCGGCGGGTAGTCGACGAGAAAGAGCGGCACGCACGCGAGCGCCGAGAGCAGCGCCCACGGAAGCATCCCCTTGCGAAGGAGATCTGTGATCCGGTCGATCAGTCGCGCGCCCATACCGTCCACCGATCGCTCTTCCACGAGACGTGAAGCGTGCCCGGCGGCGGCGAGAACCCCTCGCCGCGCGTGAGCACGTAATCGTAGTACGGCATGATCTCGTTCTCGACCGACACCTGGTGCGGGTCCCACTCCCAAAAGCGCCGCGCGGGGAGGCCCGGCGGCGGGTAGCGACCCGGTTTGAAATCGACGGGCCAGTGCGGGTAGCCCGCGTACGTGAACTGCACGACGCCGCCCTTCTGGAGTTGGTAGTACGAGCCGAAGTGGAGGAACGGCTCGAGCTTCGTGATCGTCGAGCGGCGATCGAAGATGAGCGCGCAGACGCGCTTCTTCGAGGGGATCGACGCGATCGCGCCTTCGATGTCGCCGACCTCGGTGCGCTCGAACGCGCGGAAGTGACGGCACACGTTGACGATCGACGCGACGCCGACGCCGAGCACGAGGACGGTGACGAGGCCGCCGCGCCATCCCGTCGGGAATCGCAGGAGCGGGATCGCGGTCATCGCGAAGAGGATCGGGAAGCGCTGCGCGATGATCGAGATGTAGCCGTGGTACTCGGGCAGCGTGAAGTAGAGCGCGATGCACGCGAGCGGGACGATGCCGTACGCACGCGCCACGCGATGACTCGGGTCGCGATCGCCCTGACCGAGCGCGATCGCGAGGACGACGGTCATGCCGAACGCGATGAAGATCACGTCGTCGGTGTTGTCGCGGAAGATGTCGACGAGCCACGAGTGCGCGTCGGCGAGTGACGCGTCGAGCGTCTTTCGCGGATCCTCGCCCGAGGCCGTGACGACTCCGCGCGTGAGCTTGCCCGCGTTCGTCGAGAGCGCCCACCACGCGACCGCCGCGAGCGAGGGGACCGCGGGCCACGCGGCGCGAAGCCAGACGCGCGGGCGCGTCCACGGGAAGATCGCGGCCCAACCGATCGCGAAGAGACCGAACGGCATCACGTGCGAGAAGAAGAGGAGGACGCTCGTCGCGGCGAGGAGCGCGCCACGCGCCGCTGTCGGCTTCTCCACGTGACGGACGGCGCACGCGAGCGCGGCGAAGAGGAGCGGCACGCCGATCAAGAACGGGAAGAGCCCGAACATGAACAACACGTTCACGAGCAGAGGCACGACGAAGAGGCAGAGGCGCTCGTCTTTCCCGAGCGCGGCGAGGAGCGATCGAAGCGCGAGGACGGTGCCGCCGAGGTACGCGGACACGAGCACGACGCCGGAGCTCGCGACGCCGACGACGTACGCGACCGCGCTGCCGAGGAGGTAGTACGCGAGGTACTGCGTGCTCCCGAGGCGCACGTCGAAGTCGGCGTCGAAGCCGTACGCGGGATCGTGGAGATCGTGGATGATGCGCGTCGTCGCGAGGTGAAACGGCAGGTCCATCATCGGCGGATGGCGGACGATCCACGCCGGCGCCGTGACGAAGAGCGCGACGGCGACGTACGCGAGCGTCGACGCGCGAGGGCGGAAGCGCGTCAGCGCCTCCATCAGTCGACCTTCCGCGGGCGGTACAGCGTCGCATCGGCGAGCGCGCCTACCGCCTCGTAGCGCGCGTGGATCGCGGCGAGCATCTCCGGCGTCCAGCGCTCGCGCGTCCACGACTCGGGCGTGCGCGGTCCGTCGTTGATGAGGATGAGCGCGAAGCGCGCGGTGCGGACATCCGCGACGAGGCGCGATTGATCCCAGATCCCCTGACGCGACAACTGCGTCATCTCGAACGGCTGCAGGAGGATTGCGTGGCCGGTGACGGGGAGCATCCCCATCGTCTCGTCGGCGAGCACCTCACCCGGCTCGGCGGCGAGCACGTGCCGGAGGCTCTCGAACTCCGCGCGCATGCTGAGCTTCGCGTCCATGCTCTCGGGCCTCCACACCGAGACGCCGACCATCCACGCGATCTGAAGACCGAGGACGATCGCGGCGGCGCGACGTCGCCATGCGTGCGCGTCGTTCTTGCCGCGCGCGATCGCGAGCGCGCCCAGGATCGCGGTGCTCGCCGCGAGCTCGAGGAAGTAGTTGAGCGACGATCCGACCTTGCCGATCGTGAGCGCCGAGAGAGCCGTCCCCACGAGGTAGAGCGCGACGAGGACGGACGCCGCGCTTTTGCGCGAGACGGTCGTCGCGGCGTGGACGAACGCGAGCACGATGAGCGCGCCGCTCGTGACCGCGAGATCTCCGAGGAAGAATCGCAAGAGACCGAAGTCGAAGTGGTTCACGTTCGCGGTGACGACGTGGAGGAGAAAGCCACCGTGCGTCGCCGCGTTCAGCGCGAAGAACGCGGCGATCACGCCGATCGCGAGCGTCGCGGCGAACTCGACGGCGCGCATGGGACGCTGAACGAAGAGCGCGCCCGAGATCGCGAGCGGCGCGGCGAGCAGATGCGACTGACGCGTGAGCGCGGCGCCGAGGACGAGGGCCGCGCAGACGAACGGCGTCGCGCGGCGCTCCGCGCGCGTGATCGCGACGCACACCGCGCCGAGGCTCAGCGCGAGCGCAACGAGATCGGTTCGCACGAACGATGCCCAGAAGACCACGTACGGCGACGCGACGAACGCGGCTGAGGCAATGAACGACGCGCGACGATCGCCAGACGCCGCGCGAACGATCGCGCCAACCAAGATCGCGCAGGCGCACGCCGCGGCGATCGTCAGCGCGCGCGCCGCTCCGTACGACCACCCGAAGACGCTGCAGCACGCCGCGAGGAGCGACGGGTAGAGCGGCGGATAGTTCGACACGGTGAACGGGTAGTCGTCGAGGCGCGGGCGGTAGACGTTCGCGCCGCGCGCGATCTGCCGCGCTTGATCGAGGAGCGGCCCTTCGCCGTAGTCGAGCGGAAACGGGAGCGACGCGGCGCGGATCGAGTGCGTGACGAACCACGCGATCGCGAGAGCGCTCACGCCGAGGAGCGCGTAGTCGAGGGCCGCGTCGAGCCGGAGTCGCGGCGCGACGCCGGTCCGCACCGCGTCGCTGTGCTTTTCCGGCGTCGGTTCCACGAAGGCCGCGACCCTAGCATTCTGCGCGCGCCGCCACCAACGCGGTCACGCGAGGAAGTGCTAGCCTCGCCACGCCCGAGCGCCGGCTTCGTCAGGATATGAGCACGCCCCCGTTCCCGCTCGACTTCCTCCTCGCGCAGCTCGGCGCCGTGCTCGTCGCGCTCGCCGCGTTGGCGGGATTCCCAGCGCGCGGGCGAGCGAAGCAGGCGCTCTTCGTGACGATGGTCGCGTTGATCGGCGCCGCGACGATCGCCGCCGCGTCGCCGAGCGCGCCCGCGTTGTTCGATGGTGGACGTCGCCTGTTGCAGACGTCGGCGCTCATCGGAATGCTCGCGACGGCGTGGCCACGCCCCACCGTCACGACGGTCGTCGCGCTCGCCGGCAACCTCTTCCTCCTCTACCTCGCGCGATGGATTCATCCGTTCGTGCCGGCGCTGCTCGCGGTGCATCTGGTCTTCGCCGGTTTGCTCATCGGGCTCGATCGAATCGCGGACGCGCGCCGCGATCGCGGGACCGTGGCGTCGCTCCTCGGCCCGCCGCCTTCGTTCGCGCGCGACGATCTCGCGATCTTCGGCGTCGCGACGCTCATGTGCGCGATCGTCGCGGCGCTCGTGCTCCAGCGCTACACGCTGTCCGGCGACGAATGGGCGAACACCTACCAGGCCGATCTCTTCGCGCACTTCCGTCTCTACGGCACGCCGCGCGCGTGCGCGCGCGTGTTTCGCAACTACTGGGTGTTCAACGTCGACGGACGGATGTTCGCGCAGTACACGCCCGGCTGGCCGCTCGTCATGGCGCCGTTCCAGATCTTCGGCGCCGCGTGGCTCGCGGGTTCGTTCGCGTTCGGAGCGACCGCGGTCGGCATCGCGCGTCTCGGGCGACGCGCGGCGATCGCGGGCGTGCTCGGCGTCGACGCCGTGACGGTTCGCAGCGTGCGCGTCACCGGGATCCTCGCCGCCTTCGCAGCGATCGCGAGCCCCGCGCTCGTCCTCAACGGCGCGTCGCGCTACCCGCACACGATCGTGTGCGCGTGCTTCGCGTGGGCGACCGAGGCCGCGTGCGCCGCGACGGACGCGAACGCGACGCCGC
>JAYVXB010000077.1:0-8396 GCA_043785585.1 Deltaproteobacteria bacterium | reverse complement strand
CTTCGGCCGACGCTGTGCACCTCACCGCGCCCGATCGAACCGGCGGTGGCGTCGTGCGCGCCGCGGCCGCGGCGATGCGCGAGGCGGGTGCCGAGGGCGGCGGAATCGATCTCGTCAGCCCCCATGCGTCCGCAACACCGTTCAACGATCCGGCGGAATGGCGTGCCATCGCGACGCTCCTCGGCCTCGACGCCCAGCGCGTCCCCTTCCATCCGTACAAGGCGCAGATCGGACATACGCTCGGTGCCGCGGGTGTCCTCGAGACGCTCGTGTGCGTCGACGCGATCGCGCGCGGCGTCGTTCCGGCAGCGGCCGGGGCAGGGGAGCTCGATCCCGACGCGCCGGCCCGGCTCCTCGTCGCCGCGGAGGCGTCGCCCGTGCGCGCGGCGCTGAAGCTGTCGTCGGCGTTCGGCGGCGCCAACGCCGCGCTCGTCGTCGCGTGCGAGCTCGGCGGCGCGGTCGGCTGCGCGTCACGCGACGCGTTCGTCACGCGCGCCGTTCACGTCGATCGCGATCCGCCCGCCGCTTCGCTCGCGGCGCGGATCGGTGTCCCCGTCGATCGCGTGGCGCGCGCGGACGCGCTCGTGCGCCTCGCGCTCGAAGCCATCGCGCGCCTCGTCGACGCACACGGCTCGCTCGCCGGCGCGGCGATCGTCGTCGGCCAGTCGCTCGCGACGATCGAGACGAACGCGCTCTTCCACGCGAAGATCCGCGATCGCGGCGCGCGCCTCGCCGAGCCGCGCCGCTTCCCGTACACCTCGCCGAACGCCGTCGCCGGCGAATGCTCGCTCGCGTTCGGGCTCACCGGACCGAGCTTCGCCGTCGGCAGCGGTCTTCACGCCGGCGTCGAAGCGCTCGCGGTGGCCGCGCTCCTCGTGCGTGCCGGCGACGCGGAGCGCGCCGTCGTCGTCGCGGTCGACGAGATCGGCGACGTCGCGCGACGCCTCGCGCCCGACGCCATCAGCGGCGCCGTCGCGACGCTCGTCACGGCATCGTCCGACGGCGCGTTCGCGCGCGTCGCATCCATCGATCTCGGGCTCGGCGATCCGACGACCACCCGCGGCCCCGTGGGCCACCTCGCGCTCCTCCCGCTCGCCGCCGTCACGTGCCCCGCGTCCCTCTCCGCGTCGTCCCCGCCCGCGGCCTCCGCCCGCGTCGCCCTCGCCCCGATCGGCACCCCCTGACAAAGTGCCAAGCGCCGCGCCCGCGCCTCCCCGCCCCGTGACAACGTGACAATCGAACCGCGCATCGCCATTGACTGCTTTCGCGGCAAAACATAGCGTTCCGCACCCACGGCGGCTTGGCGCGCACTTTGCGAAGGACGCGTAACCCCCGACCCGATGATGCGCCGACTCCTCCCGCTGATCCTCGCCCTCACCGCGCTGTCCCTCTCGGCGTGCAACAAGACGTACATCCCGAACACGGATGTCGAGGACTCGAGCGACAACCGCAAGGTCATCCTCTTCTGCGAGAAGTACCGCCACGCGGTCGAAGACAAAGACATCCACGAGCTCCTCAAGATGGCGAGCCCGAGCTACTTCGAAGACGGCGGCAACACGAAGCCGGACGACGACTACGACTACGCCGGCCTCAAAGAGTACCTGACGACGACGTTCCTCAAGACGACGAGCATCCGCTACGAGATTCGCTACCGCCGCCTCACGTCGACGGAGACCGGGCACGTCCTCGTCGACTACACGTACGCTGCGGCGTATCGGCTGCCGGGGCTCAAGGGCGAGGAGTGGCGCCACAAGATCGCCGACAACCGCCTCGACTTGGTGAAGGACGGCGAGGGGTACAAGATCGTTTCGGGGATGTAGGCTGTCCGCGAGTCTGCCTCGCGCGTTCGAAGCTCTATCCCGTCCGTACGAGACTGCACATTGAGAGCTCGACGCTCTGCGGCGTCCGACCGACGCTCTGCGGCATCCGACCGAGGCCCGGAGGTAGCCGCCCTGGGCTCTGCGGGGACCGATCGAAGCTCTGCGGTGCCTGCCCGAGGCTCTGCGCGGTCTGCCCGATACTCTGCGGCCTCTGTCCGAGGCTCCGCGCGGTCTGCCCGATACTCTGCGGCGCCCGCCCGATGCTCTACGGCGTATGCCGGAAGCTGGATCTCGCGGGACGGAGCCTCTAGGTGCCCGTCGGCGTGGTCGGCGGCTTCTTCGGTTTCTTCTTCTTCGGCGAGCGGCGCGACGGGCGCACGAACTCGGCGAGGATCTTCGCGTTCCCCTTGAACACGAGCTTCGCGACGTCGATCACGCGCGTCGTCGTCTTCTCGAGGCGGCGCGTCAGCGTCTTCGTTGCGGACGTGTCGCCCTTCTGCGCGCCTGTGTTCGTCAACCGCTCGCCGGCGACGAGCACGAGCTTTTGGCGCAGACCGACCGCCTCCGCGACGTGCGCCGGCGTGATTCCGGCGTCCTTCGCGACCAGGCCGAGGTCTTTGTCGGCATAGGAGTTCTGGAGCAGAGACGAGAGGTCGCGCGCATCCGCGCTCGTCTTCGCGCGGTGACCCGCACCGAACGCCTTCGCCAGGACCGCGTCATTGGGAAACGAGAGACGGATGGTCTCGCGGATCTCCGAAACGATCGCGAAGACCGCGTCGCGCGCGTCACGCTCCGCCGCCGTCTCCGTTTTGCTCGTCACGATCTTCACGACCTGCTGGCCGCGCGCGCTCGAGAGCTCGCGGCTGAGCGCGATGTACGCCTTCAAGTCCGATTCGGGGAGGAGCTTCCGCTTGCGCTTGGCGTCGAACTTCTTGAACGCGGCAAAGCGCGCCTTGGCGCGGCCGTAGATGTAGCGCGCGTCGGTGAGCGCGCTCTCGACGGCCTTCGAAGGGGTCGCGGGTTTTTTCTTGGCGGGTTTTTTCGTTGCGGCCATGCGTGCACAGTCTCCGGGAGCGGTGCGAGGAGCGGAAGGTTCGCAAAGCTCGCGGGGGAATGGCAAGGGGGAAGTGTGGCGAATGTGCGCCCGTGCTCTCACGAAACGACGACGTGCGGCCGATCATCGGTGGACTCGCGGTGAGGACCAGCTCAACCTCACCAGTTCAGCTGTCGAGCCGCGGGTCGCGGTTCAACTGGTGACCATCGGAGGGGCGACGATGACGAGCGAGCGCACGACGTCGGGCGATCAGCCGCACACGCGTCGAGAAGCTGGGGCCAACCGAAAGGTAAGACCTCCCACCGCTCCCCGGCCCGCGTGGTGGTCGTCAGGATCTGCCGTCCTCGTCGTCGCCGTGATTCTCGGCCTGAGCTGCGACGCTCGGCAGCGCGATGAGAGCGAGCAAACCGGTGCGACCGTCACGCAAGCGCTGTCTGTGCCGACGCAGGGAGGAAGTAACGCGCGGAACAACGCCTACGTCGAGAACGCGTTCACGATCGATTCGGTCTCATCAGCGAAGTTCCGACAGCTCGCGAGTCTGCGGGTGAACGGTAAAGTGTACGCGCAGCCGCTATCGGTGGGTGTTTCGCGAAACTCGAACACGACCTACGTGATCGTCGCGACGACCGAGAACGATCTCTATGCGTTCGACGCGCACGACTACACCGAGAAGTGGCACACGAGCTTCGGCCTGCCCGCCGACTTCGTGACGCCTCACACGCGGACGATTCCTAACGGCATCGTGTACTATGGCTACAATGCCCCGTTTGTTGATCCCGATCGCACGGGCGGGTTCTGCAAATCAAATGTCGGTCGCGTAGGCATTCTCTCGACGCCCGTAGCGGAGAACGGGTTTGTCTACGCGGTCGCGGAGTCCGAATTCTCGGTCGACCAAGTCGTGTTCACGATCAACAAAGTCGAGATCGGCACCGGAAGGCAAGTCGCGTCGCAACCCATCGACTCGAGGTCGGTGGGAGGTCAGTCCAGCTTCTTCGAGCCAAACCTGCAGCTCCAGCGACCTGGTCTGCTCCTATCGAACGGCGTCATCTACGTCGCATTCTCCGGCCACTGTGATGTGGGAGATTACCGCGGCTGGGTAGTCGCGTACGACGCAACGACACTGAGGCCACTCGCGACGTACTGCGACACGTGCGCCCTCTCTCCCGCGAGGGAAGAAGACCTGCGCGGCGGCATCTGGCAATCCGGCGCCGGGCTCGCGGCAGACGCGAACGGCAACGTCATCTTCATGTCCGGCAACGGAGGCCCCTCTCCCCGCATCATCTCCACCTCCGACCCCTACCCGTTCGGGCGAGCGTTCGGCAACAGCTTTGTCAGCCTCGATCCGTCGGCCGTGCGAGCCGCCTCGCTTGCCGTGCATACGTGGTTCACACCGTTCGACAACCTGTTGCTCAACAAAGCTGACCTCGATCTCGGATCGGCAGGCCCGGTGTACATCGAGTCGGAGCATCTCGTTTACGGCGGTGGCAAGAGTGGAAAGGTCTACCTGCTTAACAGCGACGACTTCGGCCATTACGCCGACGGCGATCGCCAGATTCCGGACGTCATTCAGGCGACCTGCCCCGTACTGCTCTATCCTCAGCCGCACGACTGCTCAGCGCCGAAGCTCTTGGATCTTGGCGCTAACGACACCATGTCGGGCGCTCCCTGGCCGCACATCCACGGAACACCGCCATATTGGGAACAGGAGAAAAGGATCTTCGTCTGGGGCCAGGGCGATTACCCGAGATCCCATACCCTCAACGTCGATGTCCGGCCCCGCAAGTTCCTGAGGGTCCTCGACGCGGGCGGCGCGCGCCAGATGCGGACCGATGGCGCCCCCGCCTCACTCTACAATGACGATTTCGTAAGCCATCCGGCCAGCACGGGCGGACTGCTCTCGCTGTCCACGAACTCGCTCGGCGAGGGGATACTCTGGGCGACCTGGCGGGATGTAAATCCTCCGACGGAAGATAGCCGGGGCAAGTTCGCGGCGTTCGACGGCAGGACGCTGCGTCCGCTTTTCGCACCGGTCGCTATATCGAGCCAGGCGAAGATGACCGCGCCGACGATCGCGAACGGGCGCGTCTACGTCCCGACGTTCAATAACGAGGTGCTCGTCTTTGGACTTGCGGCCGACGACGACGGTGATGGCATACCGGAGTACGCCGACAATTGCCTACGGTCTTCAATCCTGACCAGGGCAACACGAATTTCGAGACGGAGCTCTTGGCCGCGGCGAGCAGCCTATGCGCCGGCGGTGTGCCCCCGACCGCCGCGTCCCTGCAGTTCTATCGCAATTGCTTCTACGACAACTTCCCTGGTGACGCGTGCGATCGCAACGCGACGACGCTGCTGACGACGCAGTTGGCGATCGCGGGGTCGAAGTCGCCGTGCACGTTCTGCCTGATCGACCCGAATGATCCGCAGCGGCTCCTGTGTGACGCAGGGAGTCCACCGAAGTATTGCGCCGACCAAGTCAACACGGGCATCCGTTTCGACTCGTGGATCGGGAGCCCCGATCCGCGGAATCGAGCGGTGTCGGCGCCGGGAACGAGCAACCCGGCGCGGTGCAAGTGCGCGATTACCCCGAGCGGCTCGGACGGTCCGAATCCGGAGAGGCACGAGTGGGTGCGGAACTGCGCCGCGATCTCGGGGTGTAGCGTCGGCACTGACCCGGCGTTCCCGACCAACGGCCTACGGCGGTCGCAATTCTGGCTGCCGATGACGCTCGCGGCCGGCTCCGACATTCAGCAGCCACCCGTCTATACCGCGTCGATGCAGCACCAACAGCCCGAGCTTCGCGCGGACGGCGGCCCCGGCGGCGCGTTCACTCCGCTGCCGATGCAGTTCGTGTGGCTATTCGCGAACGACGACTCGCCGACGTCCGCGTATTCGCTCTGGGGCCACGTCGCTGGGTTCACCCCCAGCACGGGCGAGGGCACGCCTGACACGGGGCTCAAGCACAACTATCTCGTGATGCAGCCGCACCTCGACAAGAACACGATCGTAATGAGCTTCAGCGGCGGCGCATCGCCACCCACGCGAACCTGGCTCCCGTTCGGATGGAGCGGAGCTCGCTCAATCGCCGCGCCGGTGCGCTGGCTCTGGGTCGGTGTCGGGAGCAACGGCGCGTTCCCGGTGTCGCAAGAAGCCGACACCGCCGAGTTCGCCGGCAGCGAGTTCGCGCCCGACGCGCTCGCCGTACTCGATCCCGTAGCACGCGGAACCGCGGAGCTCATCATCGGCGACGACGTCGTTTGGGGCCTTCCGTTCATGCAAGCGACGATTCCCGCCGTCATCGTCCAGAAGGGGACGACGACGTTCCTCGGCGCCTTGCAAGCAACCGGGACGACGACGACATCGTTCGCGCGCTGCATCTCCACGACCGGCTTCTGCGATCCTCCGGCACCTCCGCCGGATCTCCGCGCACTCGATGCGCGCGCGGGCGTGCTGTATTCGCTTCACGCGGAGTCCGCGGGAGCCACGCTGACGAGCGTCGACGTCCGCAGCGCGCTCGCGGACGCGCCGCTCTCCTTCACGCTGCACACGTTCGGAGCGTCCCCCGTCGCGCCGATGGCGATGGCGTGGCACTTCGCCGAGCACGCAGTCTATGTGCTCGACGCGGTTCACTCTGGCCACCGACGCGCGCTTCGCCTCCTTCGGATCTCGCCCGCCGGCGCCAGCGTCGAGCTTTGGCGCACACGGGCCGTCGGAAATCTTCCCCAGGCGTTCATCTCCGTCGACATGAGCGGACAAATCATCGTGAGCCTTAACGCGGATGAGGCGGAGATCGCGGCCATCGGCCGCACGGGCATCCCGGTCTCATCCAAGCACGTAGACGGGCGACTGAAGCGCGCCGCGGTCGGATCGCTGGCGGGATTCTCGCTGCCGCTCGAGCGCCGCGCGCACGACACGAAGAGCGATCTCGAGGTTTTGCTCATCGAGCGACGACACACAGCGCAGGGCGTTTGCGGCGCGCCGTGGCTGCGCGCGCACGCTGACCGTGGTTCCAACGATCCCCTGGCGGTTGCGGCACGCGCGTGCGGCGGCGAGGACGGTGACGATCGTCGCGGCGAGGACGGTGACGAGAATGGGGAGCGTCGCTAAACGCGCGCATTGGCTCGCCCTCACGGGCGCGCTCGCGGCGGCAGCATTGGCAAGCGCGCTCGCGATCGTCGACTGCGGTAGTCCATCCAGTGCGCCTGACGCGGGGATGGTCTTCGACGCCGGCATCGCAGACGGCGGCGCGCAATCGGAGGTGGGCGTGGATGCGGGCTATCTCCCGGATGCATCGGGAAGGTCCGTGAGCTGTCAGCTCGTCGATGCGATCGCCGGCTGCCCTGCGGCATCGCCCGATGGCGCAGCGCTTTCGGATTGGCCTGGATGGGAGCGCGTGCCCGGGCTCGAGCCATGCTGCGTCGTAGATCGCCCCATCGCGGCGGACGCGGCGGGCGGGGCGATGGCGTGGATTCCGTGCCCCGACGAAGACGGCGGCTGCATGCAACTCGCGAATCCGCCCGATCCCGGGCAGGGGCCGTTCATTCGCAACGCGAGCGTCGCGCGCGACGATGCGGGCAATGCACGATACCTCCAGATCCGGTGGGCGCTTTCGATCGACAACCGGCTCGTGCAAGACACGATCTTCGACGTCGCTTCGGGCAATGTCGTGTCCGCGATGCGTCACGACGCTCTCGTGTGCTTCGCCCTCCTCGACGTGTCCGAGAAGATGGCGGCGCTCACCATCCACTACGATGGCCCCCGTGGATCGCGGAATCTGACGGTCGCGCGCGGCGCGCCGTCCACGATCTTCGATGCACCCCGCTTCGAGTGTGTCTGGAACGCTCGCGGCTCGCTCAACCTCCTCCAAGAGCACGGCATCTCCAACGAGGGCGTTGGCTTCGACACGACCGACTACACCGTCTACAGAACAGGTGCCGAAGCCGGAACGTGGGTCGCGACGCCTCCTGCGAACATCACGCCGGCGCCAGGGCTCTTGTTCGATCTCATCGCGGGGAAGGACGTCTACGCATCGACGTCCGCGTTCGGCTACATGCGCGAGTACACCGTCCGTAACGACGGAACACCGCTTCTCTACCGCGCCAAACAGGACCGCGATGTGTCCGCATTCGCGACGGACGGCACGACGATGTTCTGGGTCGAGAGCCCGCTCCCAGACGGCAATCCGATCGCGCACGAGGTCTGGGCGGCGCCGTACACGAGCGATGGAACGGCGCTTGACCGAAATGCGCGGAAGATCGCAACGCTCTCATCTGTGCCGAGAATCATCCAAGCGGTCGCCGTGAATGGGCTGTATGCGGTCGCGCCAACGAGCACGGAGCTCGCCGTAGTCCGCATCGCGGACGGCGCGATCCGACGTCGGACCGCGTCGAAGAGGGATCTCTTTTTAGGCCAGATTTTGCATGTGACGCCCCAAGAGCTTTGGCTGGTCGTTGCCCAGCCCAGTGGCGCAGCGTTCATTCGTCGCTACGATCTCGGAACTTGGTGACCGACCGAAAGGAGCT
>JAYVXB010000076.1:0-8402 GCA_043785585.1 Deltaproteobacteria bacterium | reverse complement strand
GTCGCTCGCGTCGTGGGATCGGCGAATGGTTCGCGAGCGCGGCGAGCCGGTCGTCTTCAACGCGCTCCAGTGGTTCGCGGCGCGGAGGCTCTTCAACGGCCCGATGCCGGGCGCGCTCTTCGACGCCATCGCATCCAAGTCGCCCCCGTACCTCATCGGCCAGCTCCACAACGTGCTCGAGGATCGCTTCGCGGACGCCGCGACGTTTCTTCCTCCGGGCGGAAAGCGCGCGCTCTTGCTCGGCGCGCTCGACGACGTGGCGAAGTGGTTGATGACGAGGTTCGGGACCCTCGACACCACGCGCTTCACGCATGCCGACGTGAACCTCGCGCGCTTCGGAAGCGCGTTCGGGCACGACGAGGATCCGCCGCCCGTCGCGGTCGACGGGAGCGTCGACACGATCAAGGTCTGCGAGTCGACGCTGCTCGGAAGCGGCGCCGCGCCCCTCGACACGACGACCGCCGTCGAAGTGTCGCTCTACCGCATGGTCGTCGCGTTCGGAGCCGACGGGGTCCCCGAAGCGACGATCGATTTCGCGCGCGGCGTTCGCGAGGAGCCGAGCGATCCGCACTTTGGCGACCAACAGGAGCGCTGGCTCGCCGGCGGCCACGCGCCGCTCGCGTTTCGCAAAGCCGACGTGGATGCGCGCGCGACCGAGCGCGCGGTCTTGAAATAGTCGGCGCTCGTCGATCGTCCACCGCGCGACCGAGCCGCGCGAAGGCGCGACGTCAGGTCGGCTCTCGCGGCCTTCGTGGCCGTGCGATGTCGTAGGCGTCGAGTCGCGCCATGAGCGTGTTGCGCGACATCCCGAGCAAGCGCGCGGCCTGGGTCTGGTTGCCGACGCAGCGCTCGAGCGCGTCGACGATGCGCTGGCGTTCGAGCGCGCCGACCTCGTCACGAAGGCGGGTGGGCGGCGGCTCTTCGACGCGGATGGTCGGGTATTCGTTCGTCTCGTCGCGCAGCGTCGGACGCGAGCCCTGGGCGTGCGGCGCGTCTTCGAGTTGGAGATGCTCGGGCAGAATCGCGCCGCCTCCGCTGAAGAGCACGGCCCGGTCGATCACGTTGCGAAGCTCGCGCACGTTGCCCGGCCACGACCAGCGTCGGAGGGCGTCGAGCGCGTCCGCCGAGAACGCCGCGACCCGCCCGTCGCGCATCCGTCGTGACGCGAACGCGCGCGCGAGCGGCTCGATCTCGTCCTCGCGTTCACGCAAAGGAGGAATGGTGAGCACCACGCCGGCGAGACGAAAGTACAGATCCTCACGAAATCTCCCGGCGTCGACCATCGCGCGCAGCGCGCGGTTGGTGGCGGCGACGAAGCGGACGTCGATGGCCCGCGTCTGAAGGCCGCCGACGCGCCGGACCTGGCGCTCTTCGAGCACGCGCAGAAGCTTGGCCTGCGTCGCCAGCGGCATCTCGCCGACCTCGTCGAGAAAGACCGTGCCCTGCTGCGCCGATTCCAGCAGCCCCGCCTTCGCCGCCGTCGCGCCGGTGAAGGCGCCCTTCTCGTGCCCGAAGAGCTCGCTGTCGAGGAGCGTCTCGGACAGCGCGGCGCAGTTGATCCCGAGGAACGTCCCCTTCGCGCGTGGCGATAGGCCGTGGATGACGCGCGCGAGGACCTCCTTGCCGACGCCCGTTTCGCCGAGCAAGAGCACGCAGATGTCCCCCACAGCTACGCGCTTCGCGAGATCGTGCACGCGCTGCATCGTCGGCGTCGCGCGCGGGGACAGATCCTCGACGTCGAAGGCATCGGGCACGATGCGCTGCACCGCCACGAGCACGCGACCGAGCGAAACGAAATCGCCGTCCGCGATCGGCGTGCGCACATGAGGTTGGAGCTTCACGCCGCCGACCCGCGTCCCGTTGCGGCTGCCGAGATCTTCGATCGTGAGGCCCGCGCTGCGGTGAACCCGCGCGTGGCGGCGCGAGAGCGACGGATGATCGATGTGCACCTCGCAGTCGTTCGCGCGCCCGATGGTGGATGCCGCGGCGTCGGGCACGAGGTACGTCGCATGAAGGCCGTCGCCGATCACGACGAGCTGGATGGAGCCGGCGTCCGCGCGAGGCCGATGGTCGTGATCGTGGAGCGTCTCGTCACCGGATTGGGGCGGATCACTCATCGCGACCGAAGGATAGCTGGGCGTCGCGCGCGGGCTTGGCGAATTGCGCAACTGTTGGGCAATTGGCGTAGCGCGACCGTGCTCGCGCCCGTCGGGGCCGCGCAGACGCCGTTGTTTCCGCGCGCCACTCGCCATCCCGCTCGCGGTCTACGAGTTGCACTCAGCTCGCCCGGAGGCGAAAAAATAATGAAACGAAGTTGGCACTGCTTGGTCGCGATTGCATTGGTGGCTTGGCTCGACGTTGCGTGCACGACCGAGCCGAGCTGCGGCTATGGGATCCCGACGGAGACCTGCGCTCGAGGTGCGACGATCGCCGTGAGCTCGTCGCTCCCGCGGTCCGGCATGGCCGGCGCGACGGTGGTCGCTTGTCGGAACGGTGAGTGCGCGACGCTGACCGTGTCCTCGAGCAGCGCGGCCGCGTGCGACGTCGTCGCGCCGAACGCGAAGCTGTCGGTGCGCTGCCAGATCCCGTCGGTGGTCATCGGCTGCGGCTTCGAGATGTCCGTTCTCATCGACGCGCCGCACGACACGCTTCGCGACGGCGACACGTATTCCGTGCGCGTGCTCCTCCCGAACGACACGCGCCCCGTGTTCGAGTGGTCGCACTCCGTTTCGTACTCCCACGTCACCGATGTATGCCGCACACAATGCACGTACGCGGACACCACGCATCTCGCCCCGTCCTCCGCGTCCGCCGGGTGCGGCTCGTCGGACGCGGGTACCCACGCGGCGGACGACGCGAGCACGTCGGATGTCGTCGTCGCGAGCGATGGCGCGTCCGATCTATCGACGGACGCCGCGCTCGATGGCGACGCGGACCCAGACCCTCACCGCTGATCCCGATCCGTTTCGGCGCGTGGGCTCGCAGCGGCTATCGTCCATCGTGTGGAGGCGCGAGGGACGACGTTTCGCGGCGCGCGCGTCGCGATGGGCCGCTTTCGGGCGGCGACGTCCGCGCCGTGGTTTCGCGACAGCGGTCCGGCGCGCGGCTACCTCGTCGTCTTTCCGCGGACGGCGGTGCGCATCACGCACGCAGGCCGCGCTCCCGTCCTCGCCGATCCGACGCGCGTGATGTTCTACAACCTGGGACAGGAGTACCGGCGTGAGCGGCTCTCGTCGGACGGCGACCGCTGCGAGTGGTTCTCGTTTCGCGCCGAGGACGTCGCGGAAGCGATTCGGCGGTTCGATGCCGGCGTCGAAGAGCGCATCGATCGGCCGTTCGGCACGATCGACGGACCGAGCGACGCGATGACGTATGCGTCGCAGCGCGTCCTCTTCGAGCACGCCGCGGCAGGCGACGCCGACGCGCTCATGGTCGAAGAGACGTGCATGCTCCTGCTCGATCGCGTCGTCGCGAATGCGTACGCATCGCGCGGCACGACGGCGCGGCCACCGGGCGAACGTGCGCGGCGCGCGCACCGGGCCGTCGCGGACGCGGTGAAGGAGCTCCTCGCGACGCGCTTCGCGGAGGCGCTCTGCCTGGACGACGTCGCGTGCGCCGTCGGCGCGTCCTCGTTCCACGTCGCGCGCATCTTTCGACGCGAGACGGGCGCGACGATCCACGCCCACCTCCACGCGCTCCGCCTTCGCCACGCGCTCGAGCGGATCGCCGACGGCGTCGATCTCACCCGGCTCGCCCTCGATCTCGGCTACTCGAGCCACAGCCACTTCACGCTCGCGTTCCGGCGCGCGTTCGGCGTCCCGCCATCGACGATGCGCGCGACCCTTCGCGCAAGATCCTGACAGCCATGAGCGCCCTCGCCGAGCCATCCTCGCGCCATGAGCCACCGCCCGCTCCCGCCCCCGCTCTCGCTCCCGCTCTCGCTCCCGCCCTCGCTCCCGCGCTCTCTCCCGCTCGCGCTCGCCCTCCTCGCCGCCTGCCACTCCCCCGATCCCGCCCCGCCGCCAACCGCGCCCTCCTCCCCCGCCATCGCCGCCGCCTGCACCGCGCCCGCGCATCGCCAATTCGACTTCTGGCACGGCGACTGGGACGTCATCGTCCGCGCCCGCAACGCGCCCACCTCCGAAGAGTGGACCGAAGCGCGCGGAACGAACCGCGTCACGTCATCGCTCGGCGGATGCGTCACCGAGGAGCACTTCGCCGCCGCGGGCCCGGGCCCCGCGTGGGCGGGCCGCAGCGTCTCGCAGCTCGTCGCGACCGACGGCAAATGGCACCAGACGTGGGTCGACGATCAAGGGAGCTACATGCTCTTCGTCGGCGAGTGGAAGAGCGGCGAGATGATCTTGGACGGCGAGCCGCGCACGAAAGACGGCGTGACGACGCGGATGCGCATGGTGTTCCACGACATCGCGCCGACGCATCTCCAGTGGCGCTGGGAAGCGACGAAGGACGACGGCGCGACGTGGCGGCCGATGATGACGATCGCGTACGCGAAGCGCGCGCGCTGACACTTCAGCCGCGCGTCTTCTCCACGACGAGCGCGCTCTCCATCGCTTCGGGCGCGACGCCGAGCTCTTTCGTGCGCCGAAGCACCGCGGCGAGCGTGCGTCGCACCACGGACGGCGCGACGTCGAGATCGTCCGCGGCCGCGCGCACGGCGTTCGTCATCGCGGCACGCAGGGTCGCGGCGTCGCGCGGCGCCGACGTCGTCGTGGACGCGGGGCTCATCGGGTGGAAGCCGAACGCGCGCGCCAGTCGTTCGTACGTCGCCGGCGGCCCCCCGCGGATCGCTTCGAGCACGCGCTGGCGTTGCTCCATCGGCGGCACCGTCTTGCCGCATTCCCACGCCGTGATCGTCGCGCGGCAGACGAGCAGCTTCTCGCCGAGCTCTTCTTGGCTGAGGCGCAGGTCGAGCCGCGCCTCGCGGAGCGCGTTCCCCATCGGCGGCCTGACGCGAGCCTTTGCCATCGCCGACGTTCGTAGCATGCGTAGGCGAAGAGCGCTTTACTCGATGAGAAGCGACTTCGATGCCGAGTAGAGAAGGCATGTGATCAAGCAAAGCGCTCCTACTTCATGGGCAAGCGCGTTCGTCACCTTATGAAATGCCCTTATTGCCAAAAGAAGCGCTCTTCACAAAAAGACATACGCATTCGACTGCATGCAAAGACGGCTTCCTCTCGGATGAAGACGCTTCGCAAAATCAGAGCGGGAGCTCGTAGTACTTGTCGCACGAGAAGTGCCCCGTCGCGCCGAGCGCGCCGCTCCGCTGCCGGAAGCCGACGCTCTCGTAGAGCTTCTTCGCGGCGTCCATGCCGGTGAGCGTCTCGAGGTAGACGAGCGCGAACCCGCGCGCGCGCGCCTCGTCGATGCAACGCACGAGCAGCTGCCTCCCGAGGCCTCGCCCACGAAGCTCCGGGAGGAAGTACATCTTTCGCAGCTCGCACGTCGTCGCGTCGGCACCGGTGAGCGGCGCGATCCCGCCGCCGCCCATCACGCGACCGCCGACGTCGATCACGAAGTAGACGCTCCGCGCGTCGGCGTACGCCGCGCTCATCGCGTCGACCTCGGGATCGTTGATCGCGAAGCCCGGCCCCTTCGCGCCGAACTCGGGCATGACGTTTCGGATGATGCTGGCGACGGCGCCGTCGTCGTCGCTGCGGATGGGGCGGATGACGGCAGGCGTGTCGTTCACGCGGAAGTTATAGCGCGGCCTTTACGTCGCGCGCGCGCGGTCGCACGCTGTCGGCATCATGAGCGCTCCCGAGAAAGACGAAGTGATCGAAGTGACGTGCCCCGAGTGCGGCGCGAAGGTGCGCGTCGCGAAGAGCGAAGCGGAGAGGAAGATGACCGCGCGGTGTCCGAAGGGGCACGAGGTCGGGTTGGTGAAGTTGATTTGATGGGAGAGCGCGCGCGCGCCGGCATCGCCCGTGCCGGAAATCCGACAGGCTCCCACTTGCGGGCGCGAATCGCGATACGCAGATTCTCGCCATGGTCGCTCCCTAGCCCGTAGCGCGGGTGTGCCGTGAACATCCGGCGGCTCCAGAGGCGTGCGCGCAACGTCGAGTGACGCATGTGCAATCCACCTCCGTCGCAGCGCCGATGATTGGTAGTGTCTCCGTTGCGTTCGCGCTCGCCGCGTTCGCCTCGAGGGACGTGGTGGGCGCATGCAGTCTGCTGCTCGACGTTGCCGTCGGGAGCTTTGGAGGGGTCCATGTTGTTCGAAGGGAATCTCGTCATGACCGCGGCGATGGCCGCGGGCGCGTTGTTCGTCCTCTTTCTTCTTTGGGGCGTTCGCTACATCCCGAACGATCGCATCGGCATCGTCGAGAAGCGCTGGGCGGCGCGCGGCTCGATCAAGAGCGGGATCATCGCGCTAAAGGGCGAGGCCGGCTTTCAGCCCGAGACGATGCGCGGCGGCGTGCACTGGAAGATGCCGCTTCAGTACAACATCCACAAGATGGGCCTCGTGACGATCTCCCAAGGGACGATCGGCTACATCTTCGCGCGCGACGGCGAGCCGCTCGGCCCGACGCAGACGCTCGCGTCGAACGTGACGGCGCACGACTTCCAAGACGCGGCGAGCTTTCTCACGAATGGCGGCCAGCGCGGACCGCAGCGGAAGATCCTGCGTGACGGCACGTACGCGATCAACCTCGCGCAGTTCATCGTCATCACGCAGGAGAAGGTGCACTACCTGCCGCTGAACAAGGCCGAGGACGAGCCGATCAAGCGGATGGCGTTCGTCATCGGCGAGCGGCAAGGGTTCTCGCCGGTCGTCATCAAGGGCTCGGACGATCTCGTCGGCATCGTGACGACGCACGACGGTCCGTCGCTCGCGCAGGGCGAGATCATCGCGCCGGTCGTCGGCGACGACGTCGCGAACCGCGCGACCTACCACACGACGTTTCAAGATCCGGAGATCTTCCTCCGCGCGGGCGGCAAGCGCGGGCGTCAGCTGCAGGTGCTCGTCGAGGGCACGTATTACATCAACCGGCTCTTCGCGACGGTCGAGATGATCGCGAAGACGGTCATCGAGGTCGGCACCGTCGGCGTCGTCGTCTCGTACACGGGCGACATCGGCACCGACATCTCGGGCGCCGATTACAAGCACGGCGAGCTCGTCGCGAACGGGACGCGCGGCGTCTGGAGCGAGCCGCTCTTGCCGGGCAAGTACGCCTTCAACACGTACGCGGGCAAGGTCGTCGCCGTCCCGACGACGAACTTCATCCTGAAGTGGAACCGCGCCGAGGTGGGCGCTCATCGCTACGACGAGAACCTGTCGGAGGTGTCGCTCATCACGAAGGACGCTTTCGAACCGACGCTCCCGCTCTCTGTGGTCGTGCACATCGACTACAAAAAAGCGCCGCTCGTCATCCAGCGCTTCGGCGACATCAAGCGCCTCGTCGAGCAGACGCTCGATCCGATGATCTCGGCGTACTTCAAGAACGTCGGGCAGACGCGGACGATCATCCAGCTCATTCAAGAGCGGAGCGAGATCCAGAAGCGCTCGGGCGAAGAGATGAAAGAGAAGTTCGTCCACTACAACCTCGAGCTCGAAGAGGTCCTCATCGGTACGCCGGGATCGTCGGGCAAGGACAACGCGATCGAGACGATCCTCACGCAGCTCCGCTCGCGGCAGATCGCCGAGGAGCAGGTCGAGACGTACGCGCGGCAGCAGAAGGCGAGCGCCAAGGAGCGCGAGCTGAACGAGGCGATCGCGCGCGCGCATCAGCAGAAGGCGATGACGGAGAGCGAGCTCTCCATCACGATCCAGACGAACGAAGGCAAGGCGGAGTTTCAGCGGTCGACGCAGCGCGCGGCGCAGATTCGCGTGCTCGCGGAGGCCGAGGCGGAGAAGGCGGCGCGCGTCGGCATCGGCGAGGCGATCGCGATCGAAGAGCAGGTGCGCGCGTATGGCGGGCCGAAGTTCCAGGTGACGCAGCAGGTGATGAGCAAGTTCGCCGAGGCGATTCAGGCGGCGAAGGTCGACGTCGTGCCGCGGATAGTCGTGAACGGCGGCGGCGGCGCGGGCGGGAGCGGAAGCGGGAGCGTGATGGAAGCGCTGCTGACGATGCTGCTCGCGGACAAGATGGGCGAGCCGGTGCGCGGCGAGATGGGTCCGCGCAATCCGGAGGTCGAAGCGATGCGTCAGGAGATGAGGAGGAGCGTCGAGGCGAGCCTGCGCAAGCCGACGCCGCCGCAAGGCGCGTAACCTCGGCGCCGCACAGCACACGGGGAGCAAGCGTGTCTTGGATGAACGCGCGTAGCGATCGCCACGTCCGCGGGCTCGCGGCGGCGGGCCCCTCCACAGACTCCGACACGGCGCTTCGCGCCGTGTGCGTCGAACAAAGTGGATCCTCCCGCCGCCGCTGCGCGCGCGGTCC
>JAYVXB010000075.1:0-8415 GCA_043785585.1 Deltaproteobacteria bacterium | reverse complement strand
ACATGATGGCGAACATCGTCGTCATCCCGATGACCGGGTGGCTGCAGCGGCGCTTCGGCTACAAACGCTACTTCGCGTTCTCGGTGATCCTCTTCACGGTCGCGAGCGCGATGTGCGGCCTCGCGTGGAGCTTTCCGGCGCTCGTTCTCTTTCGCGTGCTCCAGGGGCTCGGCGGCGGCGCGATCATCCCGACGTCGCAGGCGATGCTCCTCGCGCGATTCCCGCGTAGCGAGCACGGCACCGCGACGGTCGTCTTCGGTCTCGGCGCCGTCAGCGGCCCGCTCCTCGGCCCGCTCGTCGGTGGCTTCCTCACGAGCTACGCGAGCTGGCCGTTCGTCTTCCTCATCAACGTTCCCTTCGGCATCGCCGTCGCGATCCTCGCGTGGCGACACGTCGAGGAGCCGAGCTGGGTTCGCCCGCGCGAGCCGATCGACGTCTTCGGCTTCGTGCTCCTCGCCGTCGGGATGCCTGCGTTGCAGTACGTGCTCGAAGAAGGTCAGAGGGACGGCTGGTGGGACAGCCGCACCATCGTCGTCGTCGCTGCAGTGTCGGTGATCGCCCTCGTGACGTTCGTCGTCCGCGAGCTCGAGACAAAAAATCCGATCGTCGATCTTCGCATCTTCAAAAACCGCACGTACGCCGCCGGCACCGCGCTCAACTTCTTGCTCGGCATGTGCCTCTTCTCGGCGCTCTATCTCTTCTCGCTCTATTGCGGGATCGCGATGGGCTACACGGCGATCGATACCGGGCTCGTCTTCCTGCTCCCGAACGCCGTGCAGCTCGTGATGATGGTGCTCGTCGCTCGCTTCGTGAAGACGAACCTGCGCGCGCTCCTCGCGATGGGCGTCGCGGTGCTCGCGCTCAGCTTCTGGCTCAACGGACACCTCACGCCGAACGCCGGATACTGGAACCTCGCCGAGCCGCAGATCGTCCGCTCGCTCGCGACGGCGTTCGTCTACATCCCACTCGCGCTCCTCGCGCTCTCCGATCTGCCGCCGATCCAAATCGGCGTCGCGACCGGGCTCTTCAACTTGACGCGTGAGCTCGGCGGGTCGATCGGCACGGCGTGGATGTCGAACGTCGTCGAGACGCGCGCGCAGGTTCACGGCGTGCGGCTCGCGGAGCACGTGACGCCGTACGATGCGGCGGCGGCGATGCAGTACGAAGCGTTGCGACGCGGCGGCGCGGGGCGCGTGTTCGATGCGTCCGGTGCGGCGCTCGAGGTGCTGGATAGGCGCATCAAGTTGCAGGCTCTCGTCCACGCCTTCAACGATGCGTTCGTGCTCCTCGCTATCGTCTTCGCCGCGGCGATCGGCCTCGTCCTGCTGATGAAGGCGCGTCGCACGCGCTAGCGGCGCTCAGCTCGCGTGCTTGATGGCGCCGCGCGGCTCCAGCACCGCCGAGCGCGCGATGTCGCTCGGCGACAGAAGACAATCGTCCTCTTGCGCGAGCGGGAGACCCGCGACGCGGAAGCATCGCGCGACGAAGCCGGAGCAATGGAGCCCCTCGGACGCGGGCGGGGGCGCCCCGAAGAACAGATGGGCGGCGTAGCGGATCGGTTGCATGATCGCGTAGGGCTGACCGAGTTGCGACAGCCCTTCCTCGACGAGCGCGCTCATGCGGAGGCGATCGCGATGCTCGGGGCGCACGGCGAACCACTCGAAGTCGCCCGGAAACGTCCGCAACGCCGCGCTCACGGGCAACGAGTGGACGCCGCCCTTGAGATCGCAGTGCATCAGCATCTTGCGCCCACCCCAGCTCGCGACGATGCCGCAATGCGAGTAGTCGCCGAACGTGAAGGTCTTGACGATCCGCGCGAGGAGCGGCTTGCCGCAGAAGAGGAGAACGTCGCCGTCGCTCACGTCGTCGCGGACGTCCTGGTAGCGGAGCGCGGGTGAGGAGCGTGCGTTCGTCGTCCGGCCCGCGAGCCGCGAGATGCTCGGAGCGAGTCGAAGGAGCGCCCGCGGAGTGGGGCGTGGCTGTCGAGGTCGCATGGCGTACGCCCACTACCTACAACACGCTTGTCATCGTGCAACCCGAAGTCGCTAGGATGGCTGACTTTTTCGCCCCAGGGACGGCGAGCGTTCGGCGTAGACGTACCTGTAGACGAGCCACGCTCGAGCCTCCCTGTGGTAGTAAAGGGCCCATGATCGTCCCGTCGATTTCGCGCCGCGCTTCTGCCGCGGCGACGTTGCGCCTCGCGCTGCTTGCTCTCGTCGCGCTGACCGGTGTGTCGAGCTGTGGCGGCGCTCCCACGTACAACTGGAAGGCCGAGAATGCGCTCGGCTACCGCATCGGTCCTGGCGACAAGATGCGCGTCTCGTACTGGAACCACAAAGACCTCGACACGGAGGTGACGGTTCGTCCGGACGGTGCGTTCTCGATGCCGCTCATCAACGACGTCCAAGCGTCGGGCCGCAGCGCGGACGAGATTGCGGCAGACGTCGGCGCGCGCCTCCACAAACTCTACAAGGACGACGGCCCCGTCACGGTGCAGGTCGTCGATGTGAAATCGTACAAGATCTACGTCATCGGCGAGGTGCAGCGACCGAACGAGTACGCACCGTCGCAGCCGGTCACCGTGCTCATGGGTCTGTCGATCGCGGGCGGCTTCACGCGCTTCGCGAATCCGGATCGCATCGTCGTGGTCCGGCGCGACTCGCGCGGCGAGCGGCGCATTCCCTTCGACTACGGCGCGGTTGTCGATCACGGCGATCTCCAGCAGAACCTCGTGCTCCAGCTGGGCGACACCGTGATCGTTCCGTAGGGTCGATGGTCGAGCTCCTTCGCTCCCCGCGGCGCCTTCTCCTCTTTCTCTTCGAGGGGCTGCTCGTCGCCGTCATGGTCGTAGCGGCGAGTTGCTTGCGCTACGGCATCCACGACGGGATGCTCTATCCGGGCCTCGTGATCAAGTCGGCGGTCGCGGGGCTCGTGATCCAGGGCGCATTTTACTATGCGGGACTCTACGATCTCGCGGCGACGCGCGTCCCGCGCGCGGTCTACGGCCGCGTCCTGCGGGGACTCGCGTTCGGCAGCATCGTGCTGCTCCTCCTCTACTACGTGACACCGTCGGTGAAGATCGGCCGCGGCATCTTGCTCGTAGGGCTGGCGCTCACCGCGCTCGTCCTGCCGCTCTGGCGCGTGCTCTACAACCAGGTCTCCGAGGGGACGGGCTTTCTCCGCAAGACGATCATCCTTGGAAACGGGCCGCTCGCGACCGAGCTCGCCGACATGATTCAGCACCGCGCCGATCTCGGCCTCGCTCTCGTCGGCATGCTCGCGCGCGACCGCGCACAAGTCGACTACGAGAAATTCGTCATCGGGACGTACCGCGATCTGTTCGAGATCGCGACGACCCGAGAGATCCAAATCGTCCTCGTCGCGTACCCGGACCGCCGCGGCACGCTGCCGGTCGAGCAGCTGCTCGAGATCAAGTTTCGCGGCGTCGAGGTCGAGGAGGGGCTCAATTTCTACGAGCGCGAGACGGGCAAGATCTTCGTTCGCGAGCTGAAGCCCAGCCAGCTCATCTTCTCCGAAGGCTTCACGGCTCGACCGACGACGCGAAGGTTGAAGCGCATCATGGACGTCGCGTTCGCCAGCATCGGCATCGTGCTCGCCGGTCCGCTCATGCTGCTCGCGATGCTCGCCATCAAGCTCGAGTCGCCCGGGCCGTTTCTCTACTCGCAGGTGCGCGCGGGCGAGTTTGGCAAGCTCTTCACGATTCTGAAGTTTCGCTCGATGCGCACGGATGCCGAGAAGGGCGGAGCGCAGTTCGCGCAGAAGGACGACCCGCGCGTGACGCGCGTGGGCAAGTTCATCCGAAAGACGCGCATCGACGAGCTACCGCAGCTATGGAACGTTCTCCGCGGCGACATGAGCATGGTCGGCCCGCGCCCCGAACGCCCGGTGTTCATCGAGCAGCTCGAGCAGCAGGTGCCGTACTTCAAACAACGCCTCTACGTTAAACCCGGCGTCACCGGCCACGCACAAGTCCGTTGCGAGTACGGCGCGACGGCCGAAGATATGCTCGAGAAGCTCGAGTACGACCTCTACTACATCAAGAGCTACTCGGTTCTCTTCGACCTCTCCATCATGCTCGACACGATCAAGGTGGTGCTCTTCCGCATCGGCGCTCGATGAGCGAAGCCGCAGAGCAGATGCAGGCCACCGCGGCGCGCGGTGCTGGCTGGGCGATCGCTCTGGGGCTTGGGTCACGAATCTTGTCGCTCGTGGCTTCGGTCGTCATTACGCACTTCATCGATCCGGACGTGATGGGCGAGGTCGGCGTCGCCGTGATCGTCGTCACGATGGTGAACACGTTCTCGACGATCGGCTACGGCCACTACATCCTCTCGAAGCCGACGGAGGGGAGGGACACGACCTGGCACATCACGGTGCTGCACATCGGACTCGGCGTCGCCGCGCTCGCCGGCGTTCTGTTGCTGAACGCGCCGCTCGCCCGTTGGATGAACGCGCCCGCGCTGACAACGTACTTGCCGTGGCTCGTCCTCGTCGGACTGCTCGAGCGGTTGACCTTCATGCCCGAGCGCATCCTCATCCGCGCCATGCAGATGAAGCGCGTCGCGACGACGCGTTCGATCGGCGAGCTCAGCTACGCCATCGTCGCGCTCAGCCTCGTCTGGCTCGGCTTCGGTGGTTTCGCGATCGTGCTCGCGAACGTGGTGCGCAGCGGGCTCAAGCTCATGATGTTCGCGGGCAGCGCATCGCGCACCGAGTGGCTCACGCCGTCGCGCCTGTCGATCGTGAAGTACAAAGAGATTCTCGGCTTCGGTGCGCCGCTTGCGCTGAGCGGCGCGGTCTACTTCGCGGCGTCGCGCTGGGACAACCTGATCATCTCGATGCTCTATGGCCCCGCGCTCATGGGGCAATACAACGTCGCGTACAACTTGGCGGCGGTGCCCGCGGATCAAATCGGAGAGCAGGCCGAAGAGGCCCTCTTGCCGTCGCTCGCGCGCGTGAAGCAAGACGAGCGGCCGGCGATGCTGCTCTACGCGACGGGGATGCTGTCGTTCATTCTGTTCCCCGTCTCGATCGGCCTCGGCCTCGTCGCGACGACCGCGGCGCGGACGTTCATCGGAGCCAAGTGGGGCGAGGTCGGCCCGATGATGGCGATCCTCTGCGTGTTGTCGATCGCCCGGCCGATCAGCCACCAAATGCACGCGTACATGCTCGCGGAGGGGCGCCCGCGGGTGTTCCTCGGCATCGAGATCGGAAAGCTCGTCGCGTTGGTCGCGCTGCTCTTCACACTCGGTCGGATCTCGCCGCGCTGGGCCTGCATCGCCGTCGGCATCGCGTTCCTCGGCCACGCGCTCGTCGCGCAACTCATCGCGTCGCGCCACGGCCGGTTTCCCATCTCGGCGTTCTTCGCGAAAACGCTTCGCCCGCTCGGCGCCTGCGTTCCGCTCGCCGGCGCCGTGCTCGCAGCGAGGTGGGCGATGTCCGGCGTGCATACCCGCGGGCTGGACCTCGTCGCCGAGATCCTCGCGGGCGGTATCGGCTACGTGGTGGGCGCGATGCTCTTCGCGCGATCGCAAGTGACGGAGCTCCTCGATCTCGTGAGGAGTCGACGGCGGAGGCTGTCGTCGCGTCCGCCGCCGCCGCTTCCGTAGCGTCGCTATGCGGCTACGTGCGCCGCCTTGTTCGTCGGAGCGTTTGGCGTAGGCGACCCGAGCGGAGTCCCGACCATCGTCGGCGCCGGCGCGATGTCGAGCAGGCGACAGAGCGTCGGCGCGACGTCGACTAGCGGCACCTTCGCCTCGTGCACCGCGTGCGCGCGATCCGGCGTGCGGATCCAGAGCATGCCCTCGGGGTGGTGCATGCCGCTCTTCACCAAATCGATGTGATAGAAGATGTCGAAGAAGCGGAGCGTGCGGCTCGCCCCTTCGATGGTGACGACGGCGTCTTGCGCGACGCGGCTGTAGATTTGGCACCACGCGAAGAGCTTGGCCCCGTCGCGCTGCACCGCCATCACCTGCTTGCCGTCGTAACGCAGGGCAGCGATGACCGCCTCGGCCTGCGTTGCCTGATCTTCATCGGCAAAATCGAGGTGAAACTGGTGCGTCATGACCGGAGACGCCTTTGCTTTCGCGGTGACGCCGACGTCCTTCAAGAACTGATCGAAGTCGCGCGGACGGTACGGCGTCTTCCCGCCGACGTCTTCGTACGCGAGAAACGGCTGCTGCGAGAACGCCGTCGTGAAGACGAGCGTCGTGTCGCGACCGGCGAGCTCGATGAACCGACCGAGGAGCCCATCCATCTGCTGGTAGCCGAAGAGGATCGCGTCCTTGTGGGCGGCCTGGTCGCTCTCCGACGGCTTCACCTTGAAGAGCTCGGGCTCCATGTTGCGCCAGTAGAGATGCTGGAAGTGCGCCGTGCTGTTCAAGAAGAAGGTCGAGAACTGCGGCATCGCGCGCCGGAAGCGCCAGCAAAAGAGATCCATTTGCAGCTTGTCCAAGATGACCGCGCGCTTCCAGAACGTCTTGGGATCGATCCGTTCGCCGGCGAGCTGCTTCACGATCGCCTTCGTCGTCTCGAGGGAGAGGCCGTGACGCACCATGAACGCGACGAACTTCGCTTGATCGAGCTTGGTGACCGGGGCCTTTCCCGACGTGTACTCGGTGACGTTCGCACCGACGAACTTGAAGTACGGCGCGATCTCGTCGGGCGTCGGCGGGACCTTCGTGGTCCACGGATCGGGGATGACCCATCCGTTGATCGGCGCGTGGTAGTTGAGGTTCATCGAGCCGCAAACCCACACTCCCCCGCCGGCGTCGGACACGAGGTCCCACACGTTCTTCGCCGCGAGCTTGTGACCGTCTCCGAGGTCTTGGATCTTGTGCGATTCGTACGGGACGCCGGAGTGCACCGTGATCCACTGGATCCACGGGTCGAGGTTCGGCGCGACTTCGTCGGCGACGGTCTCGTGGACCTGCGCTTCGGAGTGGAAGCGCGAAAAATTCGGCAGCTTTCCGGCGCTCATGAACTTCTGCATGAGCCGCGGGCAGAGCTCGTTGAACTCCAGCAGGATGACGCGGTTTCGAGCCATGATCGTGGTCGCCCTCGGGTAGATCTTCACGGCACGGATAGCACGCCTCGGAGCGTGCGCCACGTTGCCGAATCGATGACGCCGTGTAACGTCCTGCCGCCATCATGGCCCCCACGTCGAGCCCAACGTTCGTGACGACGTCGCGTTCCACGCGCTCCGAGGTCGTCCCATCGCTCGACGGCATCCGTGGCGTCGCCTTGCTGCTGGTCCTTGCCCACAACGTCTCGCCCTTCGACGAGCCGCGCTCCGTCTCCGAGCAGGTCGCCGGGCTCTTCCTCAATCCGGGCTGGGTCGGCGTGCAGCTCTTCTTCGTCTTGTCCGGCTATTTGATCACCGGCATCCTCCTCGATTCGCGCAAGTCGCCGAGCTACTTCCGCGTGTTCATGGGGCGGCGTGTCCTGCGGATCTTCCCGCTCTATTACGCGACGCTATTTGTCGTCTACGGGCTGCTGCCGCTCGTCGGTGCGCTGCCCGCGTCTTTCGTGCAGGACCAGAAGAATCAGATCTTCCTTTGGACCTACCTCGTGAACTGGTCCGGGCCGCTCGGCTACGGCGTCGCGATGCTCCCGCATTTCTGGTCGCTCGCGGTCGAGGAGCAGTTCTATCTCGTGTGGCCGCTCGTCGTGCGGCGCTGCACGCCCACGCGCCTGCTGGGCCTCACCCTCGTCCTTGCCGCGATCGCGTTCGCGTGCCGCGTCGCGATTCGCGCGCTCGGCCTCGACTCGGACATGGCGTACACGTTCACGGTCTGCCGGATGGACGCGCTCGCGCTCGGCGGCACGGTCGCGGCCGCGTTGCGCCTCGAAGGGGGCGCGGCGCGATTCATGCGCCTTCGAAGCAAGCTCCTCGCTGCATCCGTCGCGCTCCTCGTCGCGTGCGCCGTCATCACCTCCGGTTTCGCGCGCAACTCGGCCGTGTCACAGACGATCGGCTACACGCTCCTCGCGCTCGCCTTCGCGGCGCTCATCGCCGGCGCGGTCGGCGATCATCTCTCGGGCGCGCGCGGCGTCACCGGGAGGTTCTTCGCGCACCCCGTGCTGCGCGCGTTCGGCAAGTACAGCTACGGGATGTACGTGTTCCATCCACTGCTCAACAAGCTCGTCGGCCTGCCTCTCCTCGTTCGACTCGGTCACAGCCGTCCGTCGGTTCCCGTCGGGCTCGCGTACGTCGCGGCGGTCACGGGCGTCTCGTTCGCCGCCGCGTTCGTTTCGTTCCACGCGTTCGAGGAACACTTCCTCCATCTGAAACGCTTCTTCGTCGCCGAGCCCGCGGACAGTCGCGGATGAACCGTCGCGTCGGCGCGCTCGCGCTCCTCGGTACACTCGTGTCGTCGCGCGCTGCTGCCGAGC
>JAYVXB010000074.1:0-8433 GCA_043785585.1 Deltaproteobacteria bacterium | reverse complement strand
ATCCCGAGCTCGCGCGCGAGGGCTTCCAGCATGGGGCCATGCATTGCGCTCGGGTTGCCTTGCCCCATTTCGTCCCAATAGTTGCGCGCCAGCTCGAGCTTCGCGCGCGTGGGTAGCTTCACCTGCGTCATCGCGACGAGATCGTCGAATCCCGCTTCGCCCGCGATCTCCTGCGTGAGAAACCACGTCATCGCCTCGCGTGACGCCTCTTCTGCGAGCCACGGAAAGAGCGGATCGTGCTGGCCGGGCCCATTCTCTTTCAAAGCCTCGAACCAAGCGACGAAGGCATCGGCGTCGGCGGGCGCCCGCGCGGCGCGCGCCGCGACGCGAGCTCGTTCCGTCTCGAGGAATCTTTCCTCGCGTACGCGCCACGCGTGATCGTCGCCGATCTGCCTTCGCCAATCCTCGCGGTGTGACGTGGCGCTCAAGCGGCGGCGGTTGAAGGCGGCGAGGTCGCGATGAAAGACAGCCGCTTGGTATTCTGACGACGGCAAGGGGGACGCGTTCATGCGACGCCGGTTTGCAATCAGCGGGCCGGCCACGAGAAGGGACGCCGCTCCCAACCCACTCCACTCTCGGCCCCCCGCGGCAAGGTTGCCGCAGGTGTAGCGGGGTGCATCGTGACGGGCGCTCCCTGCTTGTTCGCGCGCGGGAAACTCATGGCGTGCGCGGACTTCCAAGCGCGTCCTGCACGATCGCGCGGGAGGAACGGCGCGACGTTTGCAAACCACCGCGCGCGAACCCACGCATCAAAGGAGACAGCCCATGAAGGCCACGTCACTTCTCGAGAAGCAGCACCGCACCATCGAGGCGATTTTCAAGAAGCTCGAGTCGGGCAAGGGGGACGCGAGCGCGCTCGTGAAGCAGTTGGCCGACGATCTCGCCGCGCACATGGCGATCGAGCAAGAGCTCTTCTATCCGGCCGTGCGTGCGTTGAAAGAGGATCTCGTCGCCGAGAGCTTCGAGGAGCACGCGGTGGCGGAGCTCGCGCTGAAGCGGCTCCTCGCGACCCCGCCGGGCACGCCCACGTTCAAGGCGCGCGTGACCACGCTGAAGGAGCTCATCGAGCATCACGTCGAGGAGGAAGAGGACGATCTCTTCCCGACCGTGGAGAAGAAGATGGACGCCGGCGAGCTCTCGGAGCTGGGCAAGCAGATGAAGGCGATGTTCGACGAGTCGGTGAAGAGAGGCTTCGAGGCGCTGGTGCCAAAGACGATGGCGTCGACGTCGGCGGACCTCGCGAACAAGCCCCCACAAAAGCGGAGTAGCCCGGCGAATGGCAAGGGGCGAACGCGCGAGACGTCCGCGCACCGCTGAGCGTCGTTCGTGCGCGCCGTCGCGAGCTTCAAAGTCCAAACGCGGCGGCGGCGCTCTTTCGCGCCGTCAGCTCGTGATCGCGAGCGTCAGTTGGATCTCACAACTTCGGAGAAGACCATGAAGAAACGAACGGTTCTGATTTTGGCGGCGGCGTTCGCGCCGTTGATGGCGTGCGACGAATCCACTCGCGCGTCGGATCGAACGGACGCGGCTGCGGCGAGCCTCCCTAGCGCCGCCGTCACGGCTCCGATGAACGCGCTGCCGGCGGCGTCGACGGCGTCCCCGGCGCCGCCGCCCAATCCCAACGCCGACAACAGCGCGATGAATGCCCTGGACGCCGGCGAGGCGGGCCTCACCGCGGGCGATCAGGGCGGCAGCGAAGCCGATCGCAAGATCACGCAGCAAATCCGGCAGGCCGTCGTCGCGGACGGCTCGCTCTCGATGATGGCGAAGAACGCCAAGATCATCACCATCAACGGCGTGGTGACGCTGAAGGGGCCGGTCAAATCCGACCAGGAGCGCGCATCGCTCGAAGCTGCGGCCAAGCGCGTCGCAGGTGTCTCGAAGGTCGACAACCAACTCGAAATCAAGAAATAGAGAGAGGCAGAAACCACCATGGACAAGGCAGTCATCGGTTTGGTCGATTCGCATGCGCAGGCCGAAACGGTCGTCACATCGCTTCAGGTACAGGGATTCCCGAACGAGGCGATCTCCGTTCTGTTCCCGGACAAGACGGGTACGCGCGACTTCGCGCACGAGCACAATACGAAGGCGCCCGAAGGCGCCGTCGCGGGTGCGAGCGCGGGAGGCGCGATCGGCGGGACGCTCGGTCTCCTGGCCGGCATTGGCGCGCTCGCCATTCCAGGGGTCGGCCCGCTCATCGCGGCCGGGCCGATCATGGCGGCGCTGAGCGGCATCGCGGCGGGGGCGACCGTCGGAGGCATCGCGGGCGCGCTCGTCGGGCTCGGCATTCCGGAGCTCGAGGCCAAAGCGTACGACGGCAAGATTCGCGGAGGGAACATCCTCATCGCGGTCCACACGGCCGACGGCGAATCGCGCAAGCGCGCCGAGCAGGTCTTCAAGAGCGCAGGCGCTCACGACGTCACGACGACGAGCGAAGCCTCTGCGCCGAAGCGCAAGGAGGCACGCGTCTAGCGTTGCGTTGGAATCGCCGAGCGAGGGTGCACGTCGAAGGGCGCGCACCCTGGCCCGCTGCTCTCTTCGCGATGCGAAGCAAGACAGAGAGGTCGCGATGACCGACTTCAACAATCTTCCGTGCCCGCGTCAGTGACGAACGTTGAGCGTCGTCACGCAGCCCCGGTCGGTGAAGTGATTCTGAACCATCGCGCCGACCGCGACGAGCAAGGTGCCAAAGAGCGCGATGCTGGCGCCCGTGACGCCGAAGATCTGCTTGGTAGTGTCGGTATTCCCTGTCAGGTACGCGCCTCCGATCGTGATGCCCGCAGCCGCGGCGACGAGGACGCCTCCCGTGTACGTCAGGCCGTTCTTCCAGATGTACGACGACCGGCACGACTGGTCCTGCTCCTCCGCGAGGCTCCGCTCCGCCGGCGTCAACGGCGGGACCACTTTTTCGATCGCGTCCTGGGGCATCCCAGCGGCCCGCGCTCGGTTTGGCAAGTGATCGCGCTCCTCGCGCTCGTGCGACAGCGGGCCGACGATAATCGAAGGGGTGCATCCTGCTGGGCTCGAGACCACGCCACCCGCCCGAGCGATTGACTCCAACCACGACAGCGACAGAATGCCGTCCTCCTCGCGCACACTCTAGGAGCGACTCATGGGCTTTGACGTCAGCTACCACCCGGTGGACATCGAACTGATTCGTAAGCGGTCGGCTCCCATTAGCGCCGCGAACACCGACAACACCTCGTCGTAACGCGGTTCGCGATCGGTGCCGTCGTTCCAGATGATGTAGCGCGACATGCGCCGTTCCTCGACGACGCACTCAATCCGGAGCGACGTCTCGTTGATGCCGAAGACCAATCGAGGGTTTGTTTGTACGAAGAACCAGCCGAGGGGCAGCTGCACGAGCTCCTCGTCCTCCTCGCGACCGGTCTCCGGCCAGTCGCGAACACCAGGTTCGATGGGCGCAGCGAATGCCCGAAGCCCGCGCGGTCGAGCGGGCACCTCGAAGTGTTCGACGAAAACGCCGCAGTTGCGGAAGTGGCTGAGCACTGTTTGGACGCGCTCGTCCGTTAACCAACGCGCCCGTGAATCGGAACGTCGCGCCCTCCTCGTCGCCCTCGTCGCCGAGCTCCCGCGCGATCCGAACGGGAAGCTCTACAGGCGGAAGCTGCGCGATCCGTATTGGGCGAGGCGCGAAAAGGCGATCTGACTACGGTCGCAGCGAAATCTCGGTCAGCGGCAGCACGGTCATCGACATATCGAACGCGCTCGTATGCGAGTTGGCGAGGAACGCGGAGAGCGCGACCGCGTTCGAGTCCCCGCGCACGACCACGGTCGCGTACCCGAGCATCACCGCCGAGGGGAATGGCCCCTTCGCGACGATGGCGTCATCGAGCACCATGGAAACCTTGCGCGCGCCTTTGCCGCCGATCTCGTGGGAGCACGGGTTGCAGAGGTCGACGTTCCCCGAGCGAAGCGGGTTGCCGACCGCGTCGTGCAAATACGAACCAATGAGCCATGGTGTGAGCCTCCCATGTCCGCTCGAACGATGACTCGCCGCGCGACAAGTAGCAATGGTGCCGCGCGGCGCGAGGTCGCACCGCCCTTCGCGAACGCTTGCTCCGGTACGCAAATGCCGTGTGCGGAGAACGGGCGCACCTCGCGTCCGAATCGCGAAGTACCGACGCTCTTCATACGAAGCGCGACTCCACGGCGTCGATCCGATCGGCGATCAACAGGAATAGCCACCTTCCCACTCGGTAGTCCGGAATGCGGTACGCCGCGCGGCGCACGACGCCACTGAGCAACCGCGGTGGCGGACTCGAGCCGAATGTGGCGGTGAGATCGTGCCTTGTCGCGTCACGGATCACTTCCGCGCGCGGCAGTTGCTTCGGCGGAGATCCCCAATGCGCATGCCCAACCGGCGTCGGCTCGCGCTCTTCAGGAACCCCCGGACCTCTCACGGGCTTCGTGTCGACGGTGTCACGTGTCGCTTGCGTCGTTTGCATAGTTCTCATTTGCACGGGTCTTCTCAGGCGGCTCGAGGTGGAATGAGTACGCACTTGATGCATGCGTCCTTCTTTTGCTCGAATGTGCGGTACGCCTCCTCGGCGTCCTCGAGCGGAAAACGGTGCGTGATGATCGCCCGCGCGTCGATGCGCCCGGAGCGGATGTGCTCCAAGAGTTGCGGCATGTACCGCTTCACGTTGCACTGGGCCATGCGGAGCGTGAGCCCCTTGTTCATGGCGGCGCCGACGTTCACCAGGTTGTACGGCGGTCCGTACACGCCAATCAGCACGACGTGGCCCGCGCGCCTCACCGCGTCGATGGCCCATCCGATGGCGGTCGGCGATCCCGCTTGCAGCATCATCGCGCCGAGCACCGACTGCATCATGTTGCCGCTGGCCTCGCAGCCGACCGCGTCGATGCAGACGTCGGCCCCCCGCCCATCGGTCATCTTGCGGATGGCGCCGACCACGTCCATCGTTTCGCTGAAGTCGATCGTCTCGACCCGTCGCGTGAAGCTTTTCGCGAACGCGAGCCGGTACGCGATTCGATCGACGGCGATCACGCGGCCCGCGCCCATCAAAATCGCCGCCTTCTGCGCGAAGAGCCCGACCGGACCACAGCCGAAGACGACGACGGTATCTCCGTACTTGATGCTGCCCATCTCCGCGGCTTGGTATCCCGTCGGCAAAATGTCGCTGAGGAAGAGGACCTCTTCTTCACTCATGTCGTCCGGGATCTTCATCGGCCCCACGTCGGCGAACGGAACGCGGACGAGCTCGGCTTGCCCCCCATCGTAGCCGCCGGTCGTGTGCGAATGGCCGAAGCACCCGCCGGTGAGCGAGGAGCAAGGATTGGTGTTCTCGCATGCGCTCGTGAATCCACGCTCGCAGAAGAAGCATGTCCCGCAGGCGATGTTGAACGGGACGACCACGCGGTCGCCGCGCTTCAACGATTCGACGCTCGCGCCGAGCTCTTCGACGACGCCCGCAAACTCGTGACCAAACGTGCACCCGACGCGTGTGTCGGGGACGAGCCCGTGAAGGAGATGGAGATCCGAGCCGCAGATGGCGGTCCGCGTGACCTTCAAGAGGATGTCGTTGGGGTGCTCGATGATCGGCTCGCGCTTCTGCTCGACGCGAACCTTTCCTTTGCCTCGGTACGTCAGAGCCAGCATATCGGTCGTGCCTCTTTCCCGTGGCGGGCCATCGCGCAATGCGAGGCACGCGACGTCGCGTCGCAGCCGTCACGCGCCGGGATCACATCCGAACGCGCGCGTGCTGATCGCTGTCCGTCACCGGCGTCGTCCCCGTGAGCAGCGCTTTGGCGGCCTCGACGAGGTACTTCACTTTGTTCACCCCGGCGTTGTCCCAATACTCCGCTTCGTCGAGAGTCACGGAGATCAGCGAGAGGTCGGGATCGTCCTTCCCCTTTGGGAACCACACTTTGAACGCAGCGTTCCAAAGCTCGTCGATCTTCGCGCGATCGGTGCGCAGCTCCGCGCGGCCGGTGACGGACAGAAACTCGCTCGCGCTCTGCATCGTCAGCGTGACGCGCGCGTCGTTCGCGATCTCGTCGGCTTTGGACGTCTGCTTGCCCGTGAGCAGCCAGATGCGACTCCCTTCGACTTTGGCGATCGCCATGGGACGCGCGCGCGTGTCGCCCGCCTCCGTGCGCGTGACGAGCATCGCGCTGTGAAATTTTTCGAGTAGCTGGATGACCTTCTCGTTCTCGTTGAGCGGCATGTCGGGCTCCGTTCGCGTGCGTGTCTCCGCCGTGCAGGATCAAGCCGGGCGGTAGGTGGAGACGCGCGCCTCCAATTCGCATGCCAACGCGATGATGCCGGGATAGGGGAGGCGGCCGCCGCCGGGCGATGCGGTTGTCGTACGGCTCCGGGACCTCCTCGATGGGCCGCGTGCACCTCGTCCGTCCCCGCAAGCTCGTTGGCATTCGCGCCGCACCTGCGACGTGATGGTGTGTGGCTCTCGGGGCAACAATGCACGGCGTGCGCTTCGCGCCGTTGCATTCGTGCCGAGATGCGATGGCTTCCAAGCGGGGCCGCGCCAGCATCGCGTCGGGTCTGGTACGTTCCACCACGATCAGCCTCCCCGAGTTTGAGCTCGCCCCGCCGCTCTGAGCGCCGAGATGCTTTTTCGTCCAACGACTGCGGTCGCGCTCGCGCTCGCGCTCGCCGTCTCGTGCGCGAAACGAGCGCCGCCCACGAGCGCTCCGATCGATGCGGCGTCGGTCGTCGTGACGCCCGCGCCCCTTCTGCCGAGCGACGAAGCGGTCGATCCCATTCCGTTCGATCCGCTCGCGAAGGCCCTGACGAAGGGCGTTCGCGATCTCGACGCGGCGTGCGCCGCCGACGACGCGCCGGCGTGCGCGAAGCTCGGCGTTTGGCTCCTCGAAGGGGAGCGCCTGCCCGAAAACGCGCGATCGGCCGCGGCGCGGTTCCAACGCGGGTGGGAGCGCGGTCACGTGCATTCGTGCGCCCTGCTCGAGTCCTCTACACGTTCGGCGTTGGCGTGGCGGAGAGCGCGGCGCACGGGATCCACCTCCTCGAGCGCGCGTGCGATGACGGAGACGGGGACGCTTGCGCTCGCGTCGCCGAAGAGCACCGGACGGGCGAGCGTCTTCCCGTGGATCCCGCGCGCGCCCGGGCGTACTTGGAGCGCGGCGTGAAGCGCGGAAGCGTGCGCGCGGTCGTCGATCTGTTCGACGTCGACACCGAAGAGACCGGTTCGCGCAGCTCTGCGCCGGTGCTCGCGCGACGCGCCGAGTTCGTCATCGTGGCGACCGCGGCGTGCGACGGCGGTGGCGGCGCGGCGTGCGGATCCCTCGTCATGAGTGCGGGCCAAACGATCCCGTACACCCCGTATCGGTACGTTCCATCGTCGACGAACGAAGCGATTCGCGCGCGCGCACTGATCCGCGGATGCGAGCTCGGCGAGCTCTCGCTCTGCGAGACGTTATCGGACGCAGGCGCGGGGACGCTCGAGACGTTGTGCGCGCGCGGCGATGGCGCGGCCTGCGCGCGGCGACCCACCCTCGGCTTCGACGGGCCGAGCGGCCCGCTCGCGCTGTGCCGCGCGGGCGTCCCGTGACGATCGGATCACGCGCAGATCTCCCTCAGCCGCCGCGGCCGGCGCCCTGCCGTCTCGTCGGGGAGGGGGCGGCGTGTTGGATCGACGGGAATCGACCGGGGGTTTGCGTCGGCGATGGGAAGAACCGCCCAACCGAGTGCGTCGTTGCCGGACCCTCGCCGGACGCGAGCACTGCGATTCCTGCTCCTGTGACGCGGTCGTGCGCCCTGGGCGCAGCGCGCGCGTCCGTGGGGTGGCAAGCGCTGTTGGTTGTCTTGGTCGTCGCTGCCCTCCTTCGAAGCCGATGACCAAAGGCAATCAAATCGTGCGCGCCGAATCCGCACTGTTCCTTCTACGTCTATACTGACGCGGTGCTGACCTTCCTGAGTGAAATCGAGCGAATGAAGCCGCTGCTCGACAGCATCGGTGAGGGCGTTCTCATCGCGGACGAAGATGGCGCGCCACTCGTTTGGAATGAGGCGGCGGAACGGATCTTGGGCGCGGGGACGCTGCGTCGTCGCGAAGGTGCCTGGATCGAACGCTCCGGTGTTTTCGCGAGCGACGGGACGACTCCGTTACCCGGACGAGACCGACCCCTACCGCGTGCCCTGCGTGGCGAGATTGTCACGGACCAGGAATTCGTCATTCGCTCCGAGAACGGCGATCTGGTGCTCGTGAGCAGCACCGCGCGGCCTCTGCTCGACGCATCGGCGCGGATCGTCGGAGGCGTCGCCGTCTTTCGAGAAATCACGCAACGTCGGCGCGCCGAAAACGCCCTTCGTGAGAGCGAGCGACTGTACCGAACGATTGCCGATCACCTGCCATCGTCCGTCGTGATGATTTTCGATCGCACTCTTCATTTCATTCTTGCGGCAGGCGA
>JAYVXB010000073.1:0-2546 GCA_043785585.1 Deltaproteobacteria bacterium | reverse complement strand
CATGATGAGCGCGGTGCACTTCTTCGGCGACGTCGACGTCATCTGCGACATCGGCGGGCAGGACATCAAAGTCCTCTTCATGAAGAACGGCGACATCGGCAACTTCCGATTGTCGAACAGCTGCTCCGCCGGCAACGGCATGCTCCTTCAAGCGACGGCCGATTCGTTCGGCGTCCCGGTCACGCAGTTCGCCGACGTGGCGTTCAAAGCCGAGCTCGCGCCGAAGTTCAGCTACGGCTGCGCGGTGTTCCTCGATACGGATCGCGTCAACTTCCAAAAAGAGGGCTTCTCGAAGGAAGAGATGCTCGCGGGGCTCGCGCAGGTGCTCCCGAAGAACGTCTGGCAATACGTCGTGCAGATCCCGCGGCTCGCCGCGCTCGGGAGCAAATACGTCTTGCAGGGCGGCACGCAATACAATCTCGCCGCCGTCAAAGCGCAAGTCGACTACATCAAAGAGCGCGTGCCGGGCGCGCAGGTGTTCGTGCATCCGCACACGGGCGAAGCGGGCGCGATCGGCGCGGCGATGGAGACCCGTCGCATCGTACAGCGGCGCGGATCGTCGACGTTCATCGGTCTCGAAGCGGCGATCAACCTCGAGTACACGAGCAAGAACGACGTCGAGACCGTTTGTCACTTCTGTCCAAACGAGTGCAAGCGCACGTTCATCGACACGCGCCGCCCCGACGGATCGACCAGCCGCTACATCGCCGGGTTCTCGTGCGAGAAGGGGACGGTCGAATCGAAAGAGGCGATGCTCGACGTCGTCGCCGAGCGAAAGAAGATGGCGCAGGCGTTCCCGAACCTCGTCGACTACGAGGCCAAGCGCGCGTTCATGCACTTCTACGACTGTGCGCCGATGCCCGAGCACGGGTCGCCGGTCAAAGACGTCGAGGTCCGCAAAGGGCTACTCGGCATTCGCCGCGTTCCGGTGATTCGCCCGTTCGTCCGCTCGTCGCCGGAGTCGTGGGCCGCGCGCAAGCGCATGCGCGTCGGAATGCCGCGCGTCCTCAACATGTATTCGACCGCGCCGTGGTTCCGAACGTACTTCGAGGCGATTGGCATTCAGAAGCAGCACGTCGTCTTCAGTGACGAGACGACCGAAGAGATGTGGATCGAAGGCGGCAAGTACGGATCGATCGATCCCTGCTACCCGAGCAAGGTCGCGCAGGCGCACATCCACAACCTGCTGCATCACCAGCACACCGAGAAGAAGCCGCTCAAGTACATCTTCTTCCCGATCCTCACGCACGTGAACAACTTCGTCACGGACACGATGGACAACGCCAGTTGCCCGATCGTCGCCGGGGCGCCGGACGTCATGAAGGCGGCGTTCACGAAGGAGGTCGACTTCTTTGCCGCGCGCGGCATCGAGTACCTCGATCCGGCCGTGTCGTTCGTCGAGCCGACGCTCATGACGCAGCGAATGTTCGAGACCTTCGGCCCGCGCATGGGGATCACCGAAGACGAGAACGAGCATGCGTGCCGCGAGGCGTGGAAAGCGCTCAACATCTTCGACCGCGACGTTCAGGAGAAGGGGCGCGCGATCCTCGAGACCGTCGAGTCCGAAGACCGCGTCTGCATCTTGTTGCTCGGTCGCCCGTACCATTCGGACCCGGGGCTCAACCACGGCATCCCGGAGGAGTTCCAAGTCCTCGGGTATCCGGTGTTGTCCATCCGATCGATTCCGAAGGACATCGAATACCTGACTCGTTATTACAAAGAGGATCTCGAGAAGGGGTTGATGAAGTCGCCGCTCGAGCTCAATTACGTTTGGCCGGAGAACTATTCGGTCAACAGCGCGCAGAAGGTCTGGGCAGCGGGGTTTGCAGCGCGGCACCCGAACGTGGTCGTGCTCGACTTGTCGTCGTTCAAGTGCGGGCACGACGCGCCTGTCTACGGCCTCATCGATTCGATCATCGAGCGGAGCAAGACGCCGTATGCGGCGCTCCACGACATCGACGCGAACAAGCCGAGCGGGTCGATCAAGATTCGCGTGAAGACGTACGCCCACGCGCTGAAGCTCCACGAAGAGCGGCTCGAGGACGCGAGCAAACGCAAGGGGCAGCTGCTCCGCGCGCTCGACGGCAAGCGCGTCGAGCTCCTCCAGCTTCGCGCCGAGCAGCTTGCGGCGCGCGGTCAGAAGGATCCCGCGATCCTCGCGCAGCTCGAAGAGCTCCGCGCGAAGCTCGCGGCGTACGAAGCGCCTATTCGGCCGCAAGAAGCCCCGAAGGGGCTCGTGCAGCTGGGGCGAAAGACGAAAGACGGAGTCGTGCGGATCGAGCAGACGAGCGACGCGGCCTCGGCCGCCGAATGACTTTGGTTGTGAACGAGAAGGGGATCTGACCATGGGCGAGATGAACGTCGGCGGAGTGAAGGACAAGCGCGCGCTTCCGGTCTTCGACATGGACGCCGAGCTGAAGAAGTTCGAATCCGAAGAGCGCGTGCGCCTCGGGCTCGCCGAGCCGACCGAGCAGTGGATCGAGCAGATGGCGAACCTGACCTTCACGAAGAGCGAGCGGGCGAGCATCACGCTGCTCGTCAGCGGG
>JAYVXB010000072.1:0-24474 GCA_043785585.1 Deltaproteobacteria bacterium | reverse complement strand
GCGGAGCGGATCGACGTGACGGGCGTGCGCAGCTCGTGCGAGACGTTCGCGACGAAATCGCGGCGCATCGTCTCGAGGCGGCGCACGTCGGTGACGTCGCGAGCGACGACGAGCAGCGCCCCTTCGTCACCCGGGAGCATCGCGGCGCGCACGAGGAGCCGCCGCGGCTTGAGCCCGGAGAACTCGACCTCGCCGGTGAGCGCTTCGGTGCGCGCGGCGTCGACGAGCTCCTTGAGATCCGCGTTGCGTACGACGTCGAGCAGAGGTCGGCCGAGCGTGTCGCCGCCGAGGAGGAGCATCGCGCGGAGCGCCGTGTTCACGCGAACGATCCGTCCTCCCGCGTCGAGGACGAGCACTCCCTCCTCCATCCCGTCGAAGACGCCGCTCAGCAAATCGCGCTCCGCGCGGAGCTGCGTCATCGCCTCGGAGAGGCTGCTCGCGAGCTGATCGAGCGCGACGGAGAGCTCGGCAAGCTCGTCGTGACCGGCGATGCGCGTGCGAACGTCGAGATCGCCGCCCGCCATGCGCCGCGCCGCCGTCGTGAGCGCGCGTACGAGGCGTGCCATCCACTGCGCAGCGAGGCTCGACATCAAGATCGCCGCGAGGTACGCGGCCGCGCTCGCGAAGAGGATCGTCCCGTGCAGTCGCCCGATCGCGGCGTCGACGTCCGTGAGTGGCGTCGCGATGCGGACGGTTCCCGCGACTTTTCCCGCGTGCAGGAACGGCGTCGCGTCGTAGGCGAAACGCTTCTGCGTCGTCTCGCTCATGCGCATGTCCGAACCGCTCCCGCGCGCGAGCGCTTCGCGAACTTCGGGACGCTCCGCGTGACTCGGAACCGCGCGCAACGCTTCGCCGGACAGCTCGGAGTCGCCGATCACGGTGCCGTCCAACCGGATGATCGTGATGCGCGCGCGCGCGCGTCGACTGAGATCGTCCGCGAGCGCATCCCACGTGTCGTAGTCGTCGAGCGACGCCGCCGTCGCGGAAACGTCGCGCTCGAGGAGGCTCAATCGGACGAGCGAATCCTGATGAATCCGCTCGCTCAGCTGAGCGTCGAGCGCACCTGCGAGATAGAGGTCGGCGCCCGCGAACGAAATCGTGATGAGCGCAACGGAGACGAGGAAGAGCTTTAGCCGAAAACCGAGCTTCAGACCGCGGCGCGGGCCGAAGTGCTCGCTCGGTTTCAACGCCCGGCCTCTTCGGGCGTCGACGCGAATCGGTATCCGACGCCGCGCACGGTCTGGACGTAGTCGCCCGCCGTGCCGAGCTTCTCGCGCAAACGCTTCACGTGAGTGTCGACGGTGCGCGTCGTGATCTCGGCCTGGATTCCCCAGACGTCGTTGAGGAGGGCGTCGCGCGTCTGCACGCGGTTGCGACGATCGTGGAGCGTGACGAGCAGCTTGAACTCGAGCGCGGTGAGATCGACCTCTTCGCCGGAGACCCACGCGCGGTGCGCGTCACGATCGACGCGGAGCACGCCGAACTCGATCGGCGCCGTCGTGTCGGCGTCGCTCGCGCCGCGCCGCAAGATCGCCGCGATGCGAAGGAGCAGCTCGCGCACGCTGAACGGCTTGACCACGTAGTCGTCCGCGCCGAGCTCGAACCCGATGACGCGATCGATCTCTTCGCCCTTTGCGGTGAGCATCATGACCTGTGCGTCGCGCGTCGCCGGATCCTGCTTCAGCGCCTTGCAGACCTCGGTCCCCGCGACGTCCGGGAGCATGAGGTCGAGCAGCACGAGGTCGGGTCGCTTCTCGCGAGCGAGCTTCAGTCCGTCTTTGCCCGTCGATGCGAGCTGAACACGATGCCCCGCCTGACGCAGGTTGTACTCGAGGACATCTTGGATGTCCTTCTCGTCCTCGATGACCAGGATGCGCGCCATGGGAAGCCGATACCTCGATACTGTGGCGTTTGTATGACGGCCGCGCACGAAGCTACATCAATTTCGCATTCCAGTCGGTCGGGCGGTTGAAGTTCGCGAGGACGCGCGCGTCCGCCACGTCGACACGACGGACGGACTTTCGTCCGCGGAGCTTCGCGTCGAGGCGCGCGTCGGGCGCGTCGAGCGACGTCGCGAGGATGTCGTCGAGCAGCGCGGCGCTGCAGAGAACGGGGTGACCGCCGCGCCCATCGAACACCGGTACGCTCGCGTCCGCGCCGTCCGCGCCCGCAGCGAGCGCGCGCCACACGCTCTCGTCGGGCGCAGGGACGTCGATGGGAAGGACGTACGCGGCGCCGAGCGATGCGTCATCGCCCTTCAGCGCGTGAACGCCGACTTGCAGCGAGGAGAATGGACCGCGATCCGGATCGTCGTTCACCGCAACCGTGACGCTCACGTCACCGAGCATGGCCCCCGACGCAGACGCATCGTCGATCCACGCGAGCGCCGCCGCGTACTCGTCGCGCGCGCGACCGAGCACGACGATCACCCGACGCCCACCGTACGCGCCGAACGACGCGATCTGCCGGTCGATCCACGCGCGCCCTTCGACGATGACGAGACCCTTCGGCTGCCCCATCCGTGACGAGCTCCCCGCCGCGAGAACCACGAGCGGTGCGAGCGGCGGGGGCGACCTAACGCCCATGGAGCGTCTTCAGGAGCTCGGCGGCGATGCTGACGGCGACCTCTTGGGGAGCCTTGCCTCCGGTGTCGAGACCGATCGGGCATTTGATGCGCGCGAGCTTCTCCTCGCCGACGCCGCGCGCGCCGAGTCGCTCGCGAAAGCGCGACCACTTCGTCTTGCTGCCGATGAGCCCGATGTAGCGGGCTGGGCGATCGACGACGTGCGCGACGATCTCCTGATCGGCGTCGTGGCGGTGCGTCATGATGGCGACGTACGTTCGCTCGTCGTCCCATCGGGCTTGCGCCGCGAACGCGTCCCACGGGACCGCGTGGCGACGAACCGTCTGCGGCAAGCGCTCCGCTCCGATCCATTCTTCGCGTTCGTCGATCGCGTGGACCTCGAACGGCGTGCCTTCGAGGACGCGACACAGCGCTTGGCCGACGTGACCGACGCCGAAGAGGTACAGGCGCGGCGCCGCGCCGACGACCTCGAAGAAAGCATCGACGACGCCCCCGCAACACTGGCCGGCCTTCGCGCCGAGAGGGTAGCGCGTCGTCTTCGACTCGCCGGACGCGAGGGACGCGCGCGCGTCGTCGATCGCGAGCTTCTCGAGGTGGCCGCCACCGATGGTGCCGAACTGCTCGTTGGCGGTGACGATCATCTTCGTGCCGACGGTGCACGGCGTCGATCCGCTGCACGCGACGACCGTGACGAGCGCGCAAGGCCGCCCGCCGGCGCGGAGCTCGTCGAGCTTACGAACCCAGTCCCACATCGGCGCGGATCCTCAGGACGAAGTCGTCGAGGAGATTCTCGGCGACGCGACGACGGTAGCGCGCGTTCGATCGCACGTCGTCGATGGGTGAGATCTCCGTCGCGAGCATCGCCTTCGCGCGCGCAAGACCGTCCGCGCCGATGCCGTCGTCGCGGAGGACGCGCTCGGTCGCCTTGCAGCGCGGGATGATCGGCGCGACGCCACCGAGCGCGATGCGAACCTCGCGCACCTTGCCGTCGGCGATCTCGGCGCAGCCCGCGAAACACACCTTCGAGATCGCCTGCGCTTTGCGAGGGCCGACTTTTCGGTAGTGATGCACGCGCGTCGCGAAGGATCGCGGCAGTCGGATGCGCGTGACGAGCTCCGTCGGTGCGAGTCCCATCTTCTTGTAGCCGGTGTGAAACCCGTCGTACGCGATCCAGCGCGCGCCGTTCGTCGATGCGATCTCGATCTCCGCGCCGTACGCCAAGAGCGCTGGGGGCGAATCGGCCGCGGGCGACGCGTTGACGATGTTGCCGCCGAGCGTGCCGCGGTTTTGGATCGCGACGCCGCCCGTCTCGCTTCCGGCCTGACACAGCATCGGAAACTCGCGCTGCAGCGTCGGGTGCGACTGCACGTCGGTGTACGTCGTGAGCGCGCCGAGCGTGATGTGCTGCGCGCTCTCTTCGATTCCGCGGAGCTCGCTCAGCCCCCAGAGATTGATCCACCGCGTGTGCTCCAGCTTCCCCGCCGCGAGCAGGACCATCAAGTCCGTCCCCCCCGCGATCGGGCGAAACGCGCTCGGAGCTCCGCTTTCCTTGGCGAGCATCGCGAGCGCGAGGTCGAGCGTCTTCGGCGACACCAGCTCGTAGCGTGCGACGTCCGACCTCACGGCGCCTCGCACGCGCGAACCACCGCTTCGAAGATCCGCACGTAGCCGGTGCATCGACAGAGATTGCCCGCCAGCCCCTCGCGAATCTGCGCGTCGGTCGGGTGCGGATTGCGATCGAGGAGCGACGTCGCGGCGAGGATCATCCCCGGCGTGCAGATCCCGCACTGCGCGCCGCCGTGCTGCACGAACGCCTGCTGAATCTTCGACAGCGCGTCGCCGCGCGCCCCGGATGGGCCGACCCCTTCGATCGTCGTCACGCGCGCGCCTTCGAGTTGCAACGCGGGGACGAGGCAACTGTTGACGAGCGCGCCGTCGATGATCACCGCGCATGCGCCGCACTCGCCTTCGCCGCATCCTTCTTTCGCGCCGGTGAGCCGCAAGTTTTCGCGGAGCACGTCGAGCAGCCGCGCCATCGGACGCGCCGTCACCTCGACGCGCTCGTCGTTCACCGTGAACGCGATCTTCACTTCGTCCGCGCCGCTCATGTGCCACCCACGCGCGCAGCCATCGCATCCATCACGACCTCGGGCGTCGCCGGGACGCGCCGAATGCTCGCGCCGACGGCGTCTTCGATCGCGTTCAAGATCGCCGGCGCGGGACCGTCCATCGGAAGCTCCCCGATCCCCTTCGCGCCGCTCGGCCCGCCGTCGTACGGCACCTCCTCGAAGAAGCAGCGGATCGGCGGAAGGTCCGCGGCTGTCGGCATGATGTAGTCGGTCATGCGATCGTTCGACATGCGCCCGTTCTTCCAGACGACGTTCTCGTAGAGCGCCCAGCCGATTCCTTGCGCGACGCCGCCTTCGATTTGCCCAGCGGCGAGGATCGGGTGGATGACCTTGCCCACCTCTTGGAGCGCGACGAAGTCCGTGCACGTCGCCTCGTACGTGCGCGTGTCGACGGCGACCTCGGCGACGTAGACGGCCCACGAGAACGAGCCGTACGCATCGCCGACGAAATTCACTTCGTCCCACTTGAGCCACTTCGGCTGCTCGTACGTCGTCTTCGCGCGGAGCGGTCCGATCTCCTTCACGTGACGCGCGACCGCGGCACGAAGCTGCTCCGGCGTGTACGGCTGCTTCAGGAGCTGGGCGTCGAGAAGCGTCTGCCGAATCGATCGCGACGCCGTCTCGACGAGCTTTCCGACGATCGTGCACGTGCGCGACGCGACGGTCGGACCGCTGTTCGGGACCTTCGACGTGTCGGGCTGCGCGACCTCGATGCTATCGACGTCGACCTCGAGCGCGTCCGCGGCGATCTGCGCGAAGATCGTGTTCGTCCCTTGCCCGATCTCGGTGCTCGACGCGAGGACGCGGACGCGGCCTTCGGGCGTCCCTTCGACACCGACGACCGACGCCAGGTATTTCTCGCCGGATCCGGTGAACCCGGTTCCATGCAGGAAGCACGCAATCCCGACGCCGCGACGGATCGTGCTGCCTTCGTTGTCGCGCGCGAAGCGCTTTCGCTTCTCGTGGTAGTCGCTCTCGGCGAGCGCGCGATCGAGGAGCGCGCTCATGTCGATTTGATCGCGCACGACTTGCCCCGTCGCGAGCGTCCCGCCCGGCTTGACGAAGTTCTTCCGGCGCAGCGCTTCCGGCGTCATCCCGAGACGACGCGCGACGAGATCGAGGTGACGCTCGAGCGCGAAGATGCTCTGCGGTGCGCCGAAGCCGCGGAACGCCCCGTGCGGCGGCGTGTTCGTCGCGACGGCGCGCGCGCGAATGCGAACGTTCGGCACCTCGTACGGCCCCGCGGCGTGAATGCATCCGCGCGAGAGCACGACCTGCGAGAGCGTCGCGTACGCGCCGCCGTCGATCACGAAGTCGATGTCCATCGCAGCGATCGTCCCGTCACGCCTCACCGCCATGCGATGCCGCGTGCGCGACGGATGGCGCTTCGTCGTCGCCGCCATGTCCTCGGCGCGGTCGTAGATGATCTTCACCGGACGCTTCGCCTTCATCGCGAGGAGCGCCGCGTGCGCGCCGATCATCGACGGGTACTCTTCTTTTCCGCCGAAGCCACCGCCCGTCTCGAGCTGGACGACGCGCGCCATCTCGGCGGGCAAATCGAACAGCCTCATCAGCGCCTTCTGCACGTAGTACGGGCACTGAAGCGAGCCCCACACCGTGACGCCGTCGGTGTCGCTGTAGACGCCGATCATCCCGTTGTTCTCGATGTAGAGCTGCTCTTGCGCGCCGGTCTCGTACGTCGCCTCGAACACCGTGACGTCCGCGGCGGCGAACGCAGCGTCGACGTCTCCCTTGCGGATCCAATACTCCTTGAAGACGTTGTCCTCGCCCCACGCGACGGCGCGCACCGCGAGCGCATCGTCGATGGAGAGCACAGCGGGAAGCGGCTCGACCTCGATCCGCACGCCACGTCGTGCGCGTTCGAGCGTCGCGCGATCCGGATGCGCGAGGAGGACGACGGGCTCTTCGGAGTGGTTGATGACGCCGTCGGCGAGGCACGGCTGATCGTCGATGATGAGCGCGATGACGTTCGCGCCGGGGAGATCCTTCGCGGTGACGACGGTGACCTCGTCCCACGGGACGCTCGGATCGAAATGGATCGCTTTGATCTTCCCGCGAGGCACGCTGCTGCGGACTGTGGCGCCGTGGATCATGTCCGGAAAGGTGACGTCGTCGACGTAGCGCGCGCGGCCGGTGACCTTGTCGTGCGCCTCTCTCCGCAGCACGTTGCGACCGATGGAAGGAGCCTGCATGGGACCGCGCAGCATAGTCGGGCCTCGGTCCACGGGAAAGCGCGAGCGCCGTGCCTCGTGCGGAGGCTCGGAACCGTTTCGGGGCGCCGTTCGGCGGGACGGGCCGCGACTTGACCGCACGTCGCGCGTCTTCGAGGATGAACGTGATGCGCGTCACCGTCCTCTACTTCGCCGCGCTGCGCGATCTCGCGGGACGAACGGAAGAAGCGCACACGCTCCCGGACGCGATCGGCACGGTCGGCGCCCTCACGGATCACTTGTGCGCGACCAGGCCATGGCTCGCCGAGCGACGCGCGCACGTCCGCGTCGCGCGCAACGAGGCGTTCGCCGAGCCCGACGAATCGCTTCGCGACGGCGACGTCATCGCGCTCATTCCTCCGGTCGCTGGCGGATAGCCGGGCTACGGTAGGCGCGAGGAACGAACGTGATCGAGCCGAAACCGAGCGTGCGCGTCGCCATCGTCACCGTCAGCGACACGCGAACCGAGGCCGACGACGAAGGGGGCGCACGACTTCGCGCGCTGCTCGTGGGCGCAGGCTTCGACGTCCCGTTCCGCCGCATCGTGCGCGACGAGCCCGACGCCGTGCGTGCGGTCATCACGGAAGTGTGCGACGGCGATCTCGCAGACGCGATCGTCACGACGGGCGGCACCGGGATCGCGCCGCGCGATCGAACGTACGAAGCGATCGACGGGCTCCTCGAGAAGCGCCTCGACGGATTCGGAGAAGCGTTTCGACGGCTGTCGTGGGATCAGATAGGTCCACTCGCGGTGATGTCGCGCGCGGTCGCAGGGACGCATCGCGGCAAGATCATCGCGGCGCTCCCGGGAAGCCCGAAGGCGCTCGGCCTCGCGGTCGAGTCGATCCTCGCCCCGATTCTTCCGCATGCCGTCAACCTGCTGAGAGGCAAGAAGCAAGGGCACTGACGATGGCGATGCTCTCGTTCGACGAAGCGCGCGCGCGCATTCTCTCCGACGTTCCGCGCGTCGACGTCGAGACCGTGACGCTCGCCCGTGCCGCGGGTCGCGTCCTCGCGCGCGATCTCGATGCCGAGACGCCGCTGCCGCGATTCGATCACAGCGCGATGGACGGGTATGCGGTCGCGACGACGGATCTCGATGGCGAAGGTCCTTGGACGTTGCCGGTGATCGGCGAGAGCGCCGCGGGCGCGGGGTCGCGCTCGCTGGCGTTGGGCGCGGCCTGTCGGATCTTCACGGGCGCGCCGATCCCGACGCGCGCCGACGCCGTCGTGATGCAAGAGAACGTACGTCGCGACGGCGACGCGATCGTGTTCGCCGCACGCCCACGCGCGATGCAGCACGTCCGTCGCACCGGCGAAGACATGCGAGCAGGCGTGCGCGCGATCGCCGCGGGTACGCGCCTTGGTGCGGGACACCTCGCGCTCGCCGCGATGCTCGATCGCGCGGACCTCGTCGTCGCGCGGCGCCCGGTCGTGACGATTCTCTCGACCGGCAACGAGCTGCGCGCGCCGGGTACGGCAGGCACCGAAGGGAGCATCCCCGAGTCGAACAGCGTCGCCCTCGCGGCGCTCGCGGAGCAGGCCGGCGCGTCCGTGCGCGTCGCGCCCATCGCCCGAGACGACGCCGAGGCCACGGTCGTCGCGATCCTCGAGGCGCTGCGCGGGACGGATCTTCTCTTGACGGTCGGCGGCGTCAGCGTCGGCGATCACGATCTCGTGCGGCCGGCGCTCGAACGCGCGGGGGTCACGCTCGATTTCTGGCGCGTCGCGATCAAACCCGGCAAGCCGCTCGCCGTCGGTCGCACCGCGAACGCGCGTGTCCTCGGCCTGCCGGGCAATCCGGCCAGCGCGATGGTCACGTTCGCCGTGTTCGGTCTGCCGCTCTTGCGCGCGATGCAAGGCGACGCGCGACCGATCGCGCCGTTCGTATCGGCGCGCCTCGCGAACGCGCAGAAGCGCTCGCCGGATCGTCTCGAGCTGGCGCGGGTGACGCTCGAGGTCGTCGACGGCGCGTTCGTCGCTCGCACGCACACGAACCAGTCGTCGGGGGCCGCGACGAGCCTCGCCGACTCGAACGCGCTCGCGATGCTACCGCCCGGCGAATCGCCTCTCGCGATGGGCGCGCTCGTCGACGTCGTGAGATGGAGCGATCTCTAGCCGAGTCGCGAGCGAGGCTGTGTGCGTATGCTACGCAGCACACGCACCTAGTACGTCGAGCACGTCCACTGCTTTGGGGGACAGTTCGTGCAGCGTCCTCCTCGGCAGAAGCCGCCGCAGTCGGCGACCTTCTCGAGCGTCTCCGCTTTCACGTAGTAGTACGGCCCGTCGACGGCGGCGTCGCAGTCGATCCCCCAGAGCGCGCCGCACGTTCGTTCGAGACGGCACATCGTTCCGAACTTGGCGTGGATCTGTTTGTCGCGCGCCGCGTCGAGCGGAGGCGTCGTCATCGATGCGACCGCCGACGGCGCGGCCACGACCGATGTCGGCTCGGGAACGACCGTCGGCGTCGGAGCAGCCGTCGGTGCCGGTGCGGGAGGAGATGCCGGCGTGCAGCCGAGCAAGAGCATCGTCAGCGCGAACGATCGCTTCATCGATGCTCGTGCCCTTCCGCATGACAGCGAGCGTCCTGCCAACCGACCCAGTACGCGCCGTCCGGTCCGTGCTCGCGCTTCCAGATCGGGACGCGCGCCTTTATCCGATCGATCAGCGACCGACACGCCGCGAATGCCTCGCCTCGATGCGGCGCACTGGCCGCGCACACCACCGCGACGTCGCCGACGACGAGCGTGCCCGTGCGATGGATCACCGCGAGGCGCACGCCGTCGATCTCCTGCGCGATCTCCGCCGCGATCCGCTTCATCTCGGCGACCGCCATCGTCGCGTACGCTTCGTACTCGAGCTTGACCACCGGACGCCCGTCGTTCGCGTCACGCACTACGCCGATGAAGACGCTGACGCCGCCCGCGCCCGCGTGACGCACATGCGCGATCGCGTCGTCGACCGACGCATCGGTCTCCGAGAGCAGGACGAGCGACTCCATTGCGCGAAGTCTACCTCGCACCCGACGGGCGACGCACGTCGCCGGAGCGTCCGCCCGACTTCTCGAGGAGCGCGACGTCGTCGATCGTCACCCAACGATCTGCGCTCTTCACCATGTCGTAGATCGTCAACGAGGCGACGCTCGCGGCGACGAGCGCCTCCATCTCGACGCCCGTGCGATCGAACGCCTCCGCCGTCGCGCGCACCGCGATCGTCCCTGCCGCGCGATCCGCCTCGAAGGTGACCTCGACGCGCGTCAGCGCGATCTGATGACACAGCGGGATCAGATCGGGCGTCCGTTTGGCCGCTTGGATCCCGGCGATCCGCGCGGCGGCGAAGACGTCGCCTTTCGGAATTTCTCCGGCGACGATCCGCGCGAGCACGGCGGGCGACATACGCACGCGCGCTCCCGCGACCGCGCGACGCGACGTCGGAGCTTTTGCCGCGACGTCGACCATGCGCGCCTCACCGCTCTCGCCGAGGTGCGCGAAGACGATCGGCGCACCGACGATCTCGTCGTGCGCACGCGCGAGCTTCTCCGGGCGGTGGCTCAGCTTGGCGAGCACGTACCGATCGACGTTTCGCAGACCCACCCAGCGATCGAGCGGAACCTGCCGCAGAATGCCGAGACCCGAGATGACGTCGTGGGGAACGGCCGTCGGATCGGGCGGAGGCACCGGCTCGATGACCTTGGCGACCGGCGCCGCGCGAAGGAGGATCTCGACGACCTTGGCTGCGTCGACCGCCTCCACCGTACCGGCATCGACGAGCGCGGTCCGATCGGCGGCCGCGAGGCTTCGCCAGCCCTCGAGCGAGAGCTTTCGCCCCACGACGTCGAGCGCCCGCCGCGCCGCGAGCGGCATGAAATCGAGCTCCGCGCCGATATCCTCGAATGCGTACACCAGCATCTCGAAACCGCGCCGAGCTTCGCACGTATTGTCCGGCAGGTGGTAGGCTCACACGACATGCGCGCAGCAGAAGCGAAACGGCGGGTCCTCCCCGTCCTCAACGACGCCGCGCCCGCGCGCCCCGCCACGCGCCGCGCGCACGCCATACCGCCGCGAACCGTCCGTATGTCGCTCACCGACCGCTGCGATCTCGCGTGCGTCTACTGCCGCCCATCGCGCAACGACGGCTACCTCGAGAAGCGCCTCGACCTCGATGCGTGGCGCACCATGCTCGACGGCCTCCTTCGCGCGGGCGTCCGCCGCGTCCGCATCACCGGCGGTGAGCCGCTCCTCCACCCGCGCATCGTCGACGTCGTTCGTCACCTCGCGTCGCTCGGCCTCGACGATCTCGCGCTCACCACCAACGCCACGCGCCTCGCAAAGCTCGCGCGACCGCTTCGCGACGCGGGCCTTCGCCGCATCACGGTCTCGATCGATTCCCTCGATAGCGAACGCTTCTGGCGCATGACCCGCGGCGGAAATCTCGACGACGTGCTCGCGGGCGTCGAGGCCGCGCGCGCCGTCGGCTTCGACGAGATGAAGCTCAACTGCGTCGTTCTTCGTGGTGACAACGACGACGAGATCGAGCGACTGACGCTGTGGGCTTGGGAGCGCGGGATCACGCCGCGGTTCATCGAGGTCATGCGGATCGGCGAAGGAGCAAAGCTCTCGGCCGAGAAGCTCGTTACCGCGACCGAGATGCTCGCGCGCATCGCGCACCTGCTCGCGCCGGGCGACGCGACGCGCGATCCCGATCGCGGCCCCGCAAAGTACCTGCGCGCGCGGCGCGACGCTTCGTTGCGCGTCGGCTTCATCACCGGCGAGACCGACACGTACTGCAAATCGTGCGATCGACTGCGCGTCGCATCGGACGGCACCGTGCGCCCGTGCCTCGCGACGAACGATGGCGTTGCCGCGATGGACGTCGCGCGAGCGGGCGACGTCGACGGCGTCGTGTCCGCGATCGCCGAGGCTTGGACGATGAAGCCCGACGGCGACGTGTGGAAGGGTTGCACCGAATCGACCGCAGCCGACGTCTCGATGCGCGCCATCGGCGGCTGACGCGTCGACCGCGCTTCGCTGCACGACGACGACGACCTCGCGGTCTCGCTCTAGTGGCAGGTCGGGAACAGTAGCGCGAAGTTGTCGAGCGCCGTCTTGCACGCGGCGGTCGCGCCCTCTTTGTTGCTGGCGGCCATCGCCTTCCAGTTCTCGGTCTGCGCTTTCACCTGCTGCTCGTTCTGTTCGCGCAAGGCGTTGTCCTTGGCGAGGCAGGCGTTCACCTTCGCGAGGTACTCGTCGCAATCCTTGATTCCGATCGCGCCGCCGCCTCCGACGATGGGCGCGCTCGCGCTCGCCGCTGCTCCCGCGCCGCCGCCGGAGCCGCTGTCCTTCCCTTTGCAACCGCTCATCGCGATCGCGATCGCGATCGCTGCCGTAGTCATCACCGCACCCAGTCGTCCCGACATCGTGTCCTCCGCCGTTCTCGCGCGCGACGATACCACTTCACGCCGTCGGCGGACGTAGGTGGCGAATCCTCACGGCCATCGACGCGGCGGCTTCGCGGAGTAGGCGCGCGAGCGCGTTCGTCGGGTGCGGCTCCGGCTCGGGTGGGCCGAGCGCGATGTCGAACACGAGCGCGCCCGAGTCCTCGGGGTGCACGACCGCACCGACCTCGTCGAGCAAGCTCCGGATCGGCGCGTTCGATGCGAGCACCTGCGCGCGAAACCGGTGGACGCCTCGCTCGCGCGCCGCCTCGGTGAGCGCATTGAGCAAGATGCGTCCGACGCCCTTCCCTTGCATGTCGTCGATGACCGTCACGGCCGGCTCGGCGACCTCGGGATCGTCGCGGAGACGAATGAAGCGCGCGACGCCGATCCCTTTCTCGGTCTTGAGATCGGGCGACTCGGTGCCCGCGACGATCGCGAAGTGATTCGCTCCGTCGACGTTCGTGAGGTAGCGAAGCGTCTCGTCGGAGAGCTCGGCCACGCCGCCGAAGAACCGCCGATACCTCGAAGACGGCGAGAGGCGCGCGTACGCCTCGCGCAAGGTCGCGGCGTCTTCGGCCCGAATGGGCCGCACCACGAGGTGCGTTCCATCGGAGAGCACGTGCTCGGCGCGGTAGTCGGGACCGATCCTCATCGGAATGTCCACGATGCCGCGTGTCGCGGGCTACGTCGAGCAAAGGCGGCGCACTGGATCGGTCTTTGTTTCCGCGGTAGATCGTTCTAGCGGATGAAGTGCGCCGTCCTCCTCGCGTTCGGCGTCCTCGCCTTCGGCTGCACGCGGCCGTCGCCTCCGCCCGCAGCCACGTCGACCGCCGACGCTTCGTCTCCCATCGCAAGCGCGAGCGCGGTGAGCTCGAGCAGCGCATCGGCGTCCGCGTCGAGCGCGCCGATCCCTCCGAGCGGCGCGTCGACGGCGAGCGCGGTCCCGTTCGTGGAGAACGACTACGTGCGCGCCCTCGCCGCTGCGAAGGCGTCGGGCCGTCCGCTCTTCGTCGACACGTGGGCGCCGTGGTGTCACTCGTGCCTCAGCATGCGCGAGTACGTCTTCACCGACGCGCGCCTCAAGGCGCTCGCGGATCGCTTCGTCTGGCTCGCGATCGACTCCGAGCGCGCCGAGAACGCAGATTTTCTCACGCGCTTTCCCACGACCGTCTTGCCGACGCTCTGGGTGATCGACGCGGCGACGGAGAAGGCGACGTTGAAGTGGATCGGCGCGGCGACGGCGGAGGAGCTCGAGGCTCTGCTCGACGACGCATCGACCTCCGCGAAAGAGAGCGGCGTCGCCATGACCGCGTTCATGCGCGGCAACCAAGCGACCGGCGCCGGAAAGCTCGAAGAGGCGGTCGTCGAATACAAGAAGGCGCTCGCCGCCGCGCCTCCCGGATGGAAGCGCCGCGCGGCGGTCGTCGAGGCGCTTTCGACGCGGCTAAACGAGCTGAAGGACCACGCCGCTTGCGTCGCGCTCGCGGTCGCCGAGGTTGTCGGACGCCCTGGCCTCCCGCGCGGGACGTCGCTGACGAACGTGCTGCAGAACGGGCTCATGTCCGCATACTCACTCCCCGCAAACGCGCCGTCGCGCGCGAAGGTGCCGCTGCTCCTCGCGGAGGCACGGCGCATCGTCGCCGATCCCGCGTACCCGATCCTCGCGGACGATCGCTCCGGCCTCTACGAGCACATCGTCAACATCTTGCAGGACACCGATCCCGCGGCGGCCAAACGCGCTGCGCGCGACTGGGCGACGTTCCTCGAAGGCGAGGCCGCGCGTGCGACGACGCCCGCGGCGCGCGCGGTGTGGGACCCGCATCGTCTCCTCGCGTACATGGCGCTCGGCGAGGTCGACAAGGCGTTGCCGATGCTCGAGGCGAGCCTCCGTGATTTCCCAAGTGACTACAATCCGCCGGCACGACTTGCGCGCGCGTACTTCGAGCTGAAACGCTTCGACGAGGCGCTCGCGTTTGCCAATCGCGCGCTCGACACGGCGTACGGGCCGCGCAAGCTCCAGATCTACATGCTGAAGGCGGACATTCAGTCGGCGCGCGGCGACAAGGCGGCCGCGCGTAAAGCGATCCAAGACGCCATCGACTCTGCGAACGCTTCGCGCCTCCCGCCTAAGTACGCGCGCATTCGCGACGAGCTCGATCGACGACTCGCGGCGCTTCCGGAGAAGTGAGCTGCCGGCGAACGGACGTCAGTTGCAGGCGTGATAAAGGTTGTCGCAGTCGTGGCTGCAGCACGCGGCCCCGTTGCGGCAATAGGCCCCTGGCTGCCCGCATCCACTCGCGGTGTCGTTCGCGGTAGCTGCGTCGTCGGGCGGCGGTGCATCGGCGGTCGTACCGTCGTTCGCCTGCGCGCCGTCGTCCGAGGCATCGGCGGCATCGGCGGCTTCGGCATCCACGGACTGCGAGCCATCTGTCGTCGCGCTGGCGCCGTCCGTCGCCGTTCCGCCGTCACCCGCGGGGCCGGTCGAGCTCGCCGTGCTGCACGCGCCGACGAGGAGCGCTCCCACGATCCACAACGCTCGCCGAGATTGCCGCATGGTTCGCGCGCCTCTCCGTCTTCATAGCAGAAGCGCCAGCCCCCGCGAGGGAGCCGGCGCCTTTGCCTGATTGAAACGACGGAGGCTGCCTACGGCGCGTAAAGCGTCTGCCCGTCGTAGTACGTGAACGCATCGACGATGTAGCGCACTTTGTACTCGAGAGGGCTCGCGCCGTTGAAGCCGTCGTCCTCACCGTTCACGACGTCCGTGAGCCACGTGAGCATGAGCGCGTACGTCGCGATGTTGCGATCCTTGTCCGCGAGGACCCACTGGTTGCGGCTTCGGAGGTAGCCCCAGATGTACGTGCGGCCGTCCGGAGCTTGGAACCGGTTGTAGCGGTCCGACTGGGTGAGTTGGATTGCGCGCGCGGCTTGCGTGCGCGGATCCCACGAGCACTTGTCGATCGAGGTGCACGGGACGCAGTTGTTCCCGTTCTCGTCGCAGTTCTGGAACTGACCTTTGACCGCGGTGGCGCGGACGAAGTCGAGGAAGTCACGCTCGCGGTTGAACGCCCAACCTCCGACCCAAGTCTGCAGCTTCAGGTCGCCGAGGTACCGGGGGCTATGGGTCGACGCCGCGAAGCTCGCGATGGGTCCGAGCTGCGCGTACGTGTACGTAGCGAACGACGCACCGAGGAAGTCCGCGAGGGTGGCCTGCGACACCGTCGTGTACGCCGCGTCGCCGATCTGCCCGCCGACGCTCGTGACGTAGAAGCCTCCGGCTTGGCTCGGGTCGAAGTTCGATATCGCAGGCCAGAGCTCGGTGAGGCTCGTCGTCGCCGTGACCTTGTCGAGCTGAATGCCTTGTTGGGTGACGTCACCGTAATACGGGTCGTAGACGGTGATGAACGGACGCTCGCCAGACGACTGCTCGATGAGCGCGCGGTGGTACGCCGCCACGAGCTGGTTCGCCACGGACGCGTCCGTATTGAACTTGTTCGTCAGCTGGTTGTAATAGTCCGACGCCGTCGAGCCCGCCGGAACCGGGGTCCCGATGAGGCGGAGCGTGTTGAGCAGCTCACCCGGCGACCAGTCGAACTCCCAGAGCGTCGTGAAGCGGCGCGTCTCGGTGAGGCTCGTGACGACGCCTTGGCCATAGCTCTCGGTGCTGAAGAACTTGTGGTAGAGGCGGAAGTTCGTCCAGAGGTAGTTCCACTCGCGCTGCTGGAGCTCGTTCGCCATGATCTCCGCGGGAGTCACGCCGAGGTCGTAGCGCCGGCAGAGCGCCGTGTACTTCGTGTGCTCGTCCGAGCAACGGAGGAAAGGAATCTCCTTGTCGCCGTTGAAGCCGAGCGGATCGTTCCACGGGGCGGTCGCAGTGACCTGACCCGACGAGCTCTTGCTCTTCGTCATCGTCGGCTGCGGGCCGGCTGCCGCTGCCGTTAGGTTGTTCGCGTAGATGAACGCGAGCGAGGCCGCATCCTGCGCACCCCAAACCGGCGACGTACCGTCCGTCTCGAAGAATGCTTCCGAGATGAGGAGGTTGTAATCCATGACGCTCGCCGAATACATCATCGGGCGACCCTGGGCGTTCAGCGGGAAGTTGCGCTGATCGATCGAACCCATGAAGTTGTGGCGGAGGCCGAGCGAGTGCCCAAACTCGTGGACGGCAACGGCCATGTTGAGGCTCTGCACGAGGTGGTCGGTGTAGTCCTTACGCGACTCCCACTTGCCATTCACGCAGTGACGGCCGTTCTTCTTGTACACATCGAAGTACGAGAAGAGCTTGATGTCGTCGGCGTAGCGCATCGCCTTGTTGTAGCCGCGCGTGTGCTGGTAATCCGTGAGGGAGGCGCCGAGTGACGACCACTTCCCCGCGAACTCGACCGCAGCCTGCACGCCCTTCGGGCCGTCGACATCGTAGGGAACGAGCCCCTTGTCGATTTGCGCTGCGAGGGTGTTGAACTCCGCGACCTTCTGCAGAGACTGCCACTGGGCAGCGCCCGGATCGAAGCCGCCGCCCTCGGGCGTCGTATAGAAGTTCGCCTGCGGGTCCGCGTACGTCTGGTACGGGAGCACCGCGAAGAACGCGTCGTAGAAGTCCGTATCGTGCGGGGGCACGAAGTCAGCAAGGCCGAGGTAGCCGTACTGCGCGAACGGCTTCTGCAGATACGCTTGGACCTTGTTGAAGACGGTCGACTGGCGATTGAACTGGGTCGCGACATTGAGCGGAACGAGATCGACGAGATCGCCGTCTTTGCACGTCGCCGGATACTTCCCGTCGTCGAAGTCTCCCGACGGGGTCAGGAACTCGGCGCCGACCGTCTGCAGGAAGAGATCGAGTCGTTGCTGGACGGTGTCTTTGAATGCACCTTCGTAGACGTTCGCCGTGCCGTTGATGATCTGGCCGGTGCGCGGATCCGGGTAGCTCGGACCGAGACCGAGCAGCGATCCGCCCTTGTCGAGGTCGGTGTGCCAAACGATGAAGGAGTAGCGGACGTCACCGATCCCTCGCTCCGGCCCGACCCCGTCACCGTACGTGTCCTTGTCGTTGTAATTGAGGAACTTGATCCTGCCTTTGCCACCCTTCGCCAAGGCGGCGTTCGTCTTGTCGGCCACGGACTTCTGGAAGAAGTCTTTGTAGACCTGCGGCATCCCCGGCGCGAAGTAGTAGACGATGTCCTTGTTCGGATCGAAGCGGTCCACGAACGCTTGCGTGCCGAGTAGCCCGGTCTCCGGGTCACGGAACGGTGCGTACGTCTCGAACGCGCCGTACTTGCGACGGATGGGGTCCTTCTCCGCGACCACCATCGGGACGTACGTCCCGTCGACGACCTTGTCGGGGCGAACGAACGACGTCTTCAGCTGCAACGTGACGTTGACCTTATTGAACCGCTGCCAAAGATCGGCTCCCGGTCCGAACGCGGCCAAGCACGTCGCGGCATCGGCCGCCTTGTACTCGATCGGGATCGTGACGTTGAGGACGTACTCGAAGTAGTCGTTCGCCTCGTCGACCTTGAGCGAGTTCGGAACGAGCGTCGACGAGATGTCGAGCCCCGAGGTGCAGTTCAGGATGACCTGATTGAGGTTTCCGTAGAACGCCCAAAGGTCGCTCTGGTCGTTCTTTCCGAAGTTGACCTTCACCCACTGGCGAACTTGCCAGTCGAGCTCCTGGTTCTCCTCGTAGAAGTTCGTCTTCTCGCCGTCGAGATTGACGCGGTACTTGAGGTCGACGTTCGTGACCGGCCACGCGTTCACGATCTCGGGGACGCGCGACCCCTGCGCCGCGATGTTGGGATCACGCGACAGCTCGCGCATGTTGAGCATGCGCAGCTTGTCCGAGGTGATGTCGAAGCGAACGAACTCGCCCGACTCGGCCCCAGGCATGAGGAACGCATCCTGGCCGAGCGGGTTCGGAGTCGACGTCGCGATGACCGTCTGCTTCATGAACCAGCCCTGATCGGGCTTGCTCGCATCCGGCTGAATGAGGAACGCCTTCTTGAGATACTGGTTCTCGTTGAAGACGCCGTTACGCGAGGGGCGGTCCGAGACACACGCCGACAGGACGCACGTGGCTGCGAGCACCGTGACACCGGCGAACGCGAGGTAGTTCTTTCCAAGCATGTGGGTTTTCTCCGCGTGCGAAGTCATCAGAGTGCCTGCGCAAGAGCCGGGTCGAACAGGATGATGTCGGTCACGCGACCGAGCCCCTGACCGCCACCGACGTTGAGATCGACGCCGTACGTCTTCGACACGATCGAGTCGATGAAGTTGTCGTACGGCGTCCGGCGAATGACGATGTTGCATTGCGCCTGCGCGCTCGGGACCTGGACGCCATTGACGCCGTCCCAGCCGCCGGGGTGCGCCGCCAGCCAATCGATGACTGCCTGCGCCGAGTCGTACATGCGGACGTGCAGGATGTCGCTCGTGAATGCGTCGTAGCAAACGAAGGCTTCGCCGAGGAAGTCCTGCCCCTCGATCGCGAGGATCGACACCGTGCCGTCGTCGGTCACGCAGTTGTCGTTTGCTCTGTTGCAAACGAAGCCCGGGTTGCACTTCCAGTCGGAGACGCAGCTCGGCTTCTTCGCGTCGACGTGCGGGACGTAGTCAACGATGTACGTCTCGAGGACGCCCGTGTAGTCGAACTGGCCTGCCGAGACCCACTGCGTGTGCTGTCCGTCGATCGGAATGCCGAAGCCGACGCCCGGCTGCACTTCGAGCCAGGGGGTGAGCGGATTGAAGCTCGCCGCCGTCTGCGGTTTGCCCGCGACGGGCGTATTGAGCGGAGCGTTGCACCACGCGCCGTTCGTGCTCTTCGTCCAGCCCATGGGGCACGCCCCCTGCGAATCCGGCAGCGCCGGGCTCGCCGTGTACGGGCCTCCGCAACCGGCACAAGCCGCGTTGGCCGGGGCAAAGCTCGGAATGGCCACGTGGGCGACACCGATACTTGGCTTCTTGTCGGCGTCCTTGATGGTGATCGGGCTGTGACCGCGACCGAACGGCGTTCGCGTCCACGCTCCGGGGTAGTACGAGAGCAGCGGCTTGGAGTTGGGCTGACTGCCGTTGAGATCCATCTTCGCGTCGACGCAACCCGCGAACTTGCGGCAATGGCCGCGTCGGGGCGGATTGGCACGATAGCGTTGACAGCTGAAGCCCGGCACCGCCGTGCAATCGGCGTCCGTCGTGCACGTCGGGTCGCCAGCCAACGTAACGTAGTCCCCGCCGGGTGCTCCGGCCGCCACTTGAAGCCGGCTCGCGCAACCCGTCACCGGGAAAGCAACGTAGTCGGCCACGGCGCCGCACACGGAAATCGCGCCCTTTTCCCAACTATTTGCCTGCACGCACAGCTGGCCGGCCGGACAGGTGCCGGCACCAGCGCACGGCGTAGCCGCCGTCGCCGGATCGAGCGGAGCGTTCAGATTCCCGCAATTCTTGTGCAGGTCACCGCCGCGACCAATTGCGCAAGCGTAGCTCGGCCACAATCCGGCGACGTTCGCGACCGGATCGCCTCCGAGCATGGTGCTGCCGAACAAGTTCGTGATGTTGACGTTGTTCTCTTGCCCCGGCGTATGCGTCTTGTCTTCGAGCATCGCCGAGTAGAGGCCGATCTCCTCGCGATCCATCCGACGGAACCAGTTGGCATTCCGGTTGTTGCCGCCGAAGAGGTCCGCGCCGTACTCGAAGTCCCACGGGATCCAGTTGTACGCACCGCCGTTGCCCGTACCGATGAACTCGCGGTCGATGTACTCGAACTTGTCGAACGTCTGCGCGGAACCGGCGCCGGGCTGCGTGAGGTAGTCGAAGAAGAGCGACTCGCGATCGATGACCGTGTTCATGACGTCCGACGGGCCGAGCCCGCCGCCGACGGTCCCCGTCGGGAAGTGGTCGCGCGCCGCGGCGCCGTACTTCTTGCCGTAGTTTCCGTACGCCTTCATGTACTTGACGAAGGCCTCGCCGAAGGGCCGGTAGAAGAAGCGCCGGTCGCGCATCGCCGACGGAACCTTGTTGAGGTCGCCGCCGCCCATGACACGCGTGACGTGCACGAGCATGTTGTGGAAGACGGAGTGGTTGGTGACGGTGCAGTCGGTCTGGGTGTCCGGGTCGATGCACACCGGGATGCCGCTGAGATCCTTCGGGCGGAGCACGCTGGGGTAGTAGCCGCCGAAGTCGTAGTTGCTGGCCGGGTCGAGGCCGGACGGATCGAGCGAGAAGTCGCACGGGTTGGAGCCGCTGTTGGTCGCGGCCAAGCAGGCGGCGCCCGGAGCGATCCCCATGGCGGCGCAGCAGGCGCCGGGCGAGAGACCGCTCCCAGGGATGAGGATTCCCTCGAGACCGGAGCAACCCGCGTTGGGATTGAGCTGGTAGTTCGGCACGCCGCCGGTGAACCCGATGCACCGCGGATCGCCGAGCTTCGTCGGCGGCTTGCCGGTGACCTTGCCGACCTCGGCGAGCAGAAGACGGGTGAACTCGATCATGAGCAGCCCCGAGCCGCGTTCTTCGAAGCCCCCGGCGCCGTAGTCATTCGACGACGCGCCGCGCGCGCGGATGTCGTAGAAAAAGTCCTGCGCCACATCCGTCGGCTGCGGCTGGTCGGTGTCGAGCACGACCTTCTCCGGATCGTTCACCACGGAGATCGACGTGAAGTTCTGGTTTACGCCGAGAACGTTCGCCGTCCAATGCTCCTGATCGTGCGCGAGGCTGTGCGTGACCTTGTTCAGGTTCACGTCGTCGACGCTGTCCGCCATGCCCTTGTCGCCGTGGACCTGGACGCAGTTGTCGCGGAAATCGGCGAACGTCTGGCCGATCTTCTGGTCGCAGATCGTCGCCGGGTTCTTCGAGCCGATCGGCGTCCCCGTCGCGTTCGGTCCATCCGCGTCGAGCTTGAGCACCTGCGGCAAGTGGACGAACGGCTCCCACTTGGAGAAGAAGTTGTAGAAGACGGTCGGCGTGCTGAGCGCCGGCTGCGGGACGCCTCCCGTGCCCTGGATGTAAATGACCATCGGGCGAATCCCGAAGATCGTCAGGCTGCCGTCGTTGTAGACGAGGCAGTTGCCGTCGGCGCCGCAGTTGGCGGTTCCGCATTGCGACATCGCGGGGCTGGTGCAGGTCCCGTTCGCGTCCTTCTGGCAGAGACACGCGTTGGTCTGACCCGGGGCGGCGCAGTCGGAGTCCTTGCCGCACGCCTTGGTGTCGAACGGTACGCCAGCTTGGTTGGCGAACGTCGCCATGATGGCGTTGAAGATGTCGGTGATCTCGGTCTGCGCCTTGCCGCCTCGGCTCGTGTCCTGCCAATCGATGTAGAACGGCGACCCGTCGCGCCGGATGACGTCTCCGAGCTGGATCGAGTACGAGTGCATCACGCCGGTGTGGTCCGGGTAGGCCTTCGTCGAGAGCGCGCCCGTGTACCCGAGGCCGAGCAGCATCTGATCGACGTAGTGGGTGGAGACGTTCCAGACGAACTGGACCTCCTGGTTATTTCCCCACGAGTTGGAGTTGCATCCGCCGTAGCCGCTCGGGCACGCGCCGACGAAGCCGGCGGGGACGGACTGGCAAAGACCACCGGTCTTGCTCTGCGGATCGGTCGGCGGGTTCTCCGCGTCTTCGATCTTGAGCCCTTCCCACTGATTGTTCTTCGCCATGTCGATGCCCGCGTAGAAGCGCGGCGGCACGACCGGCTGCGTGAGCATCCACGCCCAGCGCTGTCGCTTGAAGTCGGTGCTGCAGAGCGAGGTCGCGTTCGACGTGGGGTAGCCTGCGTCGAAGTCTTGCGACCCAGAGCCCACCGCGCCGTCGCCGGTCCCCGTGTTCCAGCCGGGGTTCCCGGGCGCAGGTGAGAAGGTTTGGTTCGGTCCGTCTTCGCAGCCGGCGGCACCCGCGACCAGTGCGAACACAGCGAGGGGTAGACACAACTTCCTCATAAGATTTTCCTCCGAGTCGGCTGGACCGTCGCCGACGCCATGCCGCGAGTTTACTGCGGACGCTGAGACCGAACGCGGCGCACGCTACATGCGAGTGAAGGTGTGGGCGCCGGGCGAAGTGACGGAAGGTTGCTGTGGATCAAGGTAGTGAGGGTTCGTACGGGAATACTCCTGCCTCACGGCTCGCTCGGGAGACTTTCGGCGCTTCGCTTCGAGAACGGTGCGCGCGCGGCCGTCCGCGGTGATGACCGACTGGATCACGCGACGAGTTGGAGTACACAGCGCCCATGGTCGAGAGTCGAAAGATCGGGAAGCGCGCTCTGATCGTCGCGGTCCTATGCGCGGCGGCGGGTGGCGTTTGGTTCGGACGGTGCTCGCGACACGTTCCTGCCGAGGCGAGCTCTGGAGCCGCGAGCGGATGGGCGCCGTCGTCCGCTTCCGCGCCGACGCCCGGTGCATCGACGTCCACGCCTGGCGCAGCGTCGATGGAGAAGATGGAGCCGCAGAAATTCGACTTGTCCGAGAACCCGAACTTTAAGGGCGGGGTTCCGCTGCGCGAGATGGACCGCGACATTTTCCGCCAGGTCAACGACATCGAGCATCTCGATCGAACGCGCATGCTCGACGTGTTCCCGGACCGTCCGTACAAAGTGCGTTTCGTCGGCAGCGTCGAGCAGCGTCACGTCGGGCTCGTCATGATCGATCTCAAACGTTCAGGGACCATCGACGAGCGCTGGGAGCTGGGAGCGGGAGAGGTGAAGCGCACGGTGCCCAAGGACCCGAACGCCGGCGACGGCGAGGTGCGCTACACGCTCGCGCAAGGCAGGTGGCAACTACGCTGAGTCAGCGATCGCCACCCGGCGGCGTGCACATCTGATCTCCGCACCGGACGAGGCTGTGGAGCTGCACTTCGCCGTTCGAATGCTTCATCGAGCACGTGTCGAAGCACGACGGGCCGGCATCCATCTGGGCGCACGCGATGACGCAGCTCTTGTAGGCCGCGCAGTCGTTGGTGCACTGAGTGAGCTCGAAGCAGCACCGTTGCACGAGGCACATCGTCATGACGTCTCCGTCGGCGACCGGGATGTCGCTGCACGGCGCGGCCTCCGCGGCGTCGGCGTCGAGGCGGACACTCGCGTCCGCGAGGCTCGCGTCGGCGGTGGCGTCGATCCCCGCGTCCAACGTCGGAGCGCCTCCGTCCGATGAGCTGCCGCAGGCGAGGAGCGCGACGATCGCGGCCGACGACGCCGCCACGACGAGCGCGAAAGAGTGCGGGAGTGACATGGCGCGCGTCATCATGATTGTAGCGGCTCGGTTGCGCAAACGCCTCGTCACGTCGGCGCACTTCGAGTGGCGGGAGGAGCCTGTCACCGCGCCGCCACGGAAAGTGGTCCCCGTGATAGTCGAGAGGGATGAGCATGGACGACGCGAAGCGCGCGGCCGCGCGGGCAGCGCTCGACGAGCTCCCGCACGAGGGCACGATCGGCCTCGGGACGGGGTCGACGACGCGCTTTTTCATCGACGAGCTCGGTGCGCTCGTGAGGCAAGGGCGCCGCTACGTTGGCGTGCCGACGTCCGAGGCGAGTCGGCGGCAGGCGAGCGCGCTCTCGATTCCGCTCCTCGACGACGAAGGGCCGTGGGCGATCGACGTGACGGTCGATGGCGCGGACGAGGTCGACGACGCGCTCGACCTCATCAAGGGCGGCGGCGGGGCGCAGACGCGCGAAAAGATCGTCAACTACTCGTCCGCGCGCAACGTGATCATCGTCGACGAGACGAAGCTGTCGAAGCGCCTCGGCGAGAAGTGGCCCATCCCGATCGAGGTCTTGCCGTTCGCGCACCTCGCGACGAAACATCACCTCGCCCGTCACGGCCAACCTGTGCGTCGCGAGCGTGACGGCGCGCCCGTGCGAACCGACGCGGGGAGTTTCATCTACGATCTGCGCGTAGAGCCCATCGCCGATCCTGGGGCGCTCGATGCGGTCCTTCGCGCGATCCCCGGCGTCGTCGAGACCGGGCTCTTCGTCGGGCGAGCAGACGTCGTGATCGTCGCGGCCGCGGGTGGCGTGCGGAAGCTCTCCCGGTAGCCGACGACGGTCACTGCCACGTGATCGGGAACACCATGCTCTGCCCCGTCCACGACACGCCGCCGTCGCCGATCGGCGCGCTCTCGATTCCCCAA
>JAYVXB010000071.1:0-2556 GCA_043785585.1 Deltaproteobacteria bacterium | reverse complement strand
GGTGCCCTTCAAGCTCGCGCCTGTTCAGGAAGTCCTTGCCCCACTCGCGAAGCGACTTCCCGCCCGAAGAGAGAGCATTGCCACTCGCAAGCAATTCGAGCGCGGCCTGCAGTTGCTCCTCGGCGTCACGTCGCTCTTTGCACCACGGCAGTCGAACGTGTTCGCCGCGCGCGTCGCGGTAGTGCCCGCGGAACATGGCGAGCACCTTGTGGAACTCGATGCCGCCCTCGCCCTTGCGTCGACGCGTGGGGTGCACGGTCTCAAGCAAGCTGGGCGTGCTCGTACGAGATTCGTCGGACGTCGTCATGGACACTCCTCCTCCCGACGCACGACGACTCCGCGGCGCAGAAGCGCCTGCCGTGCGCGTTCTCGGTTTTGCGGGGTCACGTCGAGCTTCGCGGTGACCACCGGCGGCATCCGCGGTGCGCGTCTGCGCGCCGGGGCCGCTGGTCGAGGAGGACCATTGCGTTCGTCGCCGAACGAATCAACTCGATTCGACCGCGCTTCGAGCGCGTCGGCGAGGAGGTCGGCGAGGAGATGGAGGGTGTCGCGCAGCGGGGGCTTGGTGCTCACCTCCCTGTAAGGGCCACGCACGCAGGGAAAGTCGGCCGAGAATCTTCAGCCGACCGCGCGAATGCCTCGGACTCGTGCGGTTCGACTGAAAGCAAAGTTGGTTAACTGAGTGAGTTAACCAGTTTAGCTCAAGGGCTACTCGGGATCGGCGAGCCCGATGCGATGCCCCGTCTTCGGGAAGACGAAGACGACCTCGCACTCGGCTCCGATCGCCTCCGCGTACCGACGCAGCGTCGACAGCATCATGTCGTCGCGTCGTTCGAGCTTGCTCATTTCGGCTTGATCGCTCCCAAGTGCCGCGCCCACCTCCGCCTGCGACTTGCCGGCCGCCTCGCGCATCGCTCGCAGCGGGAGCTTCAGCGTTCGACCTGGACGCGGACCGCGGTGGACCACCTTGGCGCGTTTCACGTCGATCTCGGGGATCTCTCGCAGGGACGCTTTCGAGGGTCGAGTCATCGGATCACCGTTCGCTGTAGAGGCTCTCTTCCGTTGCGGTGGCGACGCGTGCGCTGACGATGCGATCGCGCTCGCCCCGTTCGATGTGGACGACGTAGAGAACGCGCGCGGCGGCGGACATGCCGATCGCGGCGTATCGCTGCTCGTCGCCGGTCCCCGCGTCGAGGTAGACCGCGTTGCGGTCTTGTAACGCGGTCGCGGCTTCGACGAACGAGATTCCATGCTTCTCCAGGTTCGCGGTGGCCTTGTCGGTGTCCCATTCGTAGGAGCCGAAGACCGCCGTGGGCACACGGGTACCATGTGCTCGAACACATGGGCTGTCAAGGCGCCGTGCGCCGACGCGGAGAATGGAACCCAACATGCTGATCCGCTCACGGACAACGCCTACATCGAGGACGGCTACCGCTACCACGACGTGTTCCATTTCGCGTACGCGGCGGTGTTGGCGTGGTCGCCCGTGACGCGCGGCTTGCTAGATTGCAAACGGCGAAGCGACCCGACGTCGATCAGGTCGACGATGGCGGGGCGCGCGGGCGTCACCGAGGAAGGGATCTCGCAGCTCGTGTACCAGTACGCGAAGACGCGGAACATGCTGCGTGGCGCGACGGAGGTCGAGCAGGCGATCCTGCGGACGATCCAGGGCATGACCCGCAAAGTTGGTAAGGCGGCGCTCCTCAAGGTAGCGGATCGCGCTCCCACGTTCGAGTCGTCTATCCTGCGGAGGGGGGCCGGCCTGCGCCACGAGTAGTGCAGGGAAAGAAAGTTTGTTCTGAAAACGAGGTCCCGAAGCGCCGAGCCGAAAGCCAACAACGAGACGACCATGTGTTTCCGCGGGCCGCTCTGACCGCGGTCCGCACTGCAAGATGGCAGTGCAAGCGGATTCAGATGATGCGGCCCCTGAGCAGTGTGCGAAGGCGTGCTGGACGTCTCGGGCGAGCGCGATTCGCGCCTGCCTAGCCTTCGTTCGAGTCGTCACGCTTTCTCGGTCTCGGCAGGTTGAACTGCTCGATGCGATGGATGAGCGTTCGACGCGAGATCCGGAGGAGCTTTGCAGCTTGCGATTGATTGCCCGCGCACTTGTCGAGCGCCTGCTCGACGCGCGCGCGCTCGGCGTCGAGGTCGTCCCCCACACGCGCCCGCGCCACTTCCGATGGCGCCGTCGCAGCCGTCGCGAGCGTTTCCGGCACCACCACGCGCGATCCCCGCGGGCGCGACAGGAGCGGGCCCATCTTCTCGACCGGGAGATGCTCCCGCGCGATGACGTTGCCGCTGCTCAAGAGCACCGCCCGTTCGATCACGTTGCGGAGCTCGCGAATGTTCCCCGGCCATTCGTAACGCATCAGTAGCTCCATCGCGTCGGGTGCGATGCTCACGCTCCGACGCCCGACGCGCTCGCACGCCTGCGCGATGAACGCCTTGGCAAGCGGCTCGATCTCGTCCGTGCGCTCCCGAAGCGGAGGGAGCGAGAGCGCGATTCCGTTCAATCGGAAGTAGAGGTCCTGCCGAAAGCGGCCCTCGGCGATCTCG
>JAYVXB010000070.1:0-8492 GCA_043785585.1 Deltaproteobacteria bacterium | reverse complement strand
GCGCCGATCATCGCTACCGCCGCCTCGTCGAGACGATGAACGAAGGCGCGGCGATCGTCGGGCGCGACGGCACACTCCTCTACTGCAACCGTCGCTTGTCGGAGATGATCGGGATACCGCTCGAGCGCTTCATCGGGTCGACGCTGGCGGAGCGCGTCGATCGCGGATCGGCACGCCAGCTCGAGGCGCTGATGCGCGTCGGCGAGGCCGGCACCTCTGCGGCGGAGATCTCGTTTCGGCGCGAGGGCGACGGCTCGGGGCTCGTGCCGACGTACGTGTCCGTCATGCCGACCGGCGACAACGAGCACGGCGGGGTCTGTCTCGTCGTCACCGACTTGACCGATCAGAAGCGCAACGAGGAGATCGTCGCGTCCGAGCTCCTCGCGGTGTCGATCCTCGATCAGGCGGCGGAAGCGATCGTGGTCTGCGACACGGCGACGCGGATCATTCGCGCGAGCCAAGCGGCGCACCGGCTCGCGGGGCAGAACGTCCTCTTGAAGACGTTCCGCGAGGTGTTCCCGATCCGGCGCTCGGCCGACGGCGACGAGATCGGCGCGCCGAGCATGCTCGACCTCGCGCTCGCCGGGGAGTCGCTCGGTGGCATCGACGCAGTGCTCGGTCGCGGTCGCGAGGCGCAGCGGCACGTCCTGGTTTCGGCGGCGCCGCTGTCGAACGCACGCGGCGAGGTGCTCGGGTGCGTCGTCTCGCTCACGGACATCACCGAGCGAAAGCGCTCCGAGAACGCGCTGGGGTTCCTCGCGAAGGCGAGCGTCGCGCTCGGTGCGTCGCTCGATCCGGCGCAGACGCTCGACATCGTGACGCGCCTCGTGGTCCCCGAGCTCGCCGACTTTTGCGCGATCTACGTCGACTCGGACCGCGGCGCGACGACGGTCGAGGCGGTGCGGCACGTCAGCGCGAAGAAGACCGCGCTCCTTCGTGACGAGCTCGCGCGGCATCTGGGCCCGAACGCGAGCGCGCACGTCGGCTACGCGCGGACGCTCGTGACCGGACAGGGGCAGCTGCTCGATCGCGTCGCGGAACTGACGCTGCACGAGCTCGCGCGCGACGAAGCGCACCTCGCGTTGCTCCGGGCGATCGGTCCGCGGTCCGTCATCGTCTCTCCGCTCACGCTGGGCTCGCGCACGTTCGGCGCGCTCGTCGTCGGACGCACCGAGTGCGGTGCGCCGTTCACGAGCGCGGATGCTTCCCTCGTCGACGAGCTGGCGCTCCGCGCGGCCGCGGCGATCACCAACGCGCGTCTCTACGAGCTCGCGCGACGCGAGCGAGAGCGCGGCGAGGAGGCGAACCGCGCGAAGGACGAGTTCTTGGCGACGGTCTCGCACGAGCTCCGGACCCCGCTGAACGCGATGCTCGGATGGACGCGAATGCTTCGCGCGGGCCAAGTGCCGCCCGAGAAGCAGGAGCGCGCGCTCGCGACCATCGAGCGAAGCGCCAACGCGCAGACGCAGCTCATCGAAGACCTCCTCGACCTGTCGCGCATCATCTCCGGCAAGCTCCGCCTCGACGTCCGTCCCGTCGAGCTCGGCGGTGTCATTCGCGCGGCGCTCGACGGCGTGCGGCTCGCCGCCGACGCGCGCGGCGTGCGGCTCCAGGCCACGCTCGATCCGAACGCGGGACCGATCGTGGGCGATCCCGATCGCCTGCAGCAAATCGTCTGGAACCTCCTGAGCAACGCGATCAAGTTCACCGAGCGCGGCGGCCAGGTGGACGTGCAGCTTCGCTCCACCGACGCGCACGTCGAGGTCGCGGTGAGTGACAGCGGCATCGGGATCGCGCAAGAGTTCTTGCCGCACGTCTTCGAGCGGTTCCGACAGGCGGACGGGAGCCGAACGCGTTCGCACGGGGGGCTCGGTCTCGGGCTGACGATCGTGCGAAACCTGGTCGAGCAACACGGCGGAACGGTCGACGCGCTCAGCGCCGGCATCGGGACCGGCGCGACGTTTCGCGTGAAGCTGCCTCTGCTCGCGATGCGGGAAGACGCCCTCGCGAGCGCACCGCCCCCTCCGCTCGCCGCTGCTCGCGACGAGCGCGACGATCGCGAGCTCACGCAGAATCTCGATGGGCTGCGCATCCTCGTCGTCGACGATGCGCCCGACGCTCGCGAGCTCCTCACGGCGGTGCTCGAACAGCGCAACGCCGTGGTCCTCACGGCAGCGAGCGCCGCCGAGGCCATCGAGGAGATCGTCCGGCACCGCCCCGACGTCCTCGTCTCCGACATCGGTATGCCGAACGAGGACGGCTACAGCTTGATCGCGCGCGTGCGTGCGCTGTCGCCCGAGGATGGCGCGCGAACTCCGGCGGTCGCGTTGACGGCATTCGCGCGCGGAGAGGATCGCGCCCGCGCGCTTCGAGCGGGCTTCGACATGCACATCCCAAAGCCGGTCGAGCCGAACGAGCTCGTGATCGTCGTCGCGGGCCTCGCGGGTCGTCGGCAGCGCGCGACGCCGTCGATGCCGCGTACGAGTGCGGCGGACGTGCGTATCGTCGGCGGGTAGGCAGTGGAAGGGGCTCGACGAGGCGAAGGGTGACTTCCACACCGACGAGTCAGAGCCACCCGCCGAGCAGCAAGCTCGCGCCGATCGTCGTGCGCTGGTTCTCCTTGCCGTACTGGTCGGTCGCCGAGAGCTCGTGCACCACGAGCGGTCCAACGCCCACGAAGAAGTGCGGCTCAGGGTGAACCAAGAGCGGCGCGTAGAGGGAGACCCACGTGCGGGCGACGGTGTGCTTGTTCTCGGCGCCGCTGCTCGACACCTCGTCCTGCGTGAGGGAGCCGGTGCCAATCGCCGCGCGCGGATAGAACGACAGCGACGACGAAATCGGCACGTCGACGCCGACGCGCGGCGCGATGCCGAACGACGTCGAGGTGTAGTCGATCTTCGCGCCGTTGGAGGCGAGGCCCGACGTGCTCGCGTAGCCGATCGAGAGATCGACGCCGATCGAGAAGTGATTCGCGACGAAGACGTCGAAGCCCGGCGCCACGCCGACGCTGAAGTACTTCGCGTCGCTCCCGCGGTACGTGAGGGATGAAATCGAGGCGCTGAGATCGCCGGTGAGGACGAGCTGCCCCGCGTCGCCGAAGCGGCGCGTGCTCACGCGAGGCGCGACCGGCGCGTCAGGCGCGGGGGCCTCGGCGCTGTCGCGCGTGTCGTGCGCGTCGTCGGGCTCGCCGCCCCAGCTCCCTCCGAGGATCAATCCCGCGCCGATGGTCGTGCGCTCGCCGCCGACGCCCGCGTCGCCGATCGTCTTGGCGAAGCCGTGGAAGACGCGCGGACCGGCGCCTAGGAAGAAGTGGGGCCGAGGATGGAGGAGCAGCGGCGCGAACGCGGCGATCCACGCGCCGGTGTTGCTCTGGGTCTGTGAGGCGAGCGCGCCCGCCGTCGAGATCGATGGCCCGGAGACCAGCTGCCGATCCGAGTGGAGCGACTCGGCGCCGAACGTGAAGCGCGGATAGAAGGAGATCCGCTCGCCGAGCGGGAAGTCGGCGCCGACGCGCAGTCCTCCAGAGTACGACGTCTGTGTAGTCTGCACGAGGCCGCCGTCGGCGCCGTACCCCTTGTTCTGCGAGTAGTTGATCGCGAGGTCGAGGCCGACCGAGAGGTGCCGCGCGAAGAAGTAGTCGAAGCCAGGCGACACGCCGGCGCTGAAGTACGAAGCATCGCTCCCGTCGAAGCGCGTCGACGACACGAACGCCCCCGTCGCGACCGTGCTCAGGACGACTTCGCCGCGCGCGCCGAAGCGGAGCGGACGGGGCGCGGGTGGCGGAGGAGGAGGTGGTGGCCGCGTGGGATCGTCGTCGTCGCGTTGGCTCGCCCCCGTGACGTCGAACTCCTGCGCGCGGGCGTCGGGCGAGGCGAGGATGGCGAGCGATGCGAGCGATACGAAGAGTAGAGGTCGAGTCATGCCTTCTTTGTCGAAGCGGCGCGCGAAAGGTTGCGAACATTCGACGGCGATCGAACCGCTGCGCTGCTCGCACGCCATCGCGGTCACGCCAACACGCGCGCGAGCTCGGTCGCGGTGGGCCGCGCGCCCGGATCGATCGCGAGGCAGCGCTCGACGACGCGCGCGCACTCGACGGAGAGCCCATGAGCGGCGATCGCCGGCGCACTTTGGGCGTTCTTCCCCGCGAGCGCGTCGAGCACCGGAACCGTCGCGAACGGCCGCTTACCGGAGAGCGCCTCGTAGGCGAGCACGCCGAAGGCCCAGACGTCCGAAGCCGGCGAGGCCGCGTGCGCCCCCTGCGCGAGCTCCGGCGCCATGTACAGCGGTGTCCCCATGAGGACGCCCGTCGCCGTGAGCGCCGAGCTCGAGCCCGCTCCCGACGCTTCCGTCGGTGCGTGCGCGAGATCGGCGTGGACCGTCGGCGTGACGGCAGGATCGGCGCTCACCGTCGCATCGAGCGAGGGATCGGTGTCGCCGCCGAGCCGCGCGATGCCGAAGTCGGCGATCTTCGCTACGCCGCTCTTCGTCAAGAGGACGTTGGCGGGCTTGAGATCGCGGTGGACCACGCCACGTGCGTGGAGCGCCGCCAAGCCGCGCGCGATCTGCACGAGCAGAGCGCGCGCCCACACCACGTCGCCGAAGCGTTCGGCGGCGTCGAGGAGCGACGCGCCATCGACGAGCTCCATCACGAGGTAGAGCGCGCCCGCCTCGGACACATCGACGTCGACGATGGCGACGAGGTTCTCGTGCATGACCGCTGCGGCGATCTGCGCCTCGCGCGCGAGCCGCGCGAGCGCCGCCCCGTGCGTCGCCGAGGTGAGCACCTTCAAGGCCAGGCGTTTGCCGTCGCTCGTCCGCTCGACCTCGAACACGACGCCCATTCCGCCTTCGCCGAGCGGCGCGATGATCTTGTAACGGTCGTGCACGACGACGCCCGGCGCCAACATGGCGGTGCGCGCGGGGACGGCTCCGATCCGCGCGAGCGCGTCGGCGAGGCGCTGCGAGCGGTCGGCGATCTGGCGACTCAGCTCCTCGTTCAGGCGCGTGTTCTCGCGGTCGCGGACCTCGAGCATCGCGACGCGCGCGTCTGCCTCCTTCAGCGTGCGGACGTGATCGCGCCCAAGGAGAATGGCCTGCACGACGCCGTACGCCGCGAAGCCCGGCGGGAGCAGCTTCACACCGCCGGCGATCTCACCGAGGCCCGCGTAGTAGACGATGTCGGGGAGGGCCGCGAGCGCTGTGAGCGCGGAGCCTGCGAAGAGGGTCGTGGCCGCGAAGCGGTCGCGTCCCCGGCGCAGAGCGAGGGCGAGCCAGGCGACCCAGTATCCGAGGAGGATCACGATGACGGGGATCGTCACTTTGGTCGCGGCGTTGTCGGCGCCGAAGGGCCCCATCGCGAACACGGACGCCGCGACACCGCCCACGGCGCAGACGCGCCAGACGATCCCGGGCGGCGCGACGCCGAAGTACGCCGTGACGAAGCTGATCGAGACGACGAGCGTCACGGGGATCGTCAGCGTCGAAAGGAAGTACGGGCCCGGGAGCAGCTGGGGAAGACCGAGGTTGTAGAGGATCTGGACGGCCGCTCCTGTCGTCATGATGGCGAACCAGAGGTGCGGCTTCCGGCGTCTGTCCTGGAAGTAGAGGACGAAGTAGACGAAGCCGATCATCGAGACGACGGCGAACGAGGCGACGGCGACCGGCCCGTCCATGAATCGAACCGCCCGGTACGCGGCGTCGCCGGCGAGGTCCGTCGTGACGCGAGGCACGGTGTCGACCCACGCGACGCGCGTGGAGTCGCGATCGAAATCGAGCTCCAGGTCTATCGCATCCGATGACGTCATGTGCTCGTCGAGGCGAAAGCGGTGGTTCGACAGCGACGGCGTGCCGGTCCAGAGGCCCCCTTCCAGGGCCTGCGCCTGGATCCCGCTCGCGCGCAGCGAGACGGCCCCCTCGACATACGGGATGACGAGCGTGAGAGGCTTGCCGCGCCACTCGGTCGGGCAAAGCATCCGCGTGCGGAGCCGGAAGTGGAGCGGCCCCGTCGGAAGACGCGCGCTCATGTGCGCCGGGAGTGTCACCTCGCTCTCCGCGCCGTCCGGCGCGACGAGCGTCCAGTGCGCGAGCGCGATGCTGCGCTCCGAAGTGCACCCGACGAGCGCGAGGCAGAGGAGGGCGAGGAACGCAGGCCACGCCCTCCCAAGGTTCGGCATCGGGGCCAGAGTACCCGCCTCACGACGTGCGCAAGCAAATCGATCGATCGACAAAAGCAAAAACCGACCGTACCCGGACGCCGCGCGGCCACGAGATCCTCGACCGGCTGGATCTGTGTCGTGTCAGGGCACCGGGCAATACACCGTGAAGCCGCCGACCAAGTCCGAGCACACGCCGTAGCAGGCGAACTTCGACTGCAGTGTCTGGAGGAGGCATGCGCAGTCCGGCTGCGCGGTGCACGCCGCAGGGATCGCGTTGCAGCCGACCTTGAGCGTCGTCGCGTTGGGCACCGAGGGGCACGTCGCGAGCGACGTCATTCCCGCGACCCCGCCGAGGCAGAACTCGCCAGCGGGGCACGCGCACTGCCTGCAGACGTCGTAGGGCGCGTACCCATCCGGCACGCCGGAGGCGTCGTAGAGCTGCGAGCCACCTTCGGTCGGGCCGGCGTCCTCGTGCGGTTGCACCGGCGGACCGGGCGGCGTCTTGGAGTCGACGATGAGGCGATCGCCGTTGCCGCCCTGCGAGGACGAGCTGCTGCACGCACCGAGAGCCGTCGCTACGAACGCGAAGCACGCCACGCATGCGAGGGCGCTGCGCGAGCGCACAGAGCCGAGGTCGATGGTCGATTCGTCGCGCATGGTGCCCACGCCCACTGTAGCTCGGGCCGCGCATCGGCGCGCAATCCTCGCGTCGGCGCGGGCTCGTCGTCTCGCAGCACGCGGCTCGCCGCTGCGCGCTCGGCGGCGAGGACGATGGCTCGCGGGCGCGCCGACGCAAGCCGGATCCGCCTCACGGCTTCGGCAGCCGGATCGTCACCGCCACTTGGTGGATGATCGGCTCGAAGTTCGTCTTGTACGTCTCGTCGTATTCGATCTTGATCGAGATCCGATTTTTGCCGATGAAGTGCGTCTTGAACCAATACGCCTTCCCGTTGAGCGATCCCTTGACGAGGCAAGCCCCGTTGTTGACCAGTTTTTCCTTGTTCCCGGCTTGCTTCGCGGACGCCTTGCAGAAGTCCTCGAGCGTCTCGTCGCCGGCGTCAATCGCCCAGACTTCAATCTTCGCGCGATTGCCCCACACCCACGCCTGCCCCTCCGCGGGCCCGGCGGGCAGCGGCTGCGCGGTCATGAACGTGGGGTGTTGAATGGCGAAGCCGTAGTTCGTGTTCGAGTACGTCGCGTACGTCACGGGCGGGAAATCGGAGATCTTGTCTTGCGACGCCGACGCGGTCGCGGCGACGGACGCGGTGGCGACGGCGCTTGGCGTCGCGGAGGGGGGCGCGCTCGCGGGGGACGCGGCGGGCTTCGGCGCGTCGTCGCTCCGACCTGGGATCTTGTCGCACGCAAGGACGACGAAGGGCAGCACGCAGACGAGGAGAGTTCGCATGCTCGCGAGCATATAGCGCTTCGGCGCGCGTCCGGGGTGCTGCTCACCGGCCTCCCGTCGTGTGTGGCTCACCGCTTCCGCGCGCGTTCGAGCGCGCTCGCGAACGCATCGTCCGACTCGGCGTCGCTGATCGACACGAGCGCGTCGCGAAGCGCCGGCTCCGCGCACGCGTCCGCGGCGACGCGCACCGCGTGCCGGCGGGTGTCGTCGAGACGGACGAGGACCGCGGCCGCGGCGGCGCGCGCTTCGCTGCCGATCGTCGGATCGTTGGCGATGGTGGAGAGCACCTCGGGGGTGGGCGCCGCGACGCGGTAGCGCGGGGCGCCGCCCATGACGGCGTCGAGGTGCGCGAGCCATTGGGCGCCGCTTCGTCCCTCTCCGGCGAGGAGCGCGGCAACGTTCTGCGCCTCCATGCTCCCTTGCTTCGCGCGCTCGAACGCTGCGACGAGCTGCGCGTTCAGCGCGCGGCCCTCGGCGCCGACGTCGTCGTTGGTGACTGGCGCTTCGCGCGCGTGGAGATTCAGCGAGCGACCCGAGCGCAGCTCGATCGATGTCACCAGCCCCGGCCCACGCACCTCGGACATCTCGGCGAACGCGATGAACCTCTCGCGGAAGAACCACTTCAACGTGATCCCGTCGGCTGCGATGACGAGTCGTCCGCCCCACCAACCGAGGAGCCACGCGAGCAACGTCGAGGACGGCGCCAGAAAGCAGATGCTTCCGAGGATCGCGAGGAGGACCTCCACGCTCTCGCCACGCACCCGCGCGAAGATGAGCCAGGGGATGCCGAGGGCGACGAACGAAGCGATGAATCGCCGGCCAAACGGGATCACCAGCGCGAAGGTGGCTCGCCTCGCGCCGGCGGAGACGCCCAGGCTGCGCAGCACGGACGTCGCGTCGACTGCCGACATGCGAAGCCAACGCCGTCCTCC
>JAYVXB010000069.1:0-8495 GCA_043785585.1 Deltaproteobacteria bacterium | reverse complement strand
GAGCGCGAACGCAGTCGCGATTCCGTCGGCGTTCACGATCGTCGCGCTGAGATCGTTGTGACCCTCGTGCAGGCGCATCGAGCTGCTCGTCGACGTCGCGGGCAAGCGCAACACCCGCAGGAACGCCGCGAGCGATCCGCGGATCTCGGCGTGACGCCGCTCGACCTCCGCGTTCATCTGTTGCCGCGCGACCTCGGACGCTTGCGCGCTCGACGCGTTCACCGCTTCGACGATGCTCGCCGCGAGCTCGGACAGTCGACGCACGTAGTCGCGGCTCGGCTCCTCCGCGTCGATCGGCAACGCTTGCGCGAGCGATCGCATCCTCGTCTGGTGAAACGCGGCGAGCGCCTCGACGCTCTTCGCGCGTTTCGCTTCGACCGCCGCCGCCGCCTCGCGCACCGCGCGCACTTCGGCGTCGAGTTGCACCGCGCGCGCCGCGTTCGCCATGAACGCTTCGAGCGCCGCCAGGAAGTTGTACTGCGGCGGAAACGGTTCGGTGTCCCCGTACAAGAACCGCATGGAAGAACGGTACGCCTCGCAGCTAGGCCAGCGCAACCGTTCGCGAAAGGGCTACGTTTTTCGCGCGTCCTTCGCTTCTTTGGCTTCGCAGAGCTTCGCTTCGAGCGCGCGTCGCGTCGCGTCTCGCACGCGCTCGACGTCGCCCGGGAGATCCGGATCGCCCGACGTCCCGATCGGTTCGAGCAAGTGGTAGCTCTGCTTCACCGGACGCGGCACGAACGTACCGAGGAGACCGCGCGCCATCGGAAAGTCGTACCGCTCGGATCCGAAGAGCCAACGTCCGATCGACTTCTCGCGTCGTCGGATCGAATACATCTCGTCGATCCCGAACGCCGCGACAGGAACGATCGGCACCTTCGCGCGCATCGCGATTTTCGCGAAGCCGGCGCGCGCGCCCCACTGCAGGCGATAGCTCTCCTCCGACATCTTGAAGCTGTCGTCGACGCCGCCTGGATACACGATGACGATCTCGCCCGCTCCGAGGAGCTCGGTCGCCGACACAGGCTCGCCGGGGAGCGCGCCGAACACCGAGAGCATCCGACCGACGCCGGGGATCTTCCATAGATTGCGCTCGGCGAGAAAGCGCGGCACGCGTTTGGTCTCGCGCAAGACGAGCGAGCCGAGGACGACGCCGTCGAGTCCGAACATCGCGTGGTTGCCCACGAGGAGGACGCCGCTGTCTTTCGGAATGCGTTCGATGCCCTCGATCGTCGCGTCGAAGTACTTGATCGGGAGATCGCCCAGCGCGTGACCGAACGCCGTCTGCGAGAGCTCGACGAGGAGGGTGCGATCGAAGGAGGGATCGTCGGGCATGTCGTCTTGCGGTTCGCGGAGCCCGCCGTGACATTCGTGCGGCGTGGCGTAGCATTCGCGAATGCGGCAGTGGACGCAGCTTACCCTCTTCTCTTTCAGCATCGCCGGCATCTTCGTCGCGTGCGGCTCGCGCACCGGTCTCCCGGTCGACGACATCGCGGCGACGTTCGACGCTTCGCTCGACACGACGATCGACGTCAAGAACGAAGGCGACACCGCGCCGCCGATCCGCGAAGGCGGACCTCGCGACGTGATGACCGATTGCCCAGAGCCGCCGTACTGCGATCCGAAGGATCCGGAGCACATCTACAAGTGCGGCGTCATCGTCTACGACTGCAGCTCGATCGAGACCTGCGAGACGATCGGCGAGAGCGGCGCGAAGTGCGTGAACCCGTGCGTGGACACGCTGGGGCAGGACACGAGCAACGGCTGCGACTTCTATTCGGTGGAGATGGACACGACGGACGAAGTGAAGGGCGTCTGCTTCGCGGTGTTCATCGTCAATCAGTGGAAGACGGGCGAGCCGGCGCGGCTCGAGGTGTCGCGCGGCGGGCAGACGTTGCCGATCGCGCCGTTCGCGCGCATTCCGACGGGCAAAGGGACGGCGATCACGTACGCGCCGTTCGATCCGATCGTCGGGTTGCCGAAGGATCAGATCGCGATCCTCTTCTTGTCGCGCGATCCGGCGGCGGAGAACGATCCGAACGTCACGAGTCCGCGAAGGCTCGCGGGCTGTCCGGCCGGCGTCACGCCCGCGTTCGTCGGCGATGCGTCGCAGCACGGCACGGGGCGAGGGACCGCGTTTCGGATCAAGTCGAACGTGCCGGTCGTCGCGTACCAGATGCTGCCGTACGGCGCGGGGCGTGCGCGCGTGACCGGCGCGTCGCTGCTCTTGCCGACGAACGTCTGGGACACCAACTACGTCGCGGCGAACGCTTACCGCGCGCCGACGATGTTCATGGAGAATCGCGCGGGGCCGACGATGGTCGTCATCGGCAAAGAGGACGGCACGCGGGTGACGATCAAGCCGACGACGTCGATTCTCGCCGGCGGCGGCTTGCAGGGGACGCCGACGAACGTGCCGGTGACGTACACGGTGAACGCGGGCGAGTACCTTCAGTTCACGCAGCCGATCGAGCTGACGGGGAGCGCCATTCAGTCGGATCGTCCCGTCGCGGTCATCGGCGGATCGACGCTCGTCGACATTCCGGTCGACAAGTTTCGCGCGGACGGCGCACATCAAATGCTTCCGCCGGTCGGCGCGCTCGGCAACGAGTACCTCGCGGTGCGCTACCGCAACCGCCGCAACCGCGGCGAAGAGAGCGTGCCCTGGCGCATCGTCGGCGTCGTCGACGGGACGCAGCTCACCTACGATCCGCCGCAACCCGGCGCGCCGACGACGGTCAATGCGCGGCAGCTGCGCGAGTTCAACGCGACGGGGCCGTTCGTCGTCCGCGGCCAAGACGCGAGCCACCCGTTTTATTTCGCGCAGTACATGACCGGCGGACAGATCACGTCGAACCCGAGCGATCTCATCAACGGCGAGGGCGATCCCGAGTTCGTCAACGTGATCACGCCGCCGCAGTATCTGTCGCGCTACACGTTCTTCACCGATCCGACGTACCCCGAGACGAACCTCGTCGTGACGCGCGTGCTCGACGCGACGACCGGCACGTTCCCCGAGGTGACGCTCGACTGCGCGGGGCGGCTCACGGGATGGCAGGCGATCGGCGCGAGCGGAAAGTACCAGTTCACGCGCGTCGATTTGCAGACGGGGGATTTCCAGGCGGTCGGAGGCTGCGACAACGGCGTCCACACGATGACGTCGCAGTTCCCCGGCGTCGGCGACGGCGGCTCGCTCTCCATCCCGCTCGTTGGACTGACGATCTGGGGATGGGGCAACACGATCACGTGGCCGCCGGACAACGGCGCGGACGACGAAGCGAACCCGAAGTTCACGCGCTGGGTCAGCTACGCGTACCCGGCGGGCGCGAACATCACGAAGCTCAACTCGGTGGTGTTGCCGGCGAACTGAATTCCCGCGGCGATTCCTCTCCCGCGAGAGCGTCGTTCTCTTTTCTTGCGCCGAATTCGGAGTCGGGATCGCCGAAAAACGACGCTGGAGGAGGAGCGCCCTATCGCGAGCGTGGGCGTGGGCGTGGGCGTGGGCGTGCGCCTGGGCGTGCGCGTGGGCGCGGGAACCGCCCGAGCCCGCTACCGGATGACCACGAACGTCTGCTGATTCAGCGCGACGAGCCTCCCGTCCGCCGTCCACAGCTCCCGCAGCTCGACGACGAACCCCTCGCGCTCCGAAATTGCGCGCGCGCGGTAGTACAGCGCTTCGCTGGCCGGCAGCGTCGCCGGATCGATGCACGGCTCGAGCGTGAACGCGATCGTCGCCATCGGTCGCGGCGCCGGCTCGACGCTGAACGTCGCGGGCCACCATGCGTCGGCGTACGCGATGACCTCCGCCATCCCGAGCGTCGGCGGCGGCGAGAGCGCGCGCACCCAACCCGAGCAGACCGCTTCGCTCCCACCGGTAAACGGCAACGGACCCGTCGATCGCATATCGAAGTGCTCAGCGAAGGACGGTCCGAACGGACCCGAAAGCCGTGTTCGCGGGACGTCGACGAACGGCGTCGGCGACGGCGTCGGCGACTCCAACGCGACGCTCGATCGCATCGCTCCGCGCGCCTTTCCGAACACGCCCGTCGCGCGCGCGAGCACTTCGTCGCCTTGACGGAGCTTCGCCGACAGCGTCGTCACGCCGCTCCCGCGTCGGACGAGCTCGACGTCGATCGCCGCGCTCCCGGGAAGTACGGGCCCAACGATCTCGCCGGAAATCGATCGCAGCGATCGCGCGGCATCGCCGACGCTCGCTTCGAGCGCGCGCTCGAGGGTCGCGAGGACGAGCCCGCCGAACGCGCCGCGCCCCTGCGCCCATCCCTCGGGGACATACGTTTCGAAGCGAAGATCGCCGGTGCGCTCGACGCGCGATGCGGCTGCGAAGTCGTGGATGTCCGTCACGATGCGTACGATGCCGGTAGGGCCGCGCGCGATGCGCGTCGAGCCCCCGATTAGGGAACGACGACGTACGGGTTCTTCTCGTTCGCGCGAACCGCGGCTTTGGCGCCGCTGATTTGCACTTCATAGCCGTCGGCGTTCCCGACGCGTGACAAGAGCACGCTCACCTTTTTCTGCGCGTCGACCTTCTCGTGCGGGCCGAGCATCACGACCGCGCGCGCCCCGCGATCGTCGCCGAGATCCACGCCGACGAGGAACCCCGCCGCGTCGAGGAGGAGCACCGCCTTCGTCGCCGCCGGGAACGTCGTCGACGTCGCGTGCTCGCGCGTGTGCTCGAACGTGACCCTCGCGATGTCCTCGTCCGCGTCGTAGTTGAACGTGAGCGCGCGCCGTTCGTCGAGCATCGAGGCTCCGTCGCCGAATGTCGGCGTGCGAACGTGCACGCCGCCGGGTCAGCGTAGCAGGATCGGCCCGGACGATGCATTGACCCCCGCTCGATGCGAATGACCCACGAAAAGCGCTTCTCGACGGGACGCGCGGCCCCGCTCGCCGATTTGTTCCAACCGCTTTTTGGACAAGGCACACCGATCTTTACGAAGATTTCATTCTCGTTTCCCCACTCCCCCCACCCGGGGCTCCCCACTCGGGTCCAGAGGCACTCATGAATCGAACGCTTCGCATCTCGCTCACTTCCGCTGCTCTCGCGCTCGGTGCGCTCGCTTTTGGAGCCCCGGCCTTCGCAGCGCCGCCCGCGCAGCCCGGACAAATCGTGCAGCCGGCGCCCGGGGGGCGCGTCCGCGCACGCCATCGCACGACGCATACGGTCGCTGGCGATCTGCTCGGTCAGGCGCTCGCCGACGTGACGCTGCGTCCCGAGCAGCGCGCGCAGGTCGACGCGATCAAGAAAGAGGCGGGCCTCAAGCACGCGGCGGTGAAGAAAGCGAAGAAGGTCGTCCTCGAGACGCTCGCCGCGCAAGTCGGCGCCGGCAAGTTCGATCGCGCGGCGATGCAGCAGAGCATCGACGAGATGATGCTCGCGACGATGGACGAAGCGAAGGCGCACCGCGTCGCGCTCGACAAGCTCCACGCGCTCCTCGACAAGCACCAGCGAGCGCAGCTCGCGACGGCGATCGAAGCGCGCATGACGGCGGACACCGACGACAAGCACGCCGCGCACGAAGAGATGCGCCGCCTCGTCGACGTCCTCAAGCTCACGCCCGATCAGAGGACGAAGGTCGCGTCGTTCTTCAAAGATCAGAAGAAGGACGACAGCGAGCACGGCACGCAGGCCAAGGAGCGCGAGCACAAGATGCTCGAGGCGTTCAAGGGCGACAAATACGACGCCGACAAGGTGCTGCCGATGTCGGCGGTGCGCGCGCACGCGCAGCAAGAGGTCGGGCGTCTCCTCGGCGTCGTCCAGCACATCCTGCCGGTGCTGACGCCGGAGCAGCGCTCGGTCGCGGCCGAGATGCTCCTCGATCGCGCGAACGGCAGTACGAGCCTGAAGCTCTAGGCTGTAGCCGCGGCGCCGCTACCCGGTTACACCGGGAGGCGTGATCAAGTACGTCCTCATCGGGCTCGCGATTCTCTTTCTTCTGCCGCTCCTGCGGCGCAAAGAGAAACGCGAGCCCGACGCGCTTGAGGAGAAGAAAGCGCCACCGGCTCCGAAGGCCCTCCCCGCAAAGAAAGAAGCGAAGGTGGACGACGACGACGCGCCCGCGCGCGCGACGTTCGACGCGATGATGCGCACCGTCGTGCTGCTCGTCGACAACGAGTGGGGCGCGTGCACGATCGATGGCGTGAAAGAAGATTGGGCGCGCTTCACGTCGGACGCCGTGCGCGGATTTTCGGCAGTGCCTGCGGGGCGGCATCGCGTCGTGACGGGGGTCGGCGACCGCGCGGCGACGCTCGATTTCGCGCTGCGACCGGGCGAGGTCTTCGTGCGGCGGCTCGATCGCGAGAGCGCACGGTGGGTCGAGCTCGACGACGACGCGCTCGCGACCGAGAAGGCGCGCGCGGAGGGCGGTGAAAAGGGCGCGCTCGGCGAGGCGCTCGTCAGCTACCGATCGACGATGGGGATCGCGCGCGTGATGTCGGGGAAGCTCGCGTCGCCCGAGGCTGCGTTCACGACGGCGAAGGAGACGCTCGCATCGCTCGTCGATCGCGCGGCGACAGAGACCGATGTCGACGCGCTCGTCGACGAGGCGCGCGGCGCGGGCGAGGCGCTCATCGGCGTCGCGCTCGTCGCGTCGCAGCTCGAAGAGCTCACGGCAATCGCGAAGCGCGATCCGACGAAGCGAATCGTCGACGCGGCGCTCCCCCACTTGCTGTCATCCTGAGGCCGCGAAGCGCCCGAAGAACCCCTAGTCCCCGCCCCACAGCATCGGCCCCGCGATGCTGATTCCGACGACGATGAAGATGAAGAACACGAAGATCATCGTGCCGATCGTGATCCACCGGCCCATGTTCATGCCGGCCTTCATCGACTGCTGAACGTGCCCCATGATCTGCGCGCTGTGCTGCTGTTGCTGCAGCGCTTGCTGCCGCGCTCGCGCGTCGGGCACCGGCTGCTCGAGCCCGCAGTATTGGCAACGGAGACTGAGGACGTGAAGCTCGGGCGGCACCGGCACGTGCGCGCCGCATCGGTGGCACTGCAGGGTGCCTTGCATCACACGCCCCGCGATTCGTAGACGCGCATCTCGGGGAGCTCGAGCGCCGTCAAGAAGCCCCCCTTCCCCGCCCCGGTGTCGAGACCGACGACGCACGGCCCCGCCCAGATGTCGCTCGGATCTTCCGGCGTGTACGACGAGAGCTCTTGCGGCAAATACTCCGTCGCCGTGTGACCGAAGACGACGAGCTTGCCGTTGTAGTTCCGGAAGAAGTCTTCGTCGCGGCACCACAGGAGCGCGATAGGCGCTTTGACCTCGGACGGATGCAGAAAGCCGTTCGGGCCCTTTGGCAGGCCGGCGTGCACGAAGATCGCGTGGTCGTTTTCGTACCAATACGGGAGCGCCATCATCCAACTGACGACCTCGTCGGGGAAGAAGCTGCCGCTCAGCATCATCGACTTTTCGGCTGCGCTCGGCTCTTCGCCTTCGACCGGCATCGGCGCGCCGGTGAACGACCGCATCGCGGCGAGGCATCCGTTGCCGGGCGGGAGAACGAACTCGTCCCATCCGCCCGAGCAGACGCGAAGCCACGCGTCCTCGTGGTTGCCGCGGAGCGCGACGATCTTGGCCGGCGAGTGCTCGGGCATCTTGCGGATGTAGTCGATGACCTGCGCGCTCTTCGGGCCGCGATCGAGGTAGTCGCCGACGAAGACGACCGTGTCGTTCTTGTCGAGCGTGGGCAGGCACGACAACACTTTGAAGAGGGCGTCGAGATCGCCGTGGATGTCGCCGATGGCGAAGGTGCGGCCGGGCATACAATGAAGATGCCTCGCATCGTGCGCGGACCGCAAGCGTGGAGGAAGGTCCAGGGCGACAAGGCCGTAGATGTCGGCATGCTCGGCCTCTCTTTGCCCGTTTCGCTCCCCCGATTCCTCGCCACGCTCGTCGCGCCCTTGTTTGCAGCCGTGTTGGTCGCATGCGCCGTCGGCTCGTCCGACCCGACGGGGACCGGCGGGCACCCGCAGACGACCGGGGAATGCACGAACGGCAGCATCCCGTGCGGCAATTCCTGCGTCATTCTCGGCACGAACCCGCTCAACTGCGGCGCGTGCGGCCACGCCTGCGCGACCAGCAAAGTCTGTTGGGAAGGCGCATGCCACGACGAGTGCCAACCGGGCCGGACGAACTGCGACGGGACGTGCGTCGACACGACGAGCGACAACGACAACTGCGGCGCGTGCGGTACGTCGTGCCCGGCCGACAAAGCGTGCTTCAACGGGACGTGCGGCGGCTCGTGCGGATCCGGGAAGACGAAATGCGGCAACGCGTGCGTGTCGCTCTCGAGCGATCGCGCGCACTGCGGCAGCTGTTCGAACGCGTGCAGCACGTCGCAAGTCTGCGCGGGCGGCCTGTGCTGCGCGGTCGGCCAGACGGCGTGCGGCGGCGCGTGCGTGAACCTGATGAGCGACAGCACGAACTGCGGAACGTGCGGCCACGCCTGCGCGTCGCCGACGTACTGCTACTCGGGGA
>JAYVXB010000068.1:0-24689 GCA_043785585.1 Deltaproteobacteria bacterium | reverse complement strand
GTCATGGCCGCCGCGCCCCCCCCACGACTCTTCGAAGAGCGAGCGCGTGCGATCCTCGATCTCGCGCACGCCGTCGTCGGTGCGGCTCGGATCGTGGTGGAACAAGACGAGCTGCCCGACGCCCGCCGCGCGCGCCAGCTCGACGCCGGCTTCGTACGTCGAGTGTCCCCAGCCGACGCGGCTCATTCCGCCTTCTCCGGTGTACTCGTTCGGCAAGTACTGCGCGTCGTAGATGAGGACGTCGGCGTTGCGTGCGAGCGCGACGAGGCGCTGATCGACGCAGGCGTAGTGCTCGGTGTCGGTCGCGTACACGACGCTGCGTCCGCCGTGCTCGATGCGGTACGCGAAGACCGCGTCGGGGTGGTTCGCGCGCGCGACCGTGACGCGCGCGTCGCCGATTTCGATCGTGTCGCGATCGCGAACCGTGTCGCAGGTCAAGGTCGACGGAAGCGCGTCGAGATCGATCGGGAACGTCGGCGCGCTCATCTGGCGGCGCAGCGTGTCGCGCAGCGGCGTGCCGGTGAGACCGCCGATGAGACGCAGCTTGGTCGTCGGCATGTAGAGCGGCGCGAAGAACGGCAGCCCTTGGATGTGATCCCAATGCACGTGCGACAAGAGAATCGTCGCGTCGACCGCGCCGCGCGCCATCATCTCGTTGCCGAGGCGACGCAACCCGGTGCCCGCGTCGAGCACGATGCGCGTGTCGCGCGCGCCGGAAACGAGCACCTCGACGCACGACGTGTTGCCTCCGACGCCCGCCGTCTCCGGCCCCGGCGTCGGACAACTACCGCGCACCCCCCAAAATCGAACCGACAACGACATGTGCCTCGCGCACCTCCGCGGTACGTGAGAGCACCGTCCGTTCCATCGCGATCGCCCTGCGAAACGCGCGCGCGAAACGACGCTACAGGTCCATCGTGGACCGTCCGAAACGGACCACCGCGCGAATTTGAATCAGTCCGACCAGACCTGGAGCGCGAACTTCCCGCCGCCGGCCTCGATGCGCAACTTCAACGTCGCGGCGTCGGCGACCTTGAAGCAGACCTTTCCGTCCTCGGCGAGGATGGGCGTGTTGTTCTCCGACGTGTCGAGCGCGACGAGCGCGCCGGTCGAATCGAGGAGCGTGAGATCGGTGTCCTGCGCGGTGCTCTGCGCGACGGCGTAGACGCGGTAGCACTTGCCGGCCGCTGCAGGGAACGGGAAGCTCACCCAGCCGCTCTTGTCGGTCGCGTCGCCCGAGTGCGTCGTGCCCAACTGCTTCATCTTCGTCGCGTCGGCGCATCCCTTCGCCAACGCATCGACGTCCGCTCCGACATCCTTGTCGCCCGATGATGCTTTGTACGTCGCGTGGCACGCCGCGAGCGCAGGATCGCTCTTCGTCTCCGCCTTCGTCGACGCAGGCGGGGTTGCCGCTTCGGAATTCACTGCGGTCGAAGGCGGCGGCGCCGGCGCCTTGCCGCATGCGGTGACGGCGACGGAGAGGGACACGGCAGCGAGAACGAAGGCGATCTTCATCGCGCGGAGGGTAGGTGCGAACGGAGGCGGACGGGAAGGGGGATCGTCGCGGCGGCGTTATGCTTGGTGAATGCCCGCCGCCGCACGTCCTCCAGCCGCACCACCACGCGCGCGTCGTCGCCCGACTGCGCGCAGGGTCGCGTTGTTCGTCCTCGTCGCCGTCATCGTCTTGCTGGTTCGTCCGGTCGGCGCGCATCTCCGCGCGGCCTCGCTCCTCGTGAGGTTCTCGGATCCGACTGCCACGAGCGCGGTCGCCGATCTCGCGCGCCACCCCGTCGCCGAGTCCGACCTCACCGTCCCCGCGCACGGCGGACCGACCCGCGCGCGCCTCTACACGCCGACCGGCGTCGACCATCCGCCCGGCATCGTTCTCCTCCATGGCGTGCACTACAAAGGCATCGCCGAGCCGCGCCTCGTGCGCTTCGCGCAGACGATCGCCGCGACCGGCATCACGGTCCTCACGCCCGAGATCCGCGAGATCGCCGACTACCGCATCGACGCTGCGTCGCTCGAGACGATCGCCGGCGCGACGCGCACGCTCAAGGACACGCTCGGCGCGACGAAGGGCGTCGGCGTGATGGGGCTCAGCTTCTCGGGCGGTCTCGCGCTCGTCGCCGCGGCGGATCCGCGCTTCAACGCCGACATCGCCTACGTCGTTGCCGTCGGCGCGCACGACGATCTCCCGCGCGTGCTCCGCTTCTTCGCGACCGACACGATCGACAAACCCGACGGCACGCACGAGACGATGCACGCGCACGACTACGGACCGCTCGTCCTCGTCTACTCGAGCATCGACGACTTTTTCCCGGCCGACGATGTGCCGGTTGCGCGCGAGGCGTTGCGTCTCTGGCTCGGGGAGCAATTCGATGCGGCGCGCGAGAAGGCGAAGGGACTCTCGGAGAAATCCGCGTCACGCATGCAGACGCTCTTCGATCACAAAGTCGCGTCGCTCGCCCCCGAGCTCCTCGCCGAGATCGAGAAGCGTCGCGACGCGATGCGCGCGGTGTCGCCGCACGATCACATGAAGGACGTGAAGATCCCCGTCTACCTGCTCCACGGCGCGGGCGACTCGGTCATCCCGGCGAGCGAGACGCTGTGGCTCGCGGCCGACGCGCCGAGCGGGATCGTGCGCGGCGCGCTCGTGAGCCAGGCGATCGAGCACGTCGAGCTCCACGGCGCGCCGACCTCGGGCGAGAAGTGGGCGCTCGTCCATTTCATGTCCGGAGTGCTGTCGGAGGCCGACGCGCATCGGTAGTGGGGTCGCGCGATTTGCGCTAAGCAGCAATCCCCTCATGCAAGAACGCACTCGTTGGCTGATCCTCGCGGGCCTGATCCTCATCGGCGGCGTGATCGCTTGGCGTCTCACCGCGGGGAGCTACAAGACCGACATCCAGAAGATCTGCTTCGCCGAGAAGAACTCCGCGCTCGACGCGAAGCAGGACATCCGAAAGATCGAGTCGTGGGCCAAAGAGCAGCTCGACACACCCGAAGCCAGCGCCTGGCTCACCGAGCTCGTGAAGAAGGGGGTCGGCGATCGCGGGACGGGGCTGCGCGACGAGAGCAAGCGACTCGGGATCGCCGAGTGTCCGCTCGCCGCGTCGTACGAGGCGCTCCGACTCGACGGGGAGTACCGCCAAGACATCGCCGGTCTCTGCTCGCTCAACGATCTCCCGGCGATCGAAGCGGCCGACGACGCCGAGCGACTCCACAAGCTCCTCGATTGGATCCAGACGCGCGCGAAGAGCCCGCGCACCAAGGCGCTCGCCGAGAAGATCACGCAGGCCGACGCGAAGGATCGCGCGGACGTGCTTCGCGAAGCCGCGAACGCGTCGGCGGTGTTCCAGTGCGAGCTCGTCAACACGCTCCTCAAGCCGCAGTCGAAGCCGCGCAAAAACGAGCCCGCGATCGAGCTCGGTACGCCGCAGGTCAACGGCGATCTCACCGTCGACAAGATCGTCGCGACGTTCCTCCAGAAGAAGGACGCGATGCGAAAGTGCTACGACGAGGGCCTCGCGAAGAACGCCGACCTCGCGGGGCGCGTGATGCTCAAGATTTCGATCGCGCCGAACGGCAAGATCGGGCGCGCAGGGACCGAGGCGGGGACGACGCTCCCCGACCCCGCCGTGGTGAAGTGCGTCCTGAAAGTCGTGAACGAGCTCGTCTTCCCGGAAACGAAATCGCTCATGGTGTCGATGCTCTTGCCGCTCGAGTTCCTGCCGAAGCTGAGGCCGGTCGAGATGGCCGTCGATCCGCACGGACACTAGAGCGAGGCCACGAGCTCAGTTTCGACGTGCCATTTGCACGTCGATCTGAGCGCTCAGCCCCACCAGTACGACAGCTTGATGATGAAGACGTCGGCCGCGGGCGCGCGGCTCACCGACGTGAGGTTCAAGCTCGCCGACTCGCCGGGCAGAAGGTTCACCGTCGGCGTCTGCGATCGCGTGTAGACGACGTAGAGCAGCGATCCGAGGCGGTACTCCCAGCGCATCACGACGTTGACGTTGAGGACGCCTTCTTGAAAATCCGGGTTCGTCGCGGGGCCGGCGAACGGAGTGAGATCGCGCGTGCGGATCGACGGGCGCGCCCCCACGAACGCGGATTGAAACTGCGAGAACTCCGAGTAGTGACCCGATGCGAGGAACGCCTGCGCGTACGCCTGAAGCGTGAGCCGCGGCGTGAACGTGTACGTCGATCGCAGCGTGAGACCGAGGCTCTTCGCCTCGAGCTTCCCGAAGAGGTACTGCCCGGGCGCGGCGCCGTTCGCGACGAAGCGCGGCTCGCCGTACGTATAGACCCACGTCGGGAGGAGATCGACGTCGAGCTGCGGCAGAACGCGCACCGTCAAGCGCGCGCTCCCGTCGTAGTTCGCACCGTCGAAGATCATCTGCGAGCGGTGGGAGATGACGAACGCGACGCGCTTGGTCGGATCGCTGCTGATCCCCACCTCTCCGCCGACGAGCCCTTCGCGCTCGAGCGCGGCGCCGTCGCCGATCTCGCGATCGTCGAAGCGCGTCGAGTTGAAATGGAGCTGGGCGTAGTAGCCCCAGAAGTTCGTGAACTTCCCCCACGACCCAATGTTCGCACCGCGTCCGAGCGAGAGCCCGTCGACGTTGTCGTTGGCCCACACGCCGGGGTTCACGTGGACCTCCAGCAGCGGCCCCCACTTGTCGAGCTCGCGCCACTCGACCCACGCGCCCGCGCCGAGGATGTTCGCGCGCCGGTTGAAGCCCATGTCGTTGATCTCGAACTTGCGCCCGCCGTAGCCGAGCTCGACGCCGCCGAGCCAGTGCTTGCCGCCCTCCTTGGCGAAGTACGCGTACGCGCCGGTTCCGGCGTCACCCGGGTTGATGGTCGTTCCGTCGGGCACCGCGCGCGCAGGGCCTCGAGCGATCTGCGACACGCCGAGCTGGCCGGCCGTGACGTAGTCGCCGCTCGGCGATCGCCATCGCCAGTCGGCGGCCGCGACGTACGCGTCGTTGAAGCATCGCGAGCCCGTGCCGACCATCGTCCCGCTCGGACACGCTTGCGGCGTTTGCGGTTGCGTCGCGTCGTACGGGTAGCTCCCCGTGGGCTCGGCGCGCGTCACCGCCGTCGCGAGGATCCCGATGTGTCCGTTCGATCCGATGTCGCGCTTCACGCGGATCGCGTTGAACGAGCTGAGCGGCTCGACGAGGCGCTTCACGCGCAGCCCGCTCGGGAGCTGAACGCCGACGTCGTTGCGCGCCGTCACCGCCTGGAGCGTCCCGACCGTCCATCCGTCGGCGAGTCGACCGACCAGCTTGCTCGCGCCGTAGATCGTCGCGGGCTCCGACACGTCGACGAGCTGCTCTCCGGCGAGGAGCGTCGGCGAAGGCGCCGCGCGCCCGATCCTCCGCGTGTAGATGAGCTGAAACGGCGTCGCGAACACATCCATCCCTTCGCGAAAGAACGGACGCTTCTCCGGGTAGTACGTCTCGAACGTCGTCAGGTTGAGCACGATTTGATCGGCCTCGACCTGCGCGAAATCCGGATTGATCGTCGCGTCGAGCGTGAGCTCTTGGGTGGGATGCCACTTGATGTCGAGGCCGAGAGAGCCGCTCACGTCGGTGCCGTTCGCGAGCTGTCCGCTCGCGGTGTCGCGTCGTCGCAAGCGACCGAGCGCGAACGGTCGGAGCTCGAGCGGCGTCCCCGGCTTCAGACCGACGAGATCGTCGAGCTTGCCGTAGTGCGAGACTTCGCCCGCATCCTTGCGCGGGATGTACGCCCATTCGTCCGTCTCTTGCCGCTCGGACACGTAGCGCCGCGCCTGCATTCCCCACGACTGAACCGGCAGTGCGCCGAAGCGCAGGATGCGGAGCGGAATGCGAATCTCGGCGGACCACCCCGTCTTCGTGCGGACGGTCTTCGCTTCCCAGTTCTCGTCCCAGTCGGACTGCGCGTTCGTGTCGTCGAAGCGCGCCGCATCGAAGAGGACGCCGCCGGCGTTGACGACGAACTGAAACGCGCTCTTCCCGTCGCGCCGCGTGTCGAGATCGATCTCGACCCAGTCGGCTTCGACGAGGCGATCGCGTCGCGTGAGGCGATCGATGACCGGCGCGTCCCGTTGAACGCAGTCGAACGCGACGTAGAGCGCCTCGTCGTCGTAGAGGACGCGCAGCGTCGTCGCCTCGACCGGCGCCTTCCCCTCGCTCGGGAATTTCTGCGTGAACGCGCTCGTGCCCGCGACCGCGCGCCACGCGTCGTCGTCGAGGCGTCCATCGACGACCGGCGCATGCGTCGCGCGCTCGGCGCGGTAGTGCGGCGGAGTCGTCGCGGTGAGCGCGGCGAGGAGCAGGGCGGCGACCATCCGTGTCGATGTTCGTCCGAGCTGAGCCGGAAATTTCGATCAATCGACCGCGGCGTCGGTGGCGACGTCGCCCGTGGCGTCGGTCACGACGTCGCCCGCGGCGTCGATCGCATCGCCAGTCGCATCGCTCAGGGCGTCGTTCACGGTGCCGTCGAGCGGACCGGAGTCGAACGTCGCGGCGTCCTTTCCACCATCCCCCTTCTTGCCCGGGTCGTTGATCTGCCCCGTCTGACCGTCATCGTCGATGTTTCGGTCGCTCGTCGGCGTCGCGATCTTCGCGTCGGAGCAGGCCGTCGCTGCGGCAAACGCGCCGAAAGCGAGACCCAAGGATGCGAAAAGGAGCCATTTGCGCATCATCGTGGCAAATTTAGCTCAACCTGCATGTGCCGTCTCTTGGGAATCGTCGCGAGCGAGCCGACCGAGTTTCGAATCGTCCTCCACGATGCGCCGCGCAGCATGGCGCAGCTCTCCAAAGATCACCGCGACGGATGGGGCCTCGCCGTCTTCGGCGCCGCCGACGGCAGCGGATGGAGCCTCCACAAAGGCGTCGCGTGCGCGAGCGAGGACCAACGCTTTCGCGAGCTCGCGGTCGGCAGCCGCGGCGAGGTCCTCGTCGCGCACATTCGCCAGCGCACGGTCGGCGAGACGTCGCTCGACAACACGCACCCGTTCTACGCGGGGCGCTGGGTCTTCGCGCACAATGGCACCATCAAGGACACCGCGTTTCTCCGGTCGTCGATCTCCGACGGGCGCCGCGCGCAGATTCGCGGACAGACCGACAGCGAGCTCTTCTTCGCGTACCTGCTCACCCGTCTCGACGAAGCGCTCATCACCGACGTTCCCGCGTCCGCGCAGACCGACGCTTGCATCCGCAGCGCGACCCGCGTGGCGCGCGAGCGCGCCGACTTCGGCGCGTTCAACTTCCTCCTCTCCGACGGCGCGACGCTCTACGCGCACCGCTTCGGTCGCACGATGTGCCTCCTCGAGCGAAGCCCCGAGGACGAAGTGCGCCCGAGCCGCCGCTCGAAGGACGGCACCGTCGTCGAGACGCCGTGGTCGCAGCGACGCCACGCGATCTTCATCGCGTCCGAGCACCTGACGAACGAGCCGTGGCAAACGATCGAGGAGGGAATGCTCCTCAGGCTCGATCGCTTGCCGGTGCCGCACTGGCGACTCCTCGTCGCGTAGCCGTCAGAGGCAGGCGCGCGTCGGCAAGACGAGCGGCGTCAGCGGCGCTTGCTGAAAATCGAACGCGTTCATCAAGTCGTTCGCCTGGCCGTCTTGCGCCGCCGGATCGACGTCGCTCAGGTACCGCGGCGCGCCGAAGTTCTTCAAGATGAACTTGGGAATCGACGCCTGCTCCGCGGTCTCTTTGAAGACGTAGCCCGCCTTCGCGTACGGCGAGATCACGATGAGCGGCAATCGAAACCCGAGCCCGTACGGATGCTGCGCGTCGCAGCCGTATTGCCGAGGCGGCGCGACGTGGTCGTACCAGCCGCCGAAGTCATCCATCGTGAAGAAGATGACCGTGTCCTTCCAGTACTCGCTCTGCATGATCTTGTTGATGCGCTGGACGGTCCAGTTCTCCCCCGCGCACACGCCGCCGATCGCGGGGTGCTCGTCGGCGAGATCCTGATTCACGAGCCAGCTCACGGCGGGGAGCTTTTTCGCGTCGACGTCGGCGTCGAACTGCGACGCGTTGACGACGTGGCTCCATCCGGCGCCGTTTCGGATTTGATCGATGCCGTTGAACATCGACCAGATCTCGCCGAAGACGTAGAAATCCGATCCGTAGAATTTCCAATCGACCGCGCTCGGCAAGAGATCGGGCACCGACGGGATCGCGAAGCACGGGAAGACGTCCTTCGTCGTGCACGTCCCGCTCACGAGCGTCGACACGCGCGTGGACGCCGACTGATCGCACCCCCAATACGGATGCGTGATCTGCGTGTTCGGGTTGCCGAGCGACCATCCCGCCTGCGCGGCGAGGAGGAACATGTGACCGGGGAAGCTCGGGCCGAGCATGTTCGAGTGGAAGTGATCGCCGAGCGTGTACTTCTTCGCGTACGCCCAGTAATTCGGGATGTCGGCCTCGTGGTACTGCGCGTACGCGAGATCGTCGCCGTTCTGCGTCGAGCCGGACACCGCGTCCCACCCGTCCATCGCGCCGCCGTTCCAGTCGGTGAGCGCGCACGAATGCTCGTGGCAGAGATCGCGCGGCGTGCGATCGGGCGCGCGCGGAGCGTCGATCATTCCGCGCGCGGTCTTCGCCTTGGTCGTCCCCTCGGCGCCGGGGAACGTGCCGAAGTAGTTGTCGAAGGTGTGGTTCTCTTTGACGATCACGATGACGTGCTTGATCGGCGACGGCTTCGGGACGACCGCTGCGTCGGCGTCGACGCTCGCGTCTTCGACCGGCGCCGCGTCGGTGCCGGCGTCCGTCGTCGCGTCGAACGCCCCGCCGTCGGTCGACGTCGCTCCGGAGTCGCCGGCAGGTGCGGACGTGATCTCGAGCCCCCCTCCGCACGCGAACGGGGAGATCACGGACGCGAGGAGAAGCACGGCTGGGCGACGCACGCGCGAATGGTGCATCATCACGGGATGGCGCTCAAGACCGTGCGCGTCCCCGAGGCGCTCGAGGGGCAATTCGCGGAGGTCGAAAAGCTCGTCTCGCGCTACTTCCTCGATCGAAAGGACGATCCTGCGCACGGCACGATCGAGATCTTCGGCGAGCGGTACGTGCTCGTTCGCGCGGCATCCCTCTCGGTCGAGTTCTTTTCGCTCGTCGGCGATCTCTACGGTCCGGGACGCGAGGTCGAGGCGGACGAGTTCGCGCGGAACATCCTCTTCGATCTCGCGCACGCGATCGGAAAGAGCGACGCCCACAATTTTCACGCGAAGATGGATCTCACCGATCCGATCGCGCGCCTCTCCGCCGGGCCGATCCACTTCGCGCACGCGGGTTGGGCGTTCGTCGACATCTCGCCCGAGTCGCGCCCGTCGCCGGACGAAGACTATTTCCTCGTCTACGATCACCCGTACTCGTTCGAGTCGGACGCGTGGCTGCGCGCGAAGCAGCGGCGCGATTTTCCCGTCTGCATCATGAACGCGGGGTACTCGTCCGGTTGGTGCGAGGAAAGCTTCGGCGTGACGCTCGTCGCGACCGAGGTGCTGTGCCGCGCGCGCGGCGACGCTGCGTGTCGCTTCGTGATGGCGCATCCCTCGCGCATCGAAACATCGGTCGAGCGCTACCTCGCGGGGGCGTCGCGCGGCGCGGTGACGCCGTCGTACCAAATCCCGGATTTCTTCGCGCGCAAGCGGACCGAAGAAGAGCTGCGGCGCACGCGCGACGAGCTCGAGGAGCGCGTCGTGGAACGGACGGCGGCGCTCACCGCGGAGATCGCCGAGCGCACGCAGATGGAGCGACAGCTCCTCCAAGCGCAGAAGCTCGAAGCGGTCGGTCGCCTCGCGGGCGGCATCGCGCACGACTTCAACAACCTGATGGCGGTCATCATCGGGAACGCCGGCCTCCTCGGGAGTCGCCTGCCGGGCGACTCGCCGCTGCGCGCGTTTGCGGACGAGATCACCTCGGCGGGGAAGCGCGCCGCGGCGCTCACGCAGCAGCTCCTCACGTTCAGCCGCACGAACGTTCTCGCGCGCGAGGTCGTCGACATCAACCAGATCGTCGGCGAGCTCGGTCGCATGCTCCATCGCGTCATCGGCGAAGACGTCGAGCTGACGGTCACGCTCGGTAACGGCGTCGGCTGCGTGATGGCCGATCGTGGGCAGATCGAGCAGGTCGTGATGAACCTCGTCGTCAACGCGCGCGATGCGGTTGCGTCGGGCGGTTCGGTGACGGTCGAGACGTCGCGGGTCGATCTCGCCGCAGCGATCGCGACCGACCTCGGGACGCTCGCGCCGGGGCGCTACGTCGTCCTCTCGGTGCGCGACACCGGCGTCGGAATGGACGACGGGACGAAGGCGCAGATCTTCGATCCGTTCTTCACGACGAAGACGGCGGGGAAGGGGACCGGGCTCGGCCTCTCGACGGTGTACGGGATCGTCAAGCAGGCCGGAGGCGGCGTGACGGTGGAGAGCGCGCCGGGCAAGGGCGCGCGCTTCGCGATCTACGTGCCGCGGGTCGAAGCGACCGCGACGACGCGCATCTCCGAGCGGCGCATGCTGGCCGTCGTCCTCGGAACGGAGACGATCCTCGTCGTCGAAGATCAAGAACAGCTTCGCACGGTGATCGTGCGCGCGCTTCGCGACAGCGGGTACACGGTGATCGGCGCGGGGGATGCCGCGGATGCGATCGAGCTCGCCGCGCGTCACGCGGGGCCGATCCACTTGCTGCTGACCGACGTCATCATGCCGCGGATGCACGGACCGGAGCTCGCGAAGCACCTCCTCGCCGCGCGTCCCGACATGCGCGTCGTCTTCATGTCGGGCTACACCGACGGCGCGAGCCTCGAAGACGGCGCAGAGCTCCTCGCGAAGCCTTTCGCGACCGACGTCCTCGGCCGCAAGGTACGCGAGGTGCTCGACGCGCGTCCGCCTGCGAAGTAGCGTCACGCCATGAACGCGCGACGAGGGATGGGATTCTTTCTCGCGTGGTGCGTGTCGTTGGTGCTCGGCTCCGCAGCGTGTGGCGCGCCGGGCGCGGGCACGACGACGACGGGACCTTCGGCGACGGGCGCGCCGTGCGGGATCACGCCGCAGGAGATGGCCGCGCCGGTGGCGTCGGGCGCGAACTACGTCCCGCCCGCGCCGAGCGCGACCGGGAGCGCGTCAGCTCCGCGGCCCTAGTCGCCGCGTTTGTGTGACGGCCTCCGCCGGTGGCAACGCCCTCGGGAACTCGTGGAACGCGTGCCCCATGATGAGCCGCGCCCCGCGCCGGTACGTCGCGTACGACCAGAACCACGTGAGCATCACCACGAGCCGGTTGCGAAACCCGATCAAGTACCAGATGTGCACGACGAGCCACCCCAACCACGCCACGAAGCCCGTCAGGTGCATCCGACCGATCTGCGTCACCGCGCGCGAGCGCCCGATCGTCGCCATCGATCCTTTGTCCCAATAGCGAAAGACAGGTCGCTCCGTCTTCTTCTCCCGCGCAGGGTTCGCGATCTCGCGCACGATGATCTTCGCCGCGAACACAGCCTGCTGCATCGCCGTCTGACTCACGCCGGGGAGCGCCTTTCCGTCTTCACCGAGCTGCATCATCGTGTCGCCGACCGCGAACGCTTCCGGGTGCCCGGGGATCGAGCAGTCCGCCTCGACCTTCACGCGCCCCGCCGTGTCGAGCTCGACGCCGAGCGTCTTCGTCAGCGACGTCGCGCGAACGCCCGCGCCCCACAGCACGACCGAGCACGCGATCGTCTCGCCGCCTTCGATCGAGACGCCACCGTCGTCGATCTTCGTGACCTTCGTGTCGAGGTGCACCTCGACGCCGAGGTTCTCGAGCTGCTCGAACGCGTTCGCCGAGAGATCGGGCGCGAACGCGCCGAGGATGCGCGGGCCCGCTTCGATGAGGTGCACCGTCGCCGACTTTGGATCGATGGTGCGAAAGTCGCGCGCGAGCACGTGACGTCGCAGCTCGGCGAGCGCGCCCGCGAGCTCGACGCCGGTCGCCCCGCCGCCGATGACGACGAACGTGAGGAGCTGCTCGCGTCGCTTCGGATCGGTCTCGCGCTCCGCCGTCTCGAACGCCAGGAGAACGCGCTGCCGCATCTCGAGCGCGTCGTCGACCGTCTTGAGCCCCGGCGCGAAGGTCTCCCACTCGTCGTGCCCGAAGTACGACGTCTCCGCGCCGGTCGCGAGGATGAGCCAGTCGTAGTCGACCGTGCCGTCCTTCAAGACGACGCGCTTGTTCGCGAGATCGACCGACGTCGCCTCGGCGAGCAGCACCTCGACATTCTCTTGGTACGCGAGGATCGATCGAATCGGCTGCGCAATCTCCGCGGGCGAAAGACCGGCGGACGCGACTTGGTAGAGGAGCGGCTGGAAGACGTGGTGGTTCGTGCGATCGAGCACCGTCACGCGCACCGGCTTGCCGTCGAGCGCCTTCGCCGCGTTGAGCCCGCCGAATCCGCCGCCCAGGATGACGACGTGAGGCAGCGCTCCGCCCGCCTTCTTTTGGCTCGTTGATGTGACCATCTGGCGATACGGTAGGGTCTGGAGCGCAGGGCCTCAAGCGCTGCGGAGAACGATGACCGACAAGCTCATGAGCTGCCCCGAGTGCAATCGTCACGTCTTCGAGCGCGACGCGGAGTGCCCGTTCTGCAAAGCGGCGCTCCCCGCAGAGCGCCGCTCGGCCCTTCGCGCCGTCGCGACGGCCGCCGCGGTCGCGATGTCGGTCGCTGCGGCGGCCGCGTGCGGTGACAAGCCGACGCCAAGCGTTCCGGGGGGTAGTGGAGTTCCGACGGTCGATGGCGGCGCTGCGCCGACGCCGTCCGTTCCGGGCAACCGCGGCGACCAGGCGCCCGCGCCGGTGTACGGCGGTCCGCCCCCGTGAGCGCGCGTCGATCCTCGGTGTCCCCATGACCCTCTCCCGCCTCTTCCTCGATCGCGTCGCGTCCACCCCCGATCGCCGTGCGTTCTCGTCGTTCCGCGACGGCGCGTGGAAGGACTTTACCTGGCGCGATTTCGAATCGCACGCGCGCGCGTTTGGGCTCGGGCTCGTCGCGCTCGGCGTGAAGCGCGGCGACGCGGTCGCGATCCTCGGGCAGACGCGCCACGAGTGGGCGGTCTGCGACATCGGCGCGATCGGCGTCGGCGCGATCACCGTCGGCCTCTATCCCACGCTCGCGCCCGAAGGCGTCGGATCGATGCACTACGTGATCGATCACTCGGAGGCGAAGGTCCTCGTCGTCGAGAGCGCCGCGACGTTCAAAGAGAAGATCGCGCCGATCCTCGCCAAGCTCTCGCGCGTCGAGCACATCATCGTCTGGGATGACGCCGACACGGCGCGCGCGATCGACACGCGTGTCGTCTCGCTCGCCGACGTCATGGCGCGAGGCGAGGCCGCGCACGCCAAGGACGCCGCCGCCTGGAAGCGCGCCTGCGACGAAGCCAAGACGGACGATCTCGCGCTCCTCATCTACACCTCCGGCACGACCGGGCAGCCCAAGGGGGCGATGATCACGCACGGCAACGTCGTCGCGATGGTCTCGGGGCTCGAGCAGATGCACCCGCGCGCGGACGATGGCGGCAGCACCGTCAGCTTCCTCCCGCTCGCGCACGCCGCGGAACGCTGCGTCGGTTTCTATGGCCGCATCAAGATGGGGACGGCGACGCACTTCGCGCGCGCGCTCGAGACGCTGCTCGACGACATCGCCGAGGCGAAGCCGACGCTCTTCGGATCGGTGCCGCGCATCTTCGAGAAGGCGTACGCGCGCGTCCTCGGGCAGATCGCGCAGCTCGATCCGGCGATGCAAGAGATGGCAAAGCAGGCCATCGCCGCCGGGGTGCGCGCGGCGAAAGCGAAGCGTCGCGGCGAAGAGCCGGACGACGCGACGAAGATGCTGGCGATGGCGTTCGACGCGCGCATGGCCACGCCGGTGCGCGCGCGCTTCGGCGGGCAGTGTGCGTGGTTCGTGACGGGCGCGGCGCCGACGGCGGTCGAGATCCTCGAGTTCTTCGATGCGTGTGGAATGCCGACGTACGAGGTGTACGGCCTCACCGAGACGACCGGCGTGCTCACGAGCAACCGACCGAGCGCGCTCCGCTACGGCACCGTCGGTCAGGCGATCCCGGGAGTCGAGATCAAGATCGCGGACGACGGCGAGATCCTCGCGCGCGGCCCGAACATCTTCCGCGGCTACTTCAAAGAGCCCGCCGCGACCGCCGAGTGCCTCGTCGACGGATGGTTTCACACCGGCGACATCGGACGCATCGACGACGACGGCTTCTTGATGATCACCGATCGCAAGAAGAACATCCTCATCACGGCGGGCGGAAAGAACATCACGCCGTCGAACATCGAGAACGAAGTGAAAAACGATCCGATCGTTTCGTACTGCCACATGCACGCCGATCGCCGCGCCTACCCGGTGGCGCTGGTGTGCCTCGATCCGGAGCGTGTCGCCGCGCTCGCGAAGGAGCGTGGGCTCTCGGGGACGACGGCGGCCGAGTTGAAGGATCACCCCGTGGTGATCGCGGAGGTTCAGGCGGCGATCGATCGCGCCAACCTCGCGTTCGCGCGCTACGAGCAGATCCGCAAGTTCGCGATCCTCCCGCACGAGCTGTCGGTCGACGGCGGCGAGCTGACGCCGACATTGAAGGTGAAGCGCAAAGAGGTCGACAAGAAATACGCGGACGTCCTCGATCGCCTCTACGCGACGGAGCGCTGACGCCACCCCTTTCAAATCCGCGGCCGCGCGGAGCGATGGCGCTACGCTCTCGGGATGATGCGCACGCGCACGTCCTTCTCCTTTCTTTGCATGATCGTCCTCGCGCTCGCGGTCGCGGGCGTCGGTTGCCCGTGCTTTCGCGGCGCGGTGAACGCCAACGAAGGGCTGCGTTGGTGGCTCTTCTCGAATTTCGGCGCGTCGAAGGTCTGCCCCGAGATGCAGAAGCGCGGGATGCCGCTCAAGCTCCCCGCGCTCGGCACGAACAACAGCGTCGGGCGATTCTTTCCGGTGACGTGCCAGGTGCAGGTGAACGACGCGGCGCGAACGATGGCGGTCACCGTGACGGGCAGCGGGTACGCGCTCCTTCCGGTCGCGCGTCGCGTTGGCTTCCACGCCGCGATCTCCGTCGAGTACCGGCCCGACTTTCGTCTCGAGGAAGACGCGACGTACGTCTGGGGTCGATTCAGTCGGCTGCTCGCCGCGCCGGAGCTTCGCATCCTCGGCGTCGAGAACAAGCTCGTGAGTCTCATCACGCAGACGCCGCTCGGCGACGTCGGCACGCTCATCGGACAAGGCGTCGTCACGAGCGAGATCGCGCGCGGGTTCACCGTCGTGCATCAAGACAGCGGCGACGACTTCGCGCTCGGCGAGCTGCAGCCGCCGCAGCGGCCGCTCCGTCCGTTCACCGCCGGCAAAGATCACGTGATGCTCGCGACCGACGTCACCGAGGTCCACGCCGCGTCGCGCGACTACCTCGGGCCGTTCCCGGTCGACGGCGGCGGCGCGGCGCTCTTCGTGCGGCTCCGCATCGCGGGCGCACCGCTCGACTACGTCGTCGTCGACAAGCAGACGGGCGATCTGTGGAGGCAATCGTACGAAGCGGGGCAGCCGATCGGTCCGCCGCCGATGGCGCCACTCTCGTACGGCACTGCGCCGATCGGCGACTCGCAGCGTGCGTTCCCGGTCAACGCGGGGCTCTATTACGTCGTCGTCGAGAACAAGGCGCCGTCGACGGCGCTCGGCATTCCGATGCCGTTCGAGTCGATCGGCGTCGCGACGTACGCGGTCGAGGTCGGCGATCGTCCGTGACGGCGTGGTAGCTTGGTCGCGGAGGTCGCGATGAGCTTTGCACGCGCGCGTGGTCGGTACCTGGCGGCGATGGGGTTGGCGACCGTGCCGATCGTCGTGATGGCGTGCAAGGACGCGTCGCAACCGGTCGGCGTGCCGCTCGACGACGCGGGAAGCACGACCACGACCGCGACCGCGACCACGACCACGACCGCGACCACGACCGCGACCGCGACCACGACCGCGACCCAGATCGCGACCGTGCCCACGACACCGCCGACGTTTCACATGCCGTCCTGCCCGAACGGGAAGTTTTGCGCGCCCGAGCCCGCGAAGCTCTCGAGCAAGGACGCGGGTGCATCCGCGCCGTACGCGAAGTGCGAGGCGACGACGACGTTCCCCGGCGATTCGCCCGACGGCGGGTACCGGATGTACCGCGTCGTCTCGTTCGACAAGGACGGGACGGACGCCGCGCGCGCGACGGATCCGAAAGCGTGTTGCTACTCCTGGTACACGCCATGCCCCGGCGGGCGCGCGCTGCGATCCGCGGAGCGTGACGTCGCGATCGTTGCGCCGACGGCGACGCGCGGTGATTGGTGCGCGGCGATCGACGCGCTCGACGTCGTGGGGCTCTCGCCGGAGACGCGCGCGGCGCTCGCGATGCACTGGACCCGTGAGGCGGCGTTCGAGCACGCGTCGGTCGCATCGTTCGCGCGCGCGACGCTCGACTTGATGGCGGTGGGCGCTCCGCCCGAGCTTCTCGCGGAGGTGCAAGCGGCAGCGCTCGATGAGATCGAGCACGCTCGGATCACGTTCGCGCTCGCGCGCGCGTACGGCGGCGCCGACGTCGGCCCGGGGAAGCTGCCTGCGATCGCGCTCGCATCGACGACGACGCGCACGCTCGCGGAGGTCGCGCGCGACACGTTCATCGACGCATGCGCAGGCGAGTCGATCGCGGCGCTCGCGGTGCACGAAGCAGCGCGACGCGCCGAGGATCCCACGGTGCGCGCGCTCCTCTCGCGGATCGCCGATGACGAGGATCGCCACGCCGCGCTCGCGTGGAAGACCGTCGCGTGGGCGCTTCGTGCCGGCGGCGCCGACGTTCGCGATGCGCTCGAGCGCGCCGCGAGCGATCTGCGCGACACCGGAACCCGCGCGTGCACCGCGACCGTCGCCCCGGCATCGGACAACGATCTCGCGCGCCACGGCATCTCATCGGAGAAGGAGCAGCGCATCTTGCGCGCGCGCGCCATCTCCGACGTCGTCCTCCCCTGTGTCGATGCGCTGCTGGGCGCTCAGACTCCCCCATGTCGCCCACGCACGAGCCGAAGAAACCAAAGCAGAGCCTAGTCGCCGCCGTCCGCGAGAGCGCGGCGCATACGCGACGCACGCTCGCGCTCGTCTGGGCATCGTCGCGTCCGATGACGATCGCGCTCGGTGCGCTGACGGGGGTGGGCGCGCTCGTGCCGCTCGGTGTCGCGTACGCGGGGAAGCGGATCGTCGACGCCGTGGTCGCACGCTCGCGCGACGACGCGTTCCGTTGGGTGATCGTCGAGCTCGTCCTCGTCGTCGTGATGGCGATGGTGCAGCGCGGGCTCGGCCTCGTGCGCTCGCTCCTCGGCGCGCGCCTCGGCATCGACATCAACGTCACGATCCTCGAGAAAGCGCTCGGCCTCGATCTGCGCTTCTTCGAAGACTCGGAGTTCTACGACAAGCTCACGCGCGCGCGGCGCGAGGCGTCGTCGCGTCCGGTCGCGCTCGTCACCGAGAGCTTCCAGCTCGTGCAGAGCCTCATCACGCTCGTCGGGTACGCGGCGCTTCTCATTCAGTTCAGTGCTTGGGCGGTCGTCGGGCTCCTCTTGGCGACCGTACCCGCGACGATCGCCGAGATGCGCTACTCGAAGCAGGCGTTCCGCGTGCGCAACTGGCGCTCGCCCGAGTCGCGTCGCCTTCTCTACCTCGAGTACGTCCTCGCGAACGACGAGCACGCGAAAGAGGTGAAGCTCTTCGGCCTCGGCCCGCTCCTCCTCGATCGCTACCGCACGCTCGCCGAGCAATTCTACGAAGAGGATCGCAAGCTCGCCGTGAAGCGCGCCGGCGTGACGCACGCGCTGACGCTCCTCGCGACCGGCGCGTTCTACGCGGCGTACGTCGCGATGGCGCTCCTCGCCGCCGCGCAAAAGATCACGCTCGGCGAGATGACGCTCTACATCCTCGCGTTTCGCATGGGGCAGCAGTCGTTCCAGTCGATGCTCGGATCGATCGGCGGGATCTACGAGCACAACCTCTACATGTCGAACCTCTTCGAGTTCCTTCGCATGACGGGATCGACGTCGGTCACGAGCCCAGCCTCGGCGTCGACCGCGGACGCCGCGTCGACGGGGATCGTCTTCGAGCACGTCGGCTTTCGCTACCCGGGCAAAGAAGAGTGGGCCGTGCGCGACGTCGATCTCACGATCGCGCCCGGTGACAGCCTCGCGCTCGTCGGCGAAAACGGCGCAGGCAAGACGACGCTCATCAAGCTTCTCACTCGGCTGTACGAGCCGACCGAGGGGCGCATCCTCCTCGACGGTCGCGATCTCCGCGAGTGGGAGCCTGAGACGCTACGTCGTCGCTTCGGGGTCGTCTTTCAAGACTTCAACCAATACCAATTCAAGCTTCGTGAGAACGTCGGGCTCGGCAGCGTCGCGCATCTCGCCGACGAGCCGCGGATCGAGCGCGCCGTCGAGCGCGGCGGCGCGACCGAGCTCGTCGCGTCGCTCGCGGGCGGGCTCGACGCATCGCTCGGACGATGGTTCGCCGACGGCACCGAGCTGTCGGGCGGTCAGTGGCAAAAGGTGGCGCTCGCGCGCGCGTTCATGCGCGAGGAGTCGGACATCCTGGTGCTCGACGAGCCGACCGCGGCGCTCGACGCCGAAGCGGAGCACGCGGTCTTCTCACGCTTTCGCGAGCTCGCGAAGGGGCGCACGACGATCGTGATCTCGCACCGCTTCCCGACCGTGCGCATGGCGCAGCGGATCGTCGTCCTCAATCACGGGCGCGTCGTCGAGTCCGGCTCGCACGACGAGCTCGTCGCGGCGAAGGGGAGGTACGCGCACATGTTCGCGCTTCAAGCCGAGGGCTATCGCTAGCTCAACGCGCGCCGCCGCCGATGACGCGCGGCTCGCCGTTTTGCACGAGCACGAGCAGCGTGTAGTGCCCGCCGAGGACGAACATCTTTTCGAGGTCGCCGTGAACGTCGGTGCGGAGCGTCCACGACGCGCTGTCCGCGAAGTCGTTCGTCACGACGATCGCGTCCGGAAGGCACTTGCACTTGAGCCCCTCGGGGCAGTGGCACGTCTGCACGCGGACGATGATCGCCTCGACGACGAAGCGACCATCGTCGGGCTTGTTCGCGAGCTGCTGGAGCGTGGAGCGTGGCGTCGCGCCGGCGTCGAAGTCGCCTGACGGGGGCGGCGACGGCATGCCCGTCCCTTCGCTCGTCGGTGACGACGCCGACGGTGCCGCCTGAGGATCGCGCGCGCACGCGAACGCCGACAGCGCCGTCACCGCGAGGAAGAAGCTCGCGCGCGTCACGGGACGATCTTCGCTTCCTTGATCCAATCGAGCTTGTCGAAGTCACTCTTGAGGTAGTCGTTCCCCTCGGCCTGCATGCGGCCTTGATCGGGGCCTTTGCCGCCCGGCGCGCCCTCGCCGTATCCCTTGTAGAGCGTGTCGATGACGTTCATCCCTTCGACGACCTTCGCGAACGGCGCGAAGCCCATCGGGTCGAGGCGCGTGTTGCCGTCGACGAAGTTGATGAAGATCTGCGTCGAGCGCGAGTTGGGCGTGCCGCGCTTCGCGAAGGTGACCATGCCGCGCGTGTTCTGCTGCTTGACCGGATCGTCCGGGAAGGTGTTCTCGGACCACAGCTTGTTCACCGCGCGATCGCCGTGGATGCCCCACTGGACCATGAAGCCGTCGACGACGCGGAAGAAGCGCGTCTCGTTGTAGTAGCCGAGCTTGACGAGGTTGTAGAAGCGGTCGGCGCCGTTGGGCGCCCAGTCGCGGTGCACCTCGAGGACGAAGTCTCCCTTCGTCGTCATGAACTTCGCCTTGAAGAGGGCGGGCGCCGTCTCTTTCGCGAGCGCGGGATCGAGCTGCGCGGGGGTCTTCTGCGTCGCGGTGAATTTGGCGCCGGGCTTCGCGGAGCCCGACGCGGAAGCCGACGCGACCGCGCCGCCGTCCGCCTTCATGTTCGGCGACGCGGTGAGGATCGCGCTCGGCGCCGCGCTCGCGACGGTTTCCAAGCTGTTGCTCGACGCGATCGACAGCCATCCGCCGCCCGCGCCGCTCGTGCTCGGTGTGGGTGCCGCGCTCGGGATCGTCAGCGCGGTGCTCGTGGTGACGCCGGGCTCGGGGGCCGCTTCCTGTTTGCAGGCTGCGACGATCCACGGCGACGAGAAGAGGAGAATTGCGACGAGACTGGAGCGGCGGTTCTTCATGGCGCAGCTATATAGCGCACCCGCCAAAGTTTCGGCACGTCGCGGTGTCTGTCCCGCCATGTACCGCTCCTCGGCAGACAAACCCCACCCTGGATTCGGCGCGAACGCCTCGAGGTACGCGGGCGCCGTGCGTTCGTTCGACGTGCGCGATCTCCCCGCCGCGACGCGCGCGTACCTGTACGAGTGCATGCGCGGCCACGCGGTGCCGACGCCGCTGCTCGCGGTGCCCACGGGCGCGCGCGTCGGGCCGCGATCGGGCAGCGCGCTGGCGATCGCTGCGACGATGGCGCTCGGCGTGGCGATCCTCTTCGCGTGCACCGCGTCGACCGCGCCGTCGCTCGCGCTCCTCGTCACGCACGTCGGCCTCGCCGTCCTCGCCGCGGGGGCGATCGCGGGCGCGCTGCGGTCGCGCCGCGCGAGCCCAGGAGGCGGCGTGGCGGCCGGGATCTACCTCTTCCCGTTCGATCTCGTCGACGCGCGCGAGTCGCGCATTCGTCTCTATCCGCTCGCGAGCGCCCGCGACGTTCGCGTTCGCGCGGACGAAGGCGCGCACTGTGCCGCGACGCTCGAAATCGAGTTCGCCGATAAAACCGCGTTTGCGCTCGCGGTGAACGAACGCGCGATCGCGGACGATCTTCGCGCCGAGATCGTACGCACCGTCGGCCGCATCGAGGCGCTCGCGAACGCGGGCGATCTCGCGACCGTCGCTGTCTACGACGTGTTCCACGAGCTCCGCGAGGCGGGAGGCTGGGGAGACGCGAGCTCGGTGCGCTCGGTGCACTCGGCGCCGCGCGTGCCGTCGCGCGGAGGACGTGTCTCCGTTGCCGTCGCTGCGTGGGCCGCCGCGCTCGGTGTCGGAGCAGCCGTCGGCGCCGCCTCGTTCTCCTACAGCAAGACCACGAACGACGATCTTCGCTTCGCGCGCGCGAACACTCGCGGCACGATCGACTCGTACGCGCAGTACCTCGCGAGCGGCGGAGGTCGCTACGAAGCCGAGGTCCTCCGCACGCGCCTGCCGTGCGCCGAGCTGAGGATCGCGCTCCTGCGCTCGCCTTCGCTCCACGACACCAAGCCGCTCGCGACGTTCGTCAAGCGATACCCCGCGAGCTATTGCACCGACTCCGCGAAGCTCGCGCTCTCGCAGCATGTCGAAGGCGTGCGCGTCGCGTTCGTTCGGTGAGTCTCAGCGCGGGTGCGCGCGGAAGAGAGCGATCTCCTTCGACGCGCCGTTGACGGTGACCGTCACCTTGAATCCGTCGGGGACGGGGAGCAGCGGCACGACCTGCTGGATGACGCCGTTGCCCGACTTGAACGCGCCTTGGAGCACCGGCATGTCGGCGGTCGTCGGTTGCGTGACGATGAGCGCGGCGGTGCCATCCGTGTCGGTCTCTTCGTAGAGGCCCGCGGCGGTGGCTGGGTTGACGGCGCTCGCGGTCCACACGAGCGGCGCATCGCCGTCCATCGCGCGATCGAGCGTGCCGTTGATCGTCGTGCCGTCGGTCTGCAGGGTGCCCGACGCGGTCCACCCGGTCTGCACGAGCGTGAACGGTGCGGCGAGCGAGGCGTCGCCGCGAAACCATTTGGTGTGCGTCGTGTACGTCGCCGCGCCGCCGCAGAAAAAGAGGAACGCCTTGGGTCCCTCGACGACGAGCGCGACGCGCGCGTCGGTCCCGGTGACCGCGCCGACGAAGATGCGCTGCGTCGCCGCGTCGCTCGCCGTCTCCGACGCGCCCGCGTCCGAGCCACCGCTGTCCGCCCCCGCGTCGTCCCCGCGAACGTTGACGACGCCGCCGTCCGAGCATGCGGCGGCGCCGATGCCGAGGACCACGAAAAGAAAGCCCCTATGTGTCGTTCGCATCATCGAGTCCCCCGTCAATGCAGGGTACATTCGCTTCGCCCATGCAACCCGGCGAGTCCATAAGCGGAAGGTGGGTCATCGACGGACTCGCCGATTCCGGCGGGATGGGGAGCGTGTACCGCGCCACCGACAGCATGACCGGCGACCGGGTCGCGCTCAAGGTCCTTCACCGCGGCGAGCGGCGAATGATCGAGCGGTTTCAGATCGAGATCGCCGCTCTGTTGAGTCTGGCGAGCCCCGTCGGTCCCGCCGGTCCCGACGGCGCGCCGACGAATACGGCGCACGAGGGGATCGTCCGCTACGTCGCTCACGGCACGATCGACGACCTCACGCCGTTCCTCGTCATGGAGTGGATCGAAGGCGAGAGCCTCGCGCGTCGCCTCGTGGATCGCGGAGTGAGCATGCGCGAGATGTTCGCGCTCGCGACGCGCCTCGCCGACGTCCTCGCGATCTTGCACGCGCGCGGCGTCGTTCACCGCGACCTCAAGCCGAGCAACGTCATGCTCCCGCGGAGCAGCGTCGCGATGGCCAAGCTCGTCGACTTCGGGATCGCGCGCATCCAGAGCGCGCGCATGCTCACGGCGACCGGCGCGCGGATCGGAACGCTGGAGTACATGGCGCCGGAGCAGATTCGCAGCTCGCGTCGCGTCGACGGCCGCGCCGATGTCTTCGCGCTCGGCGTCATTCTGTTCGAGTGCGTGACGGGGCAACGGCCGCACGAAGCTGACGACGAGGTGTCGATCCTCGCGAAGATCGTCCTCGAGGACGCGCCGCGCGCGCGCAGCGTTCGCGCCGAAGTGCCGCGAGCGCTCGACGACTTTCTCGCGCGCTTGCTCGAACGCGATCCCGAAAAGCGACCGACCGCGGTGGCGCTCTGCAACGAGCTCGTGGCGCTCGAGACAGCGCTTGCCGGGGTGAACCTCGGGCCGATCCCGAGCGCCGCGCACAGCGACGTGATGGAGAGCACCGTGATGAGCGCGCCGCCGGGGCGGCTCCCCGCGCCGATCAGCGTCACCGCTCGGCCCGTGCCGGCGTCGCGTGCGATCGCGACGTCCGTGCTCCCGGCACCGCAGGGGGCGCTCGTGGGACGCGAGATCGACGTGCGTGACGCGTGCGCGACGTTGGGCGCGAGCGGCGCGACGCTCGCGTTGTGGGGGCCGGCCGGAGTGGGGAAGACGCGCGTCGCGGTGGAGATCGCGCGCACGCTCGTCGCAGGTGATCTCGACGGCGCGTCGTACTGCGATCTCCGCGACGCGCATGACTCCGAAGGGGTCCTGCGCGCGGTGTGCCTCGCCCTCGGGATCGCGCCGGGTGGATCGAGCGACGACATCGCCGCGGCGATCGGTCGCATCCTCGACGCGCGAGGCGGATGGCTGCTCGTCATCGATCACGTCGAAGGTCTCGCGCCCACCCTCGCGTCACTCGTCGCGCAGTGGCGCGCGGCCGCTCCGAAGGCGCGCTTCCTCGTGACGTCACGCGAGCGCCTACGCATCTCGGCGGTCGCCGTCGAGCTCGGCCCGCTGCCGACCGACGAAGCGTCGCGCCTCTTCCTCGAACGCGCACGCATCGCGCCGGATCCGCGCGTCGAGCGGATCGTGCGCGCGCTCGATCACAGCCCCCTCGCGATCGAGCTCGCCGCCGCGCGCATCGGCGTCCTCGGTCTCGACGGCCTCCTCGAGCGCTTGCACAGGCCGCTCGATCTCCTCGGCGGCGCGGGCACCGACGAGCATCCGCTCACGATGCGCGAGGCGCTCGAGTGGTCGTGGGCGCAGCTCTCGGACGACGAGAAACAAGCGCTCGCGTGCGCGTCGGTCTTCCGCGGCGGCTTCACCGCGCAAGCGGCGGAGCATGTCCTCGCGTCGCCGAACGCGCTCGACTTGCTGCAGTCGCTTCGCGACAAATCGCTCCTCACGTCATCGCTCGCGCAGGACGCGAGCGGCGCGCGCATCGCCATGTGGGGCGCGGTTCGCGATCTCGCCTCCATCAAGCTCGACGATCTCGGACTCGCCGACGAAGCGCGCGCGCGTCACGGCGAGCACTACGCCACCACGTGCCGCCGCCTCGCGCGCGACGTCACGTCGACGGGGAGCGTCGCGTCGCTCCAGGCGATTGCCGTCGAGGTCGACAACCTCGTCGCCGCCGTCGAGCACGCGCTCGCGACGCGTTCGGCCGCGCGCGCGCTCGAAGCGCTCCTCGCGCTCGATCCGGTCCTCGTCACGCGCGGTCCGTTCGGTCGTCACCTCGAGCTCCTCGACGAAGCGATCGGGCAAGCGGGCGCGTCCGTCGACCCGCGCCTCGTCGTCGACGCACGCCAGGCGCGCGCGCGCATTCTCTCGACCAAGGGGCGCTTCGACGACGCGGCGAGCGATCTGGACGCGGCCCTCGCGCTCGCGAAGTCGCGCAACGACACGGAGGCCGAGGCGCTCGTCATGCTCGACATCGGCGTCATGCGTCACTCGATGCACGATCTCGATGCGGCGAAGATCGCCTACGAGAAGGTCCTCGATCTCGGCGTATCGAACATGCATGCCGAGGCGCGCGCGCTCGGGAATCTCGGTGCGGTGCTGCACGATCGCAGGCGCTTCGACGAT
>JAYVXB010000067.1:0-24742 GCA_043785585.1 Deltaproteobacteria bacterium | reverse complement strand
GATCGCATCCACGATCTCAAAGGCGACTCGGCGGTGCGCGACATCCAGACGCTCCCGCACGACGGGCATCTCTACGCCGCGCACGTCATCCACGATCTCTGGCGCCTCACCGAAGGCAACGCGCTCGTCGTCACCGACGTCGGGCAGCACCAGATGTGGGCGGCGCAGTACTACAAGCACGATCGCGCGCGGTCGCTCATCACGTCGGGCGGGCTCGGGACGATGGGGTTCGCGTTGCCCGCGGCGATCGGCGCGCGGTTCGCGCGGCCCGACGACGACATCTGGGTCATCGTCGGCGACGGCGGATTCCAGATGACGGCGTGCGAGCTCTCGACGCTCGCGCAGGAGAACAAGAAGGTCAACGTCGCGATCATCAACAACGGGTTTCTCGGGATGGTCCGGCAGTGGCAGGAGATGTTCTACGAAGGGCGCTACTCGGCGACGCCGCTGAAGAGCCCCGACTTCGTCATGCTCGCGCGAGCGCACGGCCTCGAAGCGCGACGCGTGACGAAGCGTGAAGAGATCCCCGACGTCGTCGCGTTCGCTCGAAGCACGCCGGGCACGTGCGTGATCGACTTTCGCGTCGAGCAAGAAGACAGCGTCTACCCCATGGTGCCGGCGGGGGCAGACCTCGGCCAGATGATCCGGCGTCCCCCAGCAAGGAGCGTCCTCGTCGAGGACGCAGAGAGCGAGTGATGACGATGAGTCTCCCGACGATGCACACGTTCATCGCGTACGTCGATGATCAGCCCGGCGTCCTGAATCGCGTCGTGTCACTCTTTCGGCGGCGCGCGTACAACATCGAGTCGCTCACGGTCGGTCGCACGGATCGCGACGGGATCTCGCGCATCACGCTGGTGATGTCCGCGGACGACGACCAGGCGCTGCGGATCGCGGCGAACCTCTACAAGCTCGTCAACGTGATCCGCGTCGAGGACATCACGCACGCAGCGTCGGTGTCGCGCGACTTGGCGCTCGTGAAGGTGCGCGCCGACGCGGAGACGCGCGCGCAGGTGCTTCAGATCTGCGAGGTGTTTCGAGCGCGCGTGGTCGACGTCGGATCGCACGCGCTGATGGTCGAGATCACCGGGACGCAAGAGAAGCTCGACGGCCTCGTCGACGTGCTTCGTCCGTTCGGGATCCTCGAGATGGTTCGCACGGGCGCGATCGCGATGACGCGCGGCGCGGGCGAACGAGTCGAAACGAGCCAGCCGGCCTCGGTCGGCGATGACGTTGCAGCGTGACCTCTGCGCGACCTTCGGGAGCGCGTGTCTCGTGATTCACGAGACTTTGGAAAGGGAAATGACGATGGCGAAGATTCATTACGACACGGACGCGAACCTCGATCTCATCAAGGCGAAGAAGGTCGCGATCATCGGGTACGGATCGCAAGGTCACGCGCACGCGCTCAACCTCAAGGACAGTGGCGTGCAGGTGCGCGTCGGCCTTCCGGCATCGAGCGCAAGCCGTGCGAAGGCGGAGAAAGCGGGACTCGAAGTGAGCAACGTCGCGGAGGCGGCGGCGTGGGCCGACGTGATCATGGTGCTCACGCCCGATACGAGCCAAGCGAAGATCTACAAGGAGCAGCTCGCGCCGCATCTCTCCGCGGGCAAGACGCTCATGTTCGCGCACGGCTTCAACATCCGCTTCGGGACGATCACGCCGCCCGCGTCGATCGACGTGAGCATGATCGCGCCGAAGGGACCTGGGCATCGCGTGCGCGAGACGTACCAGTCGGGTGGCGGCGTGCCTGCGCTGCTCGCGGTGCATCAAGACGCGAGTGGAACGGCGCACGCGCTCGCCCTCTCGTACGCGATGGCGCTCGGCGCCGCGCGCGCGGGAGTCCTCGAGACGACGTTCGCAGAAGAGACCGAGACGGATCTCTTCGGCGAGCAGGCCGTCTTGTGCGGCGGTGTCAGCGAGCTCGTGAAGGCGGGGTTCAAGACGCTGGTCGACGCGGGCTACCAGCCCGAGGTCGCGTACTTCGAGTGCCTCCACGAGCTGAAGCTCATCGTCGATCTCATGTACCGCGGCGGGCTCAACTACATGCGCTACTCGATCAGCGACACCGCCGAGTACGGCGACTACGTCTCCGGGCCGCGCGTCGTGAACCAGCAAACTCGCGACGAGATGAAGCGGATCCTCAGCGAGATCAAGGACGGGACGTTCGCGAAGGCTTGGATCGCCGAAAACGAGAACGGGCGCCCGTGGTTCGAGAAGCATCGCCACGCGGAGCAGGAGCAGACGCTCGAGCGCGTCGGCGTCGGCCTCCGGAAGATGATGCCGTTTTTGGATCCAGTTACGACGAAGCCGGGGGACTGACCATGGTCGATCGAGTTCGAATTTTCGACACCACGCTGCGCGACGGCGAGCAGTCGCCCGGCGCGTCCATGACATCCCAAGAGAAGGTCGAGGTGGCGCACGTCTTGTCGCGCCTCGGCGTCGACGTCATCGAAGCCGGGTTTCCGTCGGCGTCGCCGGACGATCTCGCGGCGGTTCAAGCGATCGCGGAGGAGGTCGGACGCACCCGTCCCGAGCGTCGCCCTTCGAGCGATCCGCCGATCGTCTGTGCGCTCGCGCGCGCAGCCAAGCCGGACATCGCGTGCGCGTGGGACGGCGTGAAGCGTGCGGCACATCCGCGCATTCACACGTTCCTCGCGACGTCGCCGATCCACATGAAGCACAAGCTGCGAATGTCGCCGGCCGAGGTGCTCGAGCGTGTGACGGAGATGGTCGGGTACGCGAAGAGCCTCTGCGCCGACGTCGAGTTCAGCGCGGAAGACGCGACCCGAAGCGATCGCGACTTTCTCGTCGAGGTGTTCACGCGGGCGCTTCGCGCGGGCGCGACGACGCTGAACGTGCCCGACACGGTCGGCTACACGACGCCGTCCGAGATGACGTCGCTCATCCACACGCTCCGCGAGCGCGTGCCCGGGATCGACGGCGTCGTCCTCTCGGTGCACTGCCACGACGACCTCGGGATGGCGACGGCGAACACGCTCGCGGCGCTCGCGGCCGGCGCGCGTCAAGCCGAGGTGACGATCAACGGGATCGGCGAGCGCGCGGGGAACGCGGCGCTCGAAGAGGTCGTGATGGCGCTCGAGACGCGCTTCGAGGCCTTCGGGATGAAGACCTGGATCGACACGACGCAGCTGACGCGCGTAAGCCGGCTCGTCAGCACGACCACTGGCATGAGCGTGCAGCCGAACAAGGCGATCGTCGGCGCGAATGCGTTCGCGCACGAGTCGGGCATCCACCAAGACGGGATGCTCAAGAACGAGACGACGTACGAGATCATGCGGCCGGACACGGTCGGTGCGACGCAGACGTCGCTCGTCCTAGGCAAGCACTCGGGTCGGCACGCGCTCGGCGCTCGCCTCACCGAGCTCGGCTACCCGCTGGATCCGGATGCGCTGGCGCGTGCGTTCGTCGGCTTCAAGGCGCTCGCCGACAAGAAGAAGAAAATCACCGACGCCGATCTCGAGGCGCTCGTCGCGTCCGAGGTGAGGCAACCGCGCGAAGTGTTCTCGCTCGACGGCTTGCTCGTCGGGTGCGGTACGCAGGGCATGCCGACGGCCACCGTTCGCCTCCGCGGGCCGGACGGGAAGCATCACATCCGCGCGGCGGTCGGCACCGGGCCGGTCGACGCGGCGTTCAAGGCGATCGACGAGATCGTCGCGCACGACAGCATGCTCCTCGAGTTCTCCGTGCACGCGGTCACCGAGGGGATCGACGCGCTCGGCGAAGTCACCGTGCGCGTTCGTGGAGACGACGGGACGATGCACGCGCAGCACGGCGCGCCGCAGCCGCGTGTCGTGCACGGTCACGGCGCCGACACCGACATCATCGTCGCGAGCGCGAAGGCGTACGTCGCGGCGCTGAACAAGCTGCTCGCGGAGGCGCGAACATGAAGCCGAAGACGTTGTTCGAGCGGATCTGGGAGTCGCACGTCGTCACCGAAGAGCCGGGATGCCCGGCGGTGCTCAGTGTCGACCTCCACCTCGTGCACGAGGTCACGTCGCCGCAAGCCTTCAGCGGGCTGCGCGGGCGCGGGCTCCCCGTGCGGCGTCCCGATCGAACGTTCGCGACGATGGACCACTCGACGCCGACGTTGCCGCGCGCGCTGCAGATGCTCGACGTACAAGGCGCGGCGCAGCTGCGCGAGCTCGAGGAGAACTGCCTCGCGAACGGGATCCCGCTCTACGCGCTCGGCTCGCCGAAGCAGGGGATCGTCCACGTCATCGGGCCGGAGCTCGGACTCACGCAGCCGGGGACGACGATCGTCTGCGGCGACAGCCACACGGCGACGCACGGCGCGTTCGGCGCGCTCGCGTTCGGAATCGGCACGAGCGAGGTCGAGCACGTCCTCGCGACGCAGTGCCTCCTTCAGCGCAAACCGAAGACGTGCGACGTGCAGATCTCCGGGGCGCTCCGGCGCGGCGTCACCGCGAAGGACGTGATCCTCGCGCTGATCGCGAAGCTCGGTGTCGGCGGCGGCACGGGGTACGTCTTCGAGTACACGGGCGACGCCGTCCGCGCGCTCGACATGGAGCAGCGAATGACGGTCTGCAACATGTCGATCGAGGCGGGCGCGCGCGCCGGAATGATCGCGCCCGATGACACGACGTTCCAGTACCTCGCGGGTCGCGAGCGATCGCCGCGCGGTACCGATTGGGATCGCGCAGTCGCACGATGGCGCGAGCTTCCGTCGGATCGCGACGCGACGTTCGATCGCACGGTGACGCTCGATGCGTCGTCACTCGAGCCGATGATCACGTGGGGGACGAATCCCGGGATGGGGATCCCGATCACGCACGCGGTGCCGACGCCGTCGGACGCGCCCGACGCGCAGCAGCGCGCCGCGATGGAGAAGTCGATCGCGTATATGGACATCGAACCAGGGAAGCCGCTGCTCGGAAAGCGCGTCGACGTCGTCTTCATCGGGTCGTGCACCAACTCGCGCATCGGCGATCTGCGGCAAGCGGCGCGCATCTTCGACGGACGTCGCGTCGCAGAAGGCGTGCGCGCGCTCGTCGTTCCTGGCTCGGTCGCCGTGAAGCGCCAGGCGGAGGCCGAAGGGCTCGATCAGATCTTCCGCGACGCAGGCGCGGAGTGGCGCGAGGCGGGCTGCTCGATGTGCATCGCGATGAACGGCGACCAGCTCTCGCCGGGGCAGTACGCGGTCAGCACGAGCAACCGCAACTTCGAGGGGAGGCAAGGGAAGGGCGGTCGCACGCTCCTCGCGTCGCCGCTCACCGCGGCCGCGGCCGCCGTCACCGGGTGCGTCACCGACGTGCGAACGCTTCTGTAAGGAGATTGACAATGGCCACCTTCACCACCATCACCTCGCACGTCGTCGTCCTCGACTCCGACGACGTCGACACCGACCAGATCATCCCCGCGCGCTTCCTCAAGGTGCTCCGCCGCGACGGGCTCGGCGCGAGCCTGTTCGCGGACTGGCGCTACGACGCCTCGGGCGCGCCGCGTCCGGAGTTTGCGCTCAACCGACCGGCGGCATCGGGCGCGCAGATCCTCGTCGCGGGGGCGAACTTCGGTTGCGGCTCGTCGCGCGAGCACGCGCCGTGGGCGCTCTCGGGCTGGGGGATTCGCGTCGTCATCGCGAAGTCGTTCGCCGACATCTTCAACGGGAACGCGCTGAAGAACGGCGTCCTGCCGGTCGTGCTCGACGCCGAGGCGCACGCGCGCATCGTCGCGCTCGGCGCGTCCGACGCAGCGGCGCGCGTCACCGTGGATCTCGCGTCGCAGACCGTCACTACGCCCGACGGCACAGCCTCGCGCTTTCCCGTCGATCCGTTCGCGAAGCGCTGCCTCCTCGAAGGGATCGACGAGCTCGACTATCTCCTCTCGTTCCTGCCGCGCATAGAGGCCCATGAATCCCTCTGACAAGAACGATGGCCTCGATAGCCGCGTCGACGTCTTCGACACGACGCTCCGCGACGGAACACAACGCGAAGGCCTGTCGCTCTCGTGCGAGGACAAAGTCCGCATCGCGCAGCGGCTCGACGCGCTCGGCGTCGCGTTCGTCGAAGGCGGATGGCCCGGGTCGAATCCGAAGGACGCCGAATTTTTCCGGCGCGCGCGCGACCTCGAGTGGAAGCGCGCCGCGATCGTCGCGTTCGGCGCGACGCGCCGCGCGGAGGCCAACGTCGCGGACGATCCGAGCGTGCGCGCGCTCCTCGATGCGCGCACGGACGTGTGCGCGGTCTTCGGCAAGTCGAGTGTGCTGCACGTCACCGAGGTGCTTCGCACGACGCGCGACGAGAACCTCCGAATGATCGAGGAGACGGTCGCGTTTCTCTGCAAGAACGGCCGGCGCGTGATCTACGACGGCGAGCACTTCTTCGACGGATGGATCGAAGACGCGTCGTATGCGCTCGAGACGCTGCGCGCGGCGGCGCGCGGCGGCGCGGAGACGCTCGTCCTCTGCGACACCAACGGCGGCATCCTCCCGTGGCAAATCGGAGAGGTCGTCGCGCTCGTGAGGCGCGCGATCGCGACGCCGCTCGGGATCCACGCGCACGACGACATCGGCTGCGCGGTAGCGAACACGCTCGCGGCCGTCCGCGCGGGCGCACGTCACGTGCAAGGGACGATCAACGGGTACGGCGAGCGCTGCGGCAACACCAACCTGTGCGCCGTCATCCCGACCCTCGAGCTCAAGCTCGCGCTGCGTTGCCTCCCGAACGGCAAGCTCCGCGAGATCCGTGAAGCCTCGCACCTCGTCGCCGAGATCGCCAACGTCGCCGCCGACGAGCACGCGCCGTACGTCGGGCGCAGCGCGTTCGCGCACAAAGGCGGCGTCCACGTCGCGGCGATGCGCCGCTGCAAGACTTCGTACCAGCACATCGATCCCGCGCTCGTCGGCAACGAATGCCGCGTCATCGTGAGCGAGCTGTCGGGTCGCGGTAACGTCCTCAGCAAAGCCGAGGAGCTCGGCCTCGCCGTCGAGAGCGGCGCCGAAGTCGGCGTCCTCGATCGGATCAAGGCGGGCGAGGCGCGCGGCTTCTCCTTCGAAGCGGCCGAGGCGTCGGTCGCGCTCATGCTCCGGCGAAGCGCGCCCGACTACCAGCCGCCGTTTCGCCTCCTCGAGTACAAGGTGATGGTCGGTCGACGCGAGCGCGCGGACGACATGGACACGTTCGCCGAGGCGACGATCAAGATCGCGGTCGGTGATCGGATCCTCCACACCGCCGCCGAGGGGAACGGCCCGGTCAGCGCCCTCGACGCCGCGCTACGAAAAGCGCTCTGTCCGGCGTTCCCCGCGCTCGAGCGCACGCACCTCGCGGACTACAAGGTCCGCATCTTGGACGGCGCCGACGGCACCGCGGCGACGACGCGCGTCCTCGTCGATCACGTCGACGGCGCACGCCGATGGAGCACGGTCGGCGCGTCGCCCAACATCATCGAAGCATCGTGGCACGCGCTTGCAGACGGCATCGAATATGGACTCTTCCTCGACACGGAGAAAACGGATGAAGGCTCGCATCGTATTGCTTCCGGGTGATGGCATCGGCGCCGAGGTCGTGGCGGAGGCGCGCTCGATCCTCGAGACGATCGCGATCGACTATGGTCACCGCTTCGCGTTCGACGAGCACCTGATCGGCGGCGCGGCGATCGACGCGACGGGCGATCCGCTCCCGCCCGCGACGATCGAAGCGTGCCACGCGGCGGACGCGGTGCTCCTCGGCGCGGTCGGCGGTCCGAAGTGGGACGATCCGCGCGCGAAGGTGCGGCCCGAGCAAGGGCTTTTGAAGCTCCGTCGCGATCTCGGTCTCTGGGCGAACGTGCGGCCGATTCAGCTTCATCCGGCGCTCGCGGACGCTTCGCCGCTGAAGCCCGAGCTCTTGAGCGACGTCGATCTCGTCTTCGTGCGCGAGCTCACCGGCGGCCTCTACTTCGGTCAGCCGCGCTTCCGTGAGCAAGTCGGCGATCACGTCCGCGCAGTCGACACGCTCGAGTACACGGATACCGAGATCCGTCGCGTCGTGAGGTTCGCGTTTCGTCTCGCGGAGTCGCGTCGAGGACTTCTCACTTCGGTCGACAAAGCAAACGTCCTCGAGTCGTCGCGCTTGTGGCGCGAGGTCGCGAAGGAAGTGGCGAGCGAGTTCCCGCGCGTGAAGCTCGAGCATCAGCTCGTCGATTCGGCGGCGATGCGCCTGGTGACGGCGCCGCGCAGCTACGACGTCGTCGTCACGGAGAACCTCTTCGGCGACATCTTGACCGACGAAGCGGCCGCGCTCGCAGGCTCGCTCGGTATGCTCCCGAGCGCATCGCTCGGCGACGGGACGCTCGGCGTGTACGAGCCGATCCACGGATCGGCGCCGGACATCGCAGGAAAAGAGATCGCGAATCCGGTCGGGACGATCCTGAGCGCGGCGATGCTCCTTCGTCACTCGCTCGGTCTCGTCGAAGAGGCGCTCGCGATCGAGCGCGCGGTGCGTCACGCCGTGGCGGACGGCGCGCGGACGGCGGACCTCGCGCCGCGGTCTCGCTCCGCCTGCATCTCGACGCGCGAGATGGGCGCGGCGATCCGCTCGCGGCTGCCTGTCAGCGCGTGACGCGCCGTCAGCGGATCGATTTCGCCGCCGACTCCGAGTCCTCGGCGAGCAGCCGAACGAACTCCTCGCGCGCCGGGTCGTAGTCGAACACCTCGCCCGTCGCGATCTGAAACATCCACCCGTTGATCCGCAGCGTCCCCGCCGCGAGCCGCTTCGCGACGAACGGGTACGCGCGCAGATGCTCGAGCTGCGCGAGCACGTTCTCTTCCGCCGTCGCCGTCGAGCGCGCATCGCCGGTCAGCGCCGAGTAGCGCGTGTCGACGAGCTCGCGGACGTGCGACGTGTGACGAAGCCACCGCTTCACGTGCGGAAGGTTCTCGGCGCGGCTCGGATCGAGGATCGCTGCGACCGCGCCGCACGTGGTGTGGCCGCAGATGATGATGTTCTCGACGTTGAGCACCTCGACGGCATACTCGAGCGCCGCCGCGGTCGCGCCGCTCGAGTCCGGATCGTACGGCGGGACGACGTTCCCGACGTTGCGCACGATGAAGAGCTCGCCCGGGGCGGCGCTCGTGATGAGGTTCGGATCGACGCGTGAATCGGAGCACGTGAGGAAGAGCGTCTCGGGCTGCTGACCCGCGACGGCGAGTTGGCGAAACAGCTCACGATGCGTCGCGAAATACTCGGCTTTGAATTGGTGCGTGCCGCGGAGGAGCTTCTCCATCTCTCGCGTCGTTTAGCATCGTGACCTCGTTTCGTCACGGAGCGCGTCGACTCAGGGGCGATCGCGGTCTTCCGTCGGGTGCGGCGCTCATCCCGTCAGTACGACCTTTCCGCCCGCACCCTTCTGCGCGAGCACGTGAGCCGTCGCCGCGTCGGCGAGCGGAAGCCTCTTCGCGATCGGAATGACGAGCTTGCCCTCGGCGACCGCGCCCGCGAGCTCGGCCAACCTTTTCGCGTCTGCGTGCGCCAAGAGCGAGTGCACCACGAGACCGCGCTCCTTCGCCCCCGCCGGCTCGCCGACCACGCTGCCGATGGCGCCGCCGGCCTTCACCTTGGCGAGAAGCTTCTGCGTAGATTCGCCGCCGACGGTGTCCGCGATCGCGTCGAGCGTCGGAAGCTGCGCGATGTCGGCGTCGTCGTCGAGCGCCACGGCGCCGTCCACGGAGAGCGCGCTCGCCGCTGCGCGCTGCGTGCCTCGAACGCCTGCCCAAACTTTCGCGCCCCGCGCTTTCGCGGCAAACACCGCCGCGCGTCCGACGCTCCCGAGCGCGCCGGTGACGAGCACCACGTCGCCCGCGCGCGGCTGGATCGCTTCCTCGACGAGCTGCGCGCCCGTGAGGAGGACGAGCGGCAACGCTCCCGCGTCCACGAGATCGAGCCTCGCGGGCATGCGCACCCACGCTTCGATCGGCGCGACGACGAGCTCCGCGTAGCCACCGTTCACGAGCCCGAGCACGTGATCGCCGACCTCGAACGCCGTGACCCCCGGACCGACCTGGTCCACCACACCCGCAGCGTCTTTGCCGAGAATCGCGGGAAGCACGAGCGGCACCCACGCCGCGAGCGCGCCGCTCCGGAGCTTCCAATCGATCGGGTTGATGCTCGCGCCGGCCATGCGAACGCGGATCTCGTTCGGGCCGACGGGGGGATCGGGAGCGTCGCGGAGCTCGAGCTTGTCGGCGTCGCCGTACGCGGTCAAAAAGATCGCTTTCATGGGGCCTCGATGGGAAGGGTTGCGAGTGCGTTCGCGCGCAGCCTACGCCGACTCTTCGTGGCTCGACGTGACGAGTGAATGAATGTTCTCGCGGAGAGAAATCAGCGTGCGTGTGTCGCGGTCGCTCCGCCGCACGACGAGCCGCCATTCGTGAAGCCGACGCTCACGGTCATGACCGAGGTCGTGCTCGGGCACTTCCGTACGAGCAGCTCGCACGATGCAGGCGAAGCGACCGCGTTCGCGGGCTGCGGCTTGGTGCAGACCGCACGCAACGGCGCGTCGAGCGTCTCGGCGAGATCCGACGCGCACGCCGCGAGCTCGCCGACCGTCGCCGGGCACGCGAGCCGGCGCAAGAGGGCGGGGCAATCGGCGTGCGTCCTTCGCTCGCCGCACGTCGGAGGCCGACCGACGCAGTCGTCGTATTCGGCGTGGCAGCGCGACGGGGCACCCTTCGCTTGGCTTGCGAGCTCGGCGCCCATCGCGCACGCGAGGTGATGCCCTTTTTCGTCCAGGCGCCGCAGCAACGGAAAGACGTCGTCGCACGCCTCCCGCGCTTCGTCCTCGGACAGGTCGACGAGCGCGACGCCGTCGTGCGCGTGCTCGCGCGCGCCCCGCGCGTCCGGATCGCTCCGATGGCACGCACCCACGCAGGTCACGAGGGCGACGACCACGAAGGTCGCTCTCTTCACGTGCACGCCCATGCGCGACGAGCATACGCGAAGCAGAGCGCCACGGCGGAGCGTCGACGTTCGGCGCGGGCCGAGTGACGTGCCGACGTCGCTGCCGACGACGTACCCGCGGCTGCTGTGTATTCTCGCGCGCATGGCGCTCAATCACTACGTGACCCTCGGCCGCTCCGGCCTGCGGGTTTCTCCTCTGTGCCTCGGGGCGATGACGTTCGGCGAAGACTGGGGCTGGGGCTCGAACGTGAAAGACTCGGAGGCGATCCTCGATCGCTTCCTCGACCGTGGCGGCAACTTCATCGACACCGCCAACGGGTACACCAAAGGACACTCGGAGAAGATCATCGGCGACCACCTCGGTCGGCACGCTTCGAAGCGAGACCGCGCGGTGATCGCCACCAAGTTTCTCACGAACATGTACCGCGGCGATCCGAACGGTGGCGGCGCGAGCAGGAAGGCCATCATCGCGCAATGCGAGCAATCGCTCCGACGCCTGCAGACGAGCTACATCGACTTGTACTGGATGCATGCATGGGACGCGTCGACTCCCATCGAAGAGACGATGCGAGCGCTCGACGATTTGGTGCGTGACGGCAAAGTTCGTTTCATCGGTTTCTCGGATACGCCCGCGTGGAAGTGCGCAGAGGCGCAGACCATCGCGATGTTTCGAGGATGGTCGCCGCTCATCGCTCTTCAAGTCGAATACTCGCTTCTCCAGCGCACTGTCGAAGGCGAGCTCGTCCCGATGGCGCGCGAGCTCGGGCTCGGAGTGACGCCATGGGCGCCGTTGTCTCGCGGCGTGCTTTCGGGAAAGTACGCGCGCGAGGATCACGGCAAGCACCAAGCGGGGCGCGGCGAGCGCGTCACCAGCAGCCTCGACGACAAGGCGTATGACCTCCTCGACGAGCTCGCGCGCATCGCGAAGGAGCTCGGCTCGACGGTGTCGCGCGTGGCGATCGCCTGGGTCGTCGGCCGCCCCGGCGTGAGCTCGACGATCCTCGGCGCGCGAACGATGGAGCAGCTCGACGACAATCTCGGCGCCGCGGAGATCACCCTCGCGGCGGAACAGATCGGGAGGCTCGACGCGCTCTCGACGCCGCAGCTGAGCTTCCCCGCGCAGATGCTCGGCATGGTCGCCGCCATCGTCAACGGCGGAACGACGATCAACGGTCGAGGCGCCCCCGCGTGGGCGATGACGCCGGCGAACGACGACGAGCGATACTAAAGGTGGCGTCGGTGCAACCGTGCGTGTCGTCGCAGCGTTGCATGCAGCGTTGCGATCGCGCCCTCGCAGTGCGGCGGATCGTCGGAAAGCTCCTGTCCTCTCCCTCGACGTCGACGGCTCGCGCTTTGCAGCCGATCTTCGCCATGCTTCGGTCCCGCTTCGTCTTCGCCGCTCTGACGGTCGGCACGCTTCTCGTCGCATGCGGCGGCGCGCCGGCGTCGCCCGCAAAACCGCCGGACCGCGCGATCCCGGGACAAGACAGCTGCATCGGGGTGAAGGATCACGATCGACCGTTCATCGTGGTGTCGGAGTCGACGGACCTCGCGTCGTTGGAGAGCGTGGCGCAGCGGGACGTCGTCTTCGTCAAGTACGTCGGGTGCGAGCTGACCGTGCTCGATTGCGGGGATTCGAAAATCGCCGGCGCGCACGGCGCCTACCGCGCGCCGCGTCGGACCACCGGCGGCGTCGAACGGATCGACATCGAGACCGAGCAAGAGCTGCTCGCGACGCTGCCGCTCGCGTCCGGCTCTCTCTCTGCGAAGGTCGCCGCAGGTGCCGCGCTCCACCTCCGTTATCAGGTGAGCGGCACCACGGTGGCGAGCCGCACGTCGATCTACGCCGGCGAGATCGCTGGCAACGAAGGCTGCTCCGGCGCGACCCACTTCGTCCAAGCGTACGATTTTGGCGCGTTCGAGCTGTCGTGGTCGGCGCGCGGCACCGCCAGCACGAAGATCGACGACGCGAACGGCGAGCGCGGCGGCAGCCGACGAAGCGATCTGACGGTCATCAAGAAAGCCGGCCAGATGGAGACGTGTGCCTCGGAGAATGGCTCCGCGTGCCGAGTCCCGCTCCGACTCGTCGTGCGCGCGCTCGAGCCGGGTCAACGCCCCGCCGGCGCGCCCGAGTGAGCCGTCGGATCGATCGCGTCGGCCTCTGCTGCGCTAAGCTCGAAGCCTCACGGCGGAGGTGACCGATGAACGAATCCGAGACCTTGTTTGGCGAAGCGCACGTGGCGCGTTATCGAGAGACCGGCGGGACGGTCGGCCACATCTGGCGAGAGGGATCGACGATCCTTCTTCTCACGACGACCGGTCGCAAGAGCGGCGAGAAGCGGACGATCCCGCTCATCTACGCTGCGGACGAAGGTCGCTATGTCATCGTCGCTTCGAAGGGCGGCGCGCCCGACAACCCGGGCTGGTACGAGAACCTCGTGAAGACGCCCGACGTCGATGTGCAGGTGAAGGACGAAGTCTTTCGCGCACGCGCGCGCACGGCGACGGGCGACGAGCGCTCGCGCCTCTGGAAGAGGGCCAACCAGGTGTGGACGCACTACGACGAGTACGCGACGAAGACGAAGCGGGAGATCCCGGTGGTCGTGCTCGAACGGATCGCGTCGTAGGACTTCGAGGACTTCGAGCTCCTCGACCGTACGACGCTCGCTTTTCTCAAGCCGAAGCGACGTCGACCACGCGCCCGCCGATGGTGACGCCGACGCGCCCCTCGCGCTCGACGAGGATCGGCGCGAGCAGGAGCTGCGCGTGCCGCGTGAGCTTCGCCTCGAACGGTCCGCCGCGTTTCGCGTCGCCGTCGCGCTTCACCTTCGCGTAGAGCGCGCCGCCGTCACCGACGCGCGTCGTCGTCGGATCCCACGTCTCCTCGGTGCCGTCCGTCAGCGCGAGCACCACGCGATCCGGCTGGATGCGCACGGTCTTCACGAAGTACGGCGCGTCGTCGACGACGAAGTACGTCCAGTCGTACCCGTTCGTCAGGATGTACCGCCCGTCGTCGGGATGCCGCGCGATCCATCCGTGCATCGCGGCAGCGAGCCCCGCGTGCTCGACGAGCGCGCCATCGTGATGGAAGTGCCCTTCGGCGTCGAGTCGGATGGTGCTCTCGCGCGAACGCCCCTCGGGCGCCGGGAAGCGGAAGAACTCGGGATGCTCGCCGGGCTTCATCTCACGAGTCTCTGCGACATCGCGACGCGCGGAGCAAGCTCGACGAAACGCATCGGTGGCCGCCCCCTCTCGGACGCACCGGCGGTACGGGAGCGGCTTGACGATGCCCTGGGGCGAGCCTAGAACCATCTTGTTCAAAATATTTTGAAACTTCCGAGGAGGCCTTCGCGATGGCGTACGACGGCATGGCGGCGTTCGTTCGAGCGCTCGAGGCGCGCGGCGAGCTGGTGCGCATCAAGGCGAGCGTGGACCCGCACCTCGAGGTCGCGGCGATCGCCGATCGCGTGATGAAGTCGGGCGGTCCGGCGATGCTCTTCGAAAACGTCGCGGGCTCGCGCTTTCCTCTCCTCATCAATGCGTATGGCTCGCGCCGGCGCATGTCGCTCGCGCTCGGCGTCGACGATCTCGAGGAGCACGCGCGCGCGATCGCCGAGCTCGTGCACACGCGCGCCCCGTCGAGCGCGCGCGAGCTCGCGGCGCTCGCGATGAAGCTTCCGGAGCTCGCGCACGTCCCGCCACGCTCGACGACGGACGCGCCGTGCCAGCAGATCGTTCAGACCGGAGACGACGTCGATCTCGACGCGCTGCCTGTGCTCACGTGCTGGCCGAGCGACGGCGGGCCGTTCATCACGTTGCCAAACGTGATCTCGCGCGATCCGGACACCGGCGCGCGCAACATCGGCATGTACCGAATGCAGCGGCTCGATCGGCATTCGACCGCGATGCACTGGCAGATCCACAAGACCGGCGCGCGCCACTTCCGCCGCGCGAAGGAGCTCGGCAAGCGGCTCGACGTCGCCGTCGCGCTCGGCGGCGATCCGGCGCTGACGTACGCCGCGACCGCTCCGCTGCCGGATGGGATCGACGAGTGGATGTTCGCGGGCTTCTTGCGCAAGAGCGCGGTGCGAACGGTGAAGTGCAAGACGATCGATCTCGAAGTGCCGGCGGATTCCGATTTCGTCCTCGAGGGCTACGTCGATCCGAGCGAGCCGATGGTCGACGAAGGGCCGTTCGGCGATCACACCGGCTACTACACGCCGATCGAAAAATTTCCGCGCTTCCACGTGACGGCGCTCACGCGACGAAGCGACGCGGTGTACCCGGCGACGCTCGTCGGACCGCCACCGATGGAAGATCAGTGGCTCGGCAAAGCGACCGAGCGCCTCTTCTTGCCGCTCCTCCGGATGATGTTCCCGGAGGTCGTCGACATGAACCTGCCGGTCGAGGGCGCGTTCCACAACTTGGTCATCGTCTCGATCAAGAAGCAGTTCCCATTTCACGCGGCGCGCGTCGCGCACGGACTGTGGGGCTCGGGGCAGATGAGCTTCTCGAAGGTGATCTGCGTCGTCGACGAGGACGTCGACGTTCAGAACGTCGCCGAGGTCGCGTGGCGACTCCTCGCGAACTTGGATCCGAAGCGCGACCTCGCGTTCGTCGAAGGGCCGATCGATCAGCTCGATCACGGCTCGAACCAGGCGCTCTACGGCGGCAAGCTCAGCATCGACGGGACGCGGAAGTGGGCCGAAGAGGGCTACAAGCGCGAGTGGCCGGAGGTCTGCCGCGCGAACGACGAGACCAAGCGAAGGGTCGATCAGCGGTGGGCCGAGCTCGGGCTCGGGAGCATCGTGAAGGCGAACGTGCACGCGAACGGCATCGGCGGGATCGAGCGGGTCGTGCGTGCGGCGCGCGAGCTCCTCGGCAAGGAGCGCGGAGCGTGAGCACGACGCCGATTCCGGAGCTGCGCGATCGCGAGCGACACGAGCACGCGCACGGCGATGCGGTGCGCGCGATGTTCGACCGGATCGCGCCGACGTACGACACGTTGAACCGCGTGATGTCGGCGGGGATCGACAAGCGATGGCGCGTGCGCGCGGTGCGCGAGCTCGGCGGGGCTCCGCGCGGTGCGGTGCTCGACTCGTGCGCGGGGACGATGGACCTGACGGCGCTGCTCGTGGACGCGTTCCCGAACGAGCGCGTCGTCGCGGCGGACTTCGCGCCGAAGATGCTGCTCGCGGGGAAGACGAAGGCTCCGCGCGCGGAGACGATCGTCGCGGATGCGATGGCGTTGCCGTTCGACGACGGAGAGTTCGTTGCGGCGATCTGCGGCTTCGGCATTCGCAACGTCGCAGAGACTGCGAAGGCGCTGAGCGAGGCGCGACGTGTCCTCGCGCCGGGCGGGCGCTTCGTGACGCTCGAGTTCTTTCGTCCGACGCGGGTCACGACGCGCGCGTTTCATGCGGCGTACAACCGCGTCGTCTTGCCGACGGTCGGTGGGATCGTCTCGGGCGATCGCAGCGCGTACGCGTACCTCGCGAAGAGCATGGCGGGATTTCTGTCGCGCGCCGAGTACGAGCGCGCGCTCCTCGACGCCGGGTTCGCGCGCGTCCGTGGTTACGATCTGACGCTGGGGATCGCATCGATCGTCGTCGCGGAGGTGGGATCTTGAACGTGAAGAAGAAGAAAATCGTCGTCGCGATCACCGGCGCGAGCGGCGCGCCCTACGCCAAGCGGCTCCTCACGTGGCTCAGCGCGCGCGCGAAGAACGAAGGCGACGTCGAGATCGGCGTTTGCCTCTCGGCGACCGCGCCCGAGGTCTGGGCGCTCGAGTGCGGCGGCGACATCCGCGAGTCGCTCGACCAGCCTGTCTGGGGAGCGCGCGACTACAAGGCGCCGTTCGCGAGCGGGAGCGCGGGCTGGAACGCGATGGTCGTGGTGCCGTGCTCGATGGGGACGGCGGCGCGGATCGCGCACGGGATCTCGGACACGTTGCTCACGCGCGCGGCCGACGTGATGCTGAAGGAGCGCCGCACGCTCATCGTCGTGCCGCGCGAGACGCCGCTCAGCGTCGTGCATCTCGAGAACCTGACGACGCTCGCGCGCGCAGGCGCGCTCGTGATGCCGGCGATGCCGTCGTTCTACGGAAAGCCCGAGACGATGGATCAGCTCCTCGACACCGTGCTCGCGCGCGTCGTCGATCACCTCGGGCTCGATCACGATCTCGCCCATCGCTGGGGGAGCAAAACGTGAGCGCGCTCGTCGACAAGGCGCTCGCGGCCGCGGGGCTCTTCACGGTCGGTGAGTCGCGCCGCGCCGGTGATCTCGCGAAGGTGCGCGCGTCGGCGAACGAGCTGCGCAGCGCGGACCTGCTCGCGCTCGGTGCGCTGGCGGATCGCGTTCGCGAAGAAGAAGTCGGCGACGTGGTGCGCGTCTACGCGAACGCGCCGGCAGACGACGCCGATGACGTCGTTCACGTCGCGAAGGCCGACGACGGGCTGTCGTTCTTGCGTGCGGTCGCGGTCGCGCGAATCACCGGACCGCGTGCGGCGCGCGTTCGCGTCGATTGGACGGCGTGCGGGCTCGAGCTGGCGCAAGTCGCGCTCGGCTTCGGCGCGAGCGAGCTCGTCGGGCGCATCGCGAACAAGCGCGGCCTCTTGCTCGCGGACGACGCGATGGCGACGTCGGCGAAGAAATCGCAGGCGCTCCCGGCGCAGCTCGTGAAAAAACGCGAGCTCGCGGGCTTCATTCGTCGAAGTGGAAGGCGCGCGGAGTTCGTCGACGCTGCGGGTCGCGTCGAGACGCTCGAAGAGACGCCGATGATGGCCGAGGAGATGCGATGAGCGTGTTCGATACGATCCGAGACAAGGTGCGCGCGAACGAGAGGCTGACGTTCGACGACGGCGTCGCGCTCTTTCATCACCGAGACTTGCTCGCTGTCGGCGCGCTGGCCAACGAGGTGCGCGAGCGCATGCACGGCGATCGCACCTACTTCAATCGCAACATGCGCATCGAGGTCACCAACGTCTGCGTCGCATCGTGCCTCTTCTGCTCGTTCGCGAAGCTCGAAGAGCACTCACCCGGCGCGCACACGATGTCGCTCGCGGAGGCGTGGGCCGAGCTCGAGCAGCGGATGGACGATCCGCCGACCGAGGTTCACATCGTCAACGGGCTGCACCCGGGGCTGCCGTTCTCGTACTACGAAGAGCTTCTCTCGGGCTTCAAGCGCATCAAGCCCGACGTCCATATGAAGTGCTTCACCGCGGTCGAGATCCACTTCTTCGCGCGTCACTACGGGATGACCTACGAAGAGGTCCTCGTGAAGCTGCGCGCGGCGGGCCTCGACAGCTTGCCCGGCGGCGGCGCGGAGATCTTTCACCCGGAGGTGCGCACGCGCATCTCGCACGACAAGGCGACCGCCGACGAATACCTCGAGGTTCATCGCGTTGCGCATCGCTTGGGAATCCGGACGAACGCGACGATGCTCTACGGGCACATCGAGACGTTCGAGCATCGCGTCGATCACTTGTTGCGCCTCCGCGATCTCCAAGACGAGACGCACGGGATGCAGGCGTTCATCCCGCTCGCGTTTCACCCGGACGGCAACGGGATGAAGAACCTGCCGGCGCCCACCGCGGTCGACGATCTCCGGACGCTCGCGGTCTCGCGCCTCATGCTCGACAACGTTCCGCACATCAAAGCGTACTGGGTGAGCCTCACGCCGGACGTCGCGCAGATCGGTCTCCGCTTCGGCGCGGACGACATCGACGGAACGATCGTCCACGAGACGATCTACCACGCGGCGGGATCATCCTCGCCGCAAGGGCTGACGTACGAAGCGCTCGTTCGCCTCATTCGGGAAGCGGGCCGCGTGCCGATCGAACGCGACACGCTCTACAACGTGGTGCGCGAGCACGCGCCGAGCGAGGTGCCGGAAGCGTCGATGAAGGTTAAGGATCGCAAGGCGTCGCGGCACCTCGCGGTGGTGAGCTGACCATGGGGATCGTTCGAACTGGTGAGCGCGATCATCGCGTGCGGATCGCGGCTGTGCAGTACCTGAACGCGCGACCGCTCTACGAAGGGCTCGATCGTGAGCCTGCGAGCGCGCGGGTGAGGCTCGACCTCGCGCTGCCGAGCGAGGTCGCGCGGCGGATCGCGGAGGACGAAGCGGACGTCGCGCTGATGCCGGTGGCGGCGGCGGCGACGATCGGCGACTTGCGGATCGCGCGTGGGATGGCGATCGGTGCGCGCGGTCGGGTGCGGAGCGTCGTGCTCGTCGCGGATCGTCCGATCGACGAGATCGACGAGCTTGCGCTCGATCTCTCTTCGCGGACGAGCGTGGTCCTCGCGCGCCTCGTGATGCGCGCGCGACGCGGCGGAAAAGAGCCGCGGCTCGTCGGCTGCGCGGCGGCGGACGCGATCGCTGGCGTCGGTGGAGCGCGCGGCGCTCTCGTGATCGGCGATCCGGCGCTCGCGCTCGAAGGTCGCTTCCCGCACGTGCTCGATCTCGGCGAAGCGTGGATGGAAGAGACGGGGCTCCCGTTCGTCTTCGCGGCATGGTGTGGCCGTGCGGGCGCGCTCGCGGCGGAGGACGAGCGGCTTCTGTTGGACGCGAAGACGCTCGGGCTCTCGCGGCGTGACGCGCTCGCGAGCGAGCATGCGGAGCGAACCGGTAGGCCCGTCGAGTCGATTCGCGCGTACCTGCGCGACGCGATTCGCTACGACCTCGGCGACGACGAGCGCCTCGGCCTCGAGCGCTTCTTCGACGAAGCGTCGCGCGCCGGATTGCTCCCGAAGGCGAGCGTCCGATTCTTCGACGACGACGCCCCGACGAGCGCGCGCCGCGTGTCGCCTGCTCGAGTCGTGAGCGAGAGCGTGGGCCCGTGCGAAACGGCACGGGCCCCGTCGCTCGACAGCCTCCTGGCACGCGCCGCCGACGGCGAACGCATGAGCGCGTCCGACGGCGAGCGCCTCCTCGCGGACGCGAGCCTCTTCGATCTCGGCCTCGCGTCCGACACGGTCCGACGTCGCAAGCACCCGCACGACGTCGTCACGTACATCGTCGATCGCAACGTCAACTACACGAACGTCTGCACGACGAGCTGCCGCTTCTGCGCGTTCTATCGCCCCGTCGGGCACGCCGAAGGCTACGTGCTCTCGCGCGAGCAGCTCCGCGAGAAGCTTCAGCCGGTCGTCGACGCGGGCGGCGTGCAGATTCTTCTTCAAGGCGGCCTCAACCCCGACTTGCCGATCGGCTGGTACGAAGATCTCTTTCGCTGGATCAAATCCGAGTTCAAGCTCGGTCTCCACGCGCTCTCGCCGGAAGAGATCCTGCACATCGCGCGGCAAGAGTCGCTCACGACCAAGCGCGTCCTCGAGCGGCTCCACGAAGCGGGGCTCGACTCGGTGCCGGGTGGCGGCGCGGAGATCCTCGTCGACCGCGTTCGTCGAAAGATCGCGAAGGCGAAGTGCACGAGCGACGATTGGCTCGGCGTGATGCGCGTCGCGCACCAGATGGGTCTGCGCTCGAGCGCGACGATGATGTACGGCACGGTCGACACCGCGCGCGACCGCATCAACCACCTGGTCAAGCTGCGCGAGCTGCAAGACGAGACGAGTGGCTTCACCGCGTTCTTCTGCTGGGATTTCCAGTTCGAGAAGGGGACGACGCTCACGCCCGGCGACAACGGGACGATGCTCTACCTGCGTCAGCAAGCGGTCGCGCGCCTCATGCTCGACAACATCGATCACGTCGGCGCGTCGTGGGTCACGCAAGGGCCGGAGATCGGACAAGTCGCGCTCCGCTTCGGCGCCGACGACTTCGGCAGCGTCATGTTCGAAGAGAACGTCGTGTCGAGCGCGGGGACGACGTTCGGCATGAACGCCGACAAGATGGAGACGCGCATTCGTGCGGCGGGCTTCAAGGCCGTTCGGCGCAACGTCCGCTACGACTGGCTGAACGAGCCGGCGTGACGATGACGACGCCGCGCGCGATCCACGCCGATGCGATCGTCACGGGCGATCGCGAGGCCTTGCTCGACGCGGCGGTGATCGTCGATGCGCGCGGCGAGGTGCTCGACGTCGGCGCGGCGAGCGACATCCTCCGGGCGCACGCGGGCGTGACGGTCGAGCGCGTTCGTGGAGTCGTGATGCCCGGCCTCGTCAACGCGCACACGCACCTCGAGCTGAGCGCGCTCCGCGGCAAGGTGACCGGCGGCGCGGGCTTCGTGAAGTGGGTCGAGCGGATGATGGGCGTGCGCTCCGAAGAGAATCCCGAGGAGAACGCGGAGGCGATCGACGCGGCGATCGACGAGCTCGACGCGGCGGCAACGGTTGCCGTCGGCGAGGTGACGAACTCGCTCGCGGCGGTGCGCGCGTTGGCGCGACGCGGCTTCGCGGGGTGCGTGTTCCACGAAGTGTTCGGCGTCACCAGCGAAGCGGTTCGCGCGAAGATCGACGAGCTCGACGCGCGCGTGTCGTCGCGCTTGGGCACGTGGCCGAGCTTGGATCTCGCGTACTCGCCTGCGCCGCACACCCTCTACACGACGCACGCCGATGCGGTTCGTCAGCTCGTCGCGGCCGCGCGCGCCGCGCACCGAATGACGACGCTGCACCTCGCGGAGCACGCCTCCGAGCGTCGCGCGCTCGAGGTGGGGGACGGGCCGATCGCCGATTGGTACGAGCGGATGCTGAAGCTTCCGCGCGCGGAGATCGCGTGGCCGCGTGTCTCGCCCGTCGTGTACGCCGATCAGCTCGGCGCGCTCGCGCCGCACGTCCTCGTGGTCCATCTCGCGGACGCACGCCCGGACGAGCTCGCGCTCGTGGCGAAACGCGGGTCCCCCGTCGTGCTGTGCCCGCGATCGAACCTCCACATCGAGACGCGCCTCCCTCCGCTCCTCGCCGTTCGCGTCGCCGGCATCGAGGCCGCCCTCGGCACCGACTCGCTCGCGTCGAACGCATCGCTCGACGTCCTCGCCGAAGCGCGCGCGCTCGCCGATCGCTTCCCGTCGGTCCCCGCACGCGAGCTCGTGCAGATGGCGACATGGAACGGCGCGCGCGCCCTCGGTCGCGACGATCTCGGTCGCGTCGTGAAGGGCGCTCGGCCGGGCCTCGTCGCGATCGACGGCGACGTCGGCACAGATCCGTGCGCCTTCGTCCTTCGCAACGTCCGCGCGCCGCGCCGCTTCGTCGCGCGTCGCGCACCCGAGAGAGAATCATGAACGTCCTCACGCGCATTCGAACGTACGGCTCGCTCGTCGCCTTCTCGCACACGATCTTCGCGATGCCGTTCGCCGCGAGCGCCATCGTGCTCGCGCTCGCCGAGCCGCACGTCCCGCTGACGCCGCTTCGCGTGGCCGCCATCCTCGTGTGCATGGTTGCCGCGCGCTCGAGCGCGATGGCCTTCAATCGCTGGGCGGATCGCGACGTCGACGCCGTGAACCCACGCACGAAGACGCGCCACGTCCCGTCGGGGCAAGTGCGGCCTGGCGAGGCGCTCGCGCTCACGATCGTCAGCGGTCTCGTCTTCCTCGCGTCGGCGGCGACGCTCGGGACGTGGCCGATGCTGTTGGCGGTGCCCGTGCTCGCGGTCCTCCTCGGCTACTCGCTCGCGAAGCGGTTCACGTGGGGGGCGCACGCGTGGCTCGGCGTCGCGCTCGCGCTCGCGCCGGGTGGGGCGTGGCTCGCGGTCGGCGCGTCGCCGGGGCTCGGCATCGTCGCGCTGATGGTCGCGGTCATGACGTGGCTCCTCGGCTTCGACGTCCTCTACTCGCTGCAAGACGAAGCGTTCGATCGCGAGAAGGGGCTCCACTCGATCCCTGCGCGCTTCGGGACGAAAGGGGCGCTCGTCCTCTCGTCCTTCGCGCACGTCGTCACGATCGGCGCGCTCGCGGCGACGGGTCTGCTCCTGCATCGCGGCGCGCTCTTCGGCGTCGCGGTCGTCGTCGTCGGCGCGCTCCTCGTCTACGAGCACGCGCTCGTCGGCAAAGGGAACCTCGCGAAGATCGACAAAGCGTTCTTCGACGTGAACGCGTACGTCAGCATGGGGTTCTTCGCGCTCGTCCTCCTCGACGAGCTCCGTCGTCGCGGCGCGTTCTGACGGACGCAGCGTCGCGGAGCCGCGGTTCTTCCACGGGGAAGGGGGCGAAACTGTCCTGGGACACTCCATGGACTGTCCGGGACACCCCCTGATCCTGCGTTTGCGCGGAAAAAGCGGCATCGGCGGCTCGGCACGTGCGCTGCAATCGTTCGGCGCGAACCCGAGGAGAACCGCCATGCAACGTGCATCCATCGCTACGAATCTGCCGACCGTCGACGTCCTCCCTCTCACGATCCTCCGTCAGCGCGCCCACCAAGTCCGCGACATTCTACGCGCCGCACGCCGCCGCATCGGCGCCGTCGGCGGGCTCGCGCAGCTCGACGCAGCGCTCGACGCAACGGAAGATCTGCTCCCAGGGCTGATGGAGAGGACGGATCGACAGCAGCCGCTCATCGCGCTCGTGCGCCGTCTGTGCCCTGCGGATCGCGCCGCACTCAAGCTTGCGTCGCGCAGCGGCGGAGCGCTCGATCGCGCGCTCGTGCGCGAGCTTGCCGACGTGGCGCCGCGCGACATCCTCGACGCGATCGAGCGCGTCGAGCTGTGCGAAGGGTTGGCCGTGGAGGTGATGGCGGTGCTCCAAGCGCTCGAACGCGGCTGCCGCTTGGCGAGCTGAGCGCTCGAGGGGGGCGCCGTCAGGCCGGCGGTTCCGGCGGGCGTCGCGCCCATGCGATCGCGGCGGCGGCGACCGGCACGAGTACGACGAGCGTTGCGACGCTCCCTTCGATGCCCGCGTCGCCGCCTCCCCACATGCCGGGCACAGACCGCACGTCGAGCACGCCGCCGCGCAACATCGAGCCGGTGGTCCATGCCCACGCCGCGTGGGCGCCTACGGCGAGCCATGCTCCCCGATCGCGCTGCCACATCGCGGCGAAGGCGATGCCGCCGGCTCCAGCGATCGCGAGCTCGACGGGGGAAACATGGCCGGCTCCGAACGCGGCCGCCGCGGCGGCGAGGCCGCACGCGAGCGCGATGACGGGTCGCGGCGCGGCGCCACGAAGAGCGCGCAGCACCAGTCCGCGCAGGAGCAGCTCGTCGCGCACGGCGACGAGCGCGCTGGTGAGCAGCCCGAGCGGAAGTTGGACGAGGACGGGCGCGTTGGGGGCGAGCTTCGCCGCGCGCGTCAACAACGCGAACGTCACGACCAGCGCCGCCACCGCGAAGCCGATCGCCGCACCTCGCGCTGCGCGTCGCGCAATCGCCGTCCACACGGGCGGCGGCGCATCCGCGTCGCTCCACGCAACACCGACGCGGCCGGCGCCCCACTCTGCGAGCGCCGCTTGCACTGCGGCCGCGCCCAGCCTGCTCTTGACGAGCCACGCACCGGCCAGCTGCACCCCCGCGTAGAACACGAGCCCCCAAAGGACCACGCGCGTCACGTCGCGGACGACGGCGTCGCGTGTGCGTGCTTGCTCGTCGGTCACAGCTCTGCCTCGAAGGCGTCGCCTTGCGCCAGCAAACCGGGCAGTCCGCCGGTGTGCACGAACAGCACGCGCGCGCCTCGCTTCACGTCGCCGCGCTCCACCGCGAGCTTCAATCCGAACATCGCTTTCCCGGTGTACACCGGGTCGAGGACGATCCCGCTCGCTCGCGCGACCTCGACGACGAACCGCCGCTGCTCCGCGCTCATCACGGCGTACCGCGGTCCGCGCGCCGCTTCGTCGATCACCAGCGTCGCCGCGTCGCCGAGCGAATCGTCGAACGCGCGCGCCTCGGCGGTGATCCTCGCGACGACGCGCGCGAAGTACGCCGCGTCGTCGCACACGGCCACGGC
>JAYVXB010000066.1:0-8548 GCA_043785585.1 Deltaproteobacteria bacterium | reverse complement strand
TGCCATTGCAAGCCGCTATGACAAAACCTCCCGAAACTTCCTCGCCATGGTCGAACTCGCCTGTGCCTGGCGCTGGCTCAATTAGGGACACCCCCTAGTCGTCGCGCACCGTCATGGCCAACTGCGGCCGTTGCCGCGGCATCGTCACTTGGGCGGCGGCGGCTTCGGCGGATCGGTGTCCTTCTGAATGCAGGACGACAGATCGAACAGCATGAACTCGAGCGCCTTCTGCTGCGGCGTGAACGTGTTGTTCGCGCACTCGGCGGGGAAGTTGCCCCCCGGGTTCGTGCCGGCGACGTGGAAGTCACTGAAGAGGACCTTGCCGCATTGCATGTCGTCGGGCACGCCGACCGGCGTGTTGAACGTGTAGTGCATGAGCGCGTCGATCGTCATCGTCTGCGGATCCGCGACCGTGTACATCCACCGCAACGACGGCGCGTTCACGGACAGCGCGTTGTAGCGGGCGTCGCTTATCGTGAGCGATCCGCGCGTGGGCGACGCTCCGACGACGACGAGCCAGTCGGCAAACGCCGCGCCCTTGGGGAAGCTCGTGTCGATCTTCGTCGTGACCGTGGTGAGCGAGCTCGTCTCTTGGTGGAAGTTCGCCGTGTTGACCCACGGATCCGTCGCGCCGGGCGTCACGATCTTCGGATCGATCCAGTAGTAGTGGTAGTGCGTCGTGAAGAGGCGTCCGCCCTTGTTGGCGTAGTCGACGACGTTGTTGATCGAGCCCTGCGGTTTCTCCGACGGCACCTCGCTGCACTCGCACGCGTTGATCTCGATGTCGTACTTCGCCATGGTGGTCGGATTCGACCAGAGGTTGGGCGCCGTGAACGTCGAGCCCGCGATGTTGGAGCCGCCGCTGCCGGCGTAGAGGTGAATGCGCCCGTCGCCGGTGGGATCGGTGAACTCGCTGTCGGCGACGCCGATGTTGCGGAGCAGGCACTCGAACGGATCGCAGCTGCCCGTCGTGATGGCCATGCGCGGGATGTCGCCCTCCGCCTTGTTCTTCGGCAGCCGAGTCAGGTTCTTGTCGGTGAGCTTCGTCTCGGTGCATGACGCGACGTTCGGAATCGTGATCTGTCGGCGCCACTTCCCGATCTGGATCACGAGCGGGATGTTCATCCCCGTCGGAACGTTCTTCAGAGAGAACTTGCCGTCGGATCCGGTGAGCGTCGTGACGACGGGCGAGCCGGTCGTGAGCGCGCCGCACTTGTCGCAGGTGATTCCCTCTTTGAACGGATCGGGCTTCGCGTTCGGTACGTAGACGATGACGTTGTAGATCGGGTTGACCCCGGCAGGATCGTAGACGGTTCCGCTGACGGTCGTCTCGGAACCGGGCGAGCAATGATCGATCTGACACTGGAGGTTCACGCACGCGGTCGACGCCTCGCCACCGTCGCCGAAGCTCGGGATGTCGCTGTCGTCGCCGCTTCCGTCGCCGCCGCTTCCGTCGCCGCCGGTGCTCGCGTCGTCTCCGTTCACGAAGTTCGAGCCCGTACCGTTTCCGCCGCAGCCGGCGCCGGAGGTCACGCCGAAGGCGAGTGCAGCGAGCGCGAGCGGCGCGAAGGTGAGAACGGTCGAGATCCGGATCGTGCGCATGTCGAAGCTCCTAGTCGCGGGACGGCGTGCATACTGTCTCCGATTCCTTTAGGTCGCAACGATCAAGGAATCGTTCGGGCAGAGCGCGATTTTTCCGGTGGGCTCGCGCGGCGGCGAGACCAACCGGAGACAGGGATTGTGACGACGCACCGGCGCCGCGTACCCTCGCACGCGCGGGTGCGCGTCGGCACCGCGCGGAGGCGACTTGAGCGAGGACAAAACGGATCGGCGAGGGGCATTGAGGGCGCTCGCGGTCGTCAGCGGTGCGGCGGCGTGCGGCGCGATCGGAGCGCCGGGCGTGAAGATGCTCGTCGCGCCGGCGTCGGGAGCGGCGAGCGGCGCGGCGAAGTGGCTGCGCGCGGCGAGGCTCGATTCGCTCGAAGAAGGGGTGCCGAAGCGCGTCGCGATGATCGCGGACGCGCGCGACGCGTGGACGCTCGAGCGCAACAAGGAGCTCGGCGCGGTGTGGCTCGTGAAGCGCGGCGCCGCGGTCGAGTGCTTCAGCGCGACGTGCCCGCACCTCGGCTGCACGATCGGTCACGCCGCGCAGAGCGGCTTCTTCTGTCCGTGCCACGACTCGGGGTTCGCCCCCGACGGCGCGCGCGTGACCGGACCGTCGCCGCGCGGGCTCGATCGCTTGCAGACGCGCATCGTCGATGGCGCCGTCGAGGTCGACTTCCACAGGTACCGCCAAGGCGTCCCCGAGCGGATCGAGATCGGATGATGGGCAAGCTCGGCGACTGGCTCGACGAACGGCTCGGACATCGCGCGGCGCTCGGACGTTGGCTCGATCATCCGCTCGCGGGCGGCGCGAGCTGGGCTTCGGCGATCGGCGGCGCGCTCGTGCTCACGTTCGTCGCGCTCGCGCTGACGGGCGCGCTCTTGATGACGTCGTACGCACCGACGCCGCAATCGGCGTGGGGGAGCGTCCACTACATCACGCACGCGCTGCCGGGCGGATGGCTCGTGCGCGGCGTGCACCACTTCGCATCGCATGCGATGGTCATCCTCGTCGGCGCGCACCTCGCGCACGTCATCGCCGTCGGCGCGTACAAGAAGCCGCGCGAGGTCTGGTTCTGGCTCGGGCTCGCGCTCGCGGGGCTCTTGCTCGCGTGCGCGATCACGGGGCACGCGCTGCCGTGGGATCAACGAGGGTATTGGGCGAGGCGCGTCGAGTCCGGGATCATCGGGATGGCGCCGGGGATCGGCAACTTTCTCCAGCAGATGATCCAAGGCGGGCCGGACTTCGGCGCGCTCGGGCTCGCGCGGATCCACGCGGCGCACGTCGTGATCTTGCCGGCGATCGTCGTCGCGATCTTCTGGCTGCGCGGCGCGGCCGCACGCAGGATCGCGTCGGCGGGCGACCTGAAGACGAGCGATCCGTACGCGAAGCAGCTCACGCGCGATCTCGCCGTCGCGCTCGTCGTGCTCGCGGTGTGCGTCGTGCTCGCGCGGCGCGCGTACGGCGGTCCGCTCGACGCGCCGGCCGATGCCTCGAGCGACTACCCGGCGCGCCCGGAGTGGTTTTTGATGTCGCTGTTTCGTCTGCGGAAGTTCTTCCACGGCACGGGCGAGTTTTGGGGAACCGCGGTGCTCCCGCAGGTGATCGCGATCTATGTCGCCGCGCTGCCGCTCCTCGATCGAAAGCCGAACGTCGCGCTCGCCGTCCGCGCGCCGTTTCTCGCGCCGATCGTCCTCGCGGCGGTCGGCATGGGCGCGCTCCACGTGATGGCCGTGCGTCACGACGCCGGAGACGCGGACTACCAGAAGGCGCGCGCGAAGGCCGACACCCAAGCCGAGCTCGCGCACGTCGCTGCGGCGGCCGGCGTTCCTCCGACCGGACCGCTCGACATGCCGGAGCTCCGCGGCCGCCAGCTCTTCGAGAAGAGCTGCGCGAGCTGCCACGTGCTCGGCGATCTCGGCGATCCCCAGAAGGCGAACGCGACGAAGCTCGATGGGTGGGGGACCGAAGCGTGGCTCGTCGCGATGCTCCACGATCCGGACGCGCCCGAGCACTTCGGACAGACTCCTTACAAGGACACGATGCCGTCTGCCGACGCGCCTGCGGCTCCGAAGAAGCCGATGACGACGCGCGCGGAGATGGAAGCGGCGGCGCTCTTCCTCGCGGCGCAAGGCGACGAGCCGACCGAACCGGCGCGCGCGGCGGACGCGGGGAAGCTCGCGCTCGGCGCGACGATCGTGAAAGAGCGATGCACGACGTGCCATCTCTTTGCCGGCAAGGGCGACGACGAAGGGAGCGGCACCGCGCCCGAGCTCGCGCGTTACGGATCGATCGCGTGGACGCGCGCGCAGATCGCGAACCCCGCGTCGGCGACGACGTACCGCGACAAGGCGATCGACGAGCCGGGGAACAAGGGGCACATGCCGCGCTTCGATGCGGAGATGTCGACCGCCGACATCGATCTGCTCGCGCGGTGGACGCGCCAGCACGCGCGGACGACGGCGAAGAAGTAGCGATCGTCAGCGCAGCGCGATCGCCGTCGGCTTCGGCGCGCCGCTCACGAGATCGATCGCGCGCCATCCGAGACCGTGATCCGCGGCGCTCGCGTCCCACGGCAACGGCGCGCGCTTCGGCGCCGATCCGGGCGCCGGCAACGGGAAGACGAGCGAGCGCGCGGAGTGATGCTGGATGCGCCCGGTCGTCTGGTGATGCTCTTGGTGGATGTGGCCGTAGAAGACGGTGACGTTTTCGTGCTGCGAAAGGATCTCGATTGCGCGGTCCCCGTCCTTCGTCGCCCACTCCCACTGCGGGTACAAATCGAAGAGCGGCCTGTGCGCGAGGACGACGATCGGCGCCCCCTTCGGAAGCCGCGCGAGATCCGACGCGAGCCAATCGAGTTGCGCTTGGCCGATCGCGCCGCCCGACTCGGAGGCGTTGTCGATCGCGACGAAGTGCACGCCCTTGTGATCGAATGCGTAGTGCATCTCGCCGAACGCTTCCTTGTACGCCTCGCCGCGATCGGGCGACGCGTCGTGCTCGCCGGGGAGAAAGCGCACGTTCTTCACCTTCAGCTCCGCGACGATCTCGCGAAACTGCGCCATGCGCGCGCGTCGCTCTTTCGGATCGTCGGTGGTGTGCGTGAGATCGCCGGTGAAGACGATGAAGTCCGGCGTCTTCGCGTCCGCGTTGATCGTCGCGATCGCTTTCTTCAGCGACACGTCGGCCTCCGGGTTCGGCGCGCCGCGAAAGCCCCAGTGCGTATCGGTGAGCTGGAGGAAGAAGAAGTCGTCGGCGGGCGGCGCAAGCGTCGCGGGCGCTCCGGACGCAGTCGCGGCGGCCTGCGCGACGCCCGCGCGCGAGGTGCACCCCGCGAGGCCCGAGGCGAAGACCACGCCGCCGACGCCGAGGAGCTCGAAAAAATCGCGACGGTTCGGTTTTTCGTTCATGCGCTACGAACGAAGCTCGAAGTAAACCGTTCCCATTTTCGTCTTCGCGACGCGCAATGGAACGATCAGCGAGCTTCGTTCGTTTTGCGTCTACGATCCGAACCATGCCGAGCGTGAAGCGGGCGAGAGCATCGATCGCCGAAGATGCGCTCGTTCACCTCGACGCGCTCTACCACTTCGCGCGCTACCTCACGGGGAGCGCGGGCGAAGCGGAGGACCTCGTGCAGGAGACGTACGCGCGCGCGCTCGGGAACGACTCGCGGTTCGTCGCGGGGACGAACCTTCGCGCGTGGCTGTTTCGAATCTTGCGCAACGTCTTCCTCGACGGGCGCCGGCGCGCGAAGGTGTCGCCGATCGTCGCGGGCGCCGACGTCGTCGAGTCGTCGTCGCATGGCGGCGATCCGGATCGCGAGCCGCTCCGAGGCGACGAAGAGCTCGAGCTCCTCCGCGCGGTCGTCTCCGAGGACATCGCCGCGGCGCTCCTCGCGCTCTCGCCGGACGCGCGCGCGATCGTTCTCCTCGATGTCGAAGGGTTCTCGGAGACGGAGGTCGCGAGCGTGCTCGGGTGCGCGCTCGGGACGGTGAAATCCAGGCTCGCGCGCGCCCGCGCGTCGCTTCGCGAGAGCCTTCGCGACTACTCGAAGGGATGACGATGGATTGCGCGGAAGCACGAACCCACATGCTCGACGCGCGGCGCGGGACGATCGCGCGCGGGATCGCGGACGCCTTCCGCGCGCACCTCGAAGACTGCGAGGCGTGCCGGCGCGAGGACGCCGCCGACGCCGCGCTTTCCGCAGCGCTCGACCGACTTCCCAAGCTCACCGCGCCGCGCTCGCTCCGCGCCGACGTGCGTGTGCGCCGCGTGTCCTCGCCGCCGCACGAAGCACGCGGCATGCGATCGACGCGCGTCGGTGTCGCGCTCGCGTTCGCCGCGGCGATCGCCGCGATGGTCTTCTTCATGACGCGCGGTCGCACCAAGTCCGACGCGATCGTCGCCGAAGCCGTGAGCGATCATCTGCGCGTCCTCTACGGCGACCGCCTCGTCGAGATCGAGAACGGCGGCATGCATCAAGTGAAGCCTTGGTTCGCGGGACGCCTCGATTTCGCGCCGGTGATCGCGTTCGCGGGCGACGACGACTTCCCGCTGCAAGGTGGCTCGGTGGCGTACTTCATCGATCGCAAGGCGGCGGCGTTCGTCTACAAGCGCAGGCTCCACGTGATCACGCTGCTCGTCTTTCGCGCCGACGGGCTCCCCTGGCCGGCGTCGGGTGAACGAATGGGCCGCGTGACGGCGCACGTCGAGACGTCGCGCGGATTCCACACGGTGACATGGAAGGACGGCGATCTCGGGTACGCGCTCGTCTCGGACGTCGACGCGCGTGACCTCATCCAGCTCGGCGAACGCGTCGCGGGCGCGCGCTGAACCCTTGCGCTGACGTAGAGAGATGCGCAGACTTCCCCAATGAGCAAGTCGCGCCAAGAGGTGCTCGCCGAGTCGCAGCGCAAGGGGACGTTGGTGGCGGTGGCAACGGCGGCGACGGTTGGGCTCGGTGTCCTGGTGAGTCTCCCCGTCGCGGCGGTCGCGGCGGTGCCGACGGCGTTCTTCGGATGGCGCTGGTGGAAGCATCGCGCGCAGAACGGCATCAAGTTCTAGCGACGCGTACCGCACGGGCTCTGCGCGTATACTCGGGCGCCTCGGATGGCCCGCTCCCACTCGCTCCGTGCAGCCCTCGTCACGGCCATCGGCGTCGCCGCGTGCGCGCTTCTGACGATGTGCCGCTCCGCGACGCAGATCACCATCACGATCGTCACCGACGTCGACTGCGCGGAGCACCCGACCACGCTCGTCACGGTCGGCGATCTCCACGCGATCGAGCCGAAGCCGGGCGCGGCCTCGTCGTCCGCGTGCGATCCCGCCTCGTCGCCGCACCGCGTGGGCACGCTCGTCATCACGCCGAGCGGCGCGTCGGACTCCGAGGTCGCGTTCAAGGTCGTGCAGGCGTCGGGGCAGTCCGCCGATTCGTGCACGTGGCCCGAGTACAAGGGATGCATCGTCGCGCGCCGCGCGCTCCGGTTCCTTCCGCACGCGAACCTCGACGTGAACGTGTCGATGCTCCGCTCGTGCAAAGACAAGCCGTGCGACGACACGCAGACGTGCGTGCGTGGCACTTGCCAGAGCGCCCGATGCAACGCCGAGAGCGGCGGGTGCGACGACCTCGCGCTCGTCGACGCCGGCGTGATCGACTCGGGCGCAACCGACTCCGGTGTCGATGGCATCGGGGAGGCGGGCGACGGCGCGGCCAATCGCTGCAAGGGGAACGCAGGTCCGTCGATGGTGCGCTTCGACGTCGCGAGCGCGAGCTCGTCGTTCTGCATCGACACGACCGAAGTGACCAACGACGACTTCAACCGCTTCCTGGCCACGCCGGGGACGCTCTCGCTCCCGCCCGAGTGCGCCAACGAGAACGTCGGAACGTTGCCGGGCGCGGTCACCGATACGGCCACGCTCAAGCGGCCGCGCACGCAAGTCAGCATGTGCAGCGCGTGGGCGTACTGCGCGTGGGCCGGCAAGCGGCTGTGCGGGACGGTCGGGGGCGGGCGCGCGGTGAACAACGGAAGCGCTTCGAACGAGTGGGTGTACGCCTGCTCGAACGGCACAGGCGCGGTCTATCCGTACGGCCCGACCTACGACGCCGGCGTGTGCAACACCGAGAACGACGGCGGTCCGCCGACGCTCGGTCAGCTCGTCGACGTCTCGTCGAAGACGTCGTGCCACGGCATGGGCGCGGGCTTCGCGCAGATGTTCGACATGTCCGGAAACGCGTCGGAGATGGACAGCTACATCGGGACCATCCCGTTCGACGATGCGGGGACGCTCGAAGTCGAGGCGCGCGGCGGCGGCGTGACGGACGGCGTCAGCTCGACGTGCGGTTCGCAATACACCTTCGGTCAGTACACCTCGTCGTTCACGAACATCGGCTTCCGCTGCTGCTCCGACGTCACGCCGTGACGAGCACGATCCGACGCCCGGCCGAGCCCATCACGCCGGCCGACTTTCGCCGCGCCGCCGTCATTCGGCTCGGCATCGTCGTAGCCTTCTTCGTCGCGAACGTCGCGGCGCGCTTCGGCGTCGCGGAGAGCTCGCCCGGAGATCCCGTCTCGTCGTGGCGCGCGCCTGACATTCTCCAGGACTCGATCGACGGATGACGAACGTCGTGGCCATCCTCCGGTATGTCACCGGAGTTGACGAATCGTGTCTATTGAGCTTGCTTTGAAGGGCATGGCCGCCCCGACAAAGCTGCAACGTGGGTTGGCAACCGCGGGGCCGTGGCGCGCGGTCGCGGCGGTGGGCGAGGGCGCGACGTCGGTCGTCTGGCGCGCCGAGCATGCGGAGACGGGGGTTCTCGCGGCGCTCAAGATCGCGAAGCCGGGCGCGTCGCTCGCGAGCGAGGCGGAGATCGTCGCGCGGCTCGGACGGCGATGGGGACCGACGTTGCTCGATGTCGGTGCGGGCTACGTCGCGATGGAGTGGACGGAG
>JAYVXB010000065.1:0-8557 GCA_043785585.1 Deltaproteobacteria bacterium | reverse complement strand
AGCGACGGTCGGCTCACGCTGGTCGAGGACACGCTGAAGCCCGGCTTCTTCCTCGCCAGGCACCACCACAAGAAGATGATCGAGATCTTCTACGTGCTGGACGGGGTGGTCGAGCTCGCCTTCGACGACGAAAAAGTCACGGCCACGGCGGGCACCACGCTCAATGTGCCGCCGGAGGTGCGCCATGAGGTGAAGAGCCCAACCGGAGCTGGTCGTTCTCACCGAGGGCCAGTACGCCGACGCCGCGTTCATGAAGAACTTCTCCGAAGGCTACGACATCTTCGACGGCTGACGATCGGCGGCGAGACTGCGGAGGCGCAGCCCGGCGCACGAGCCGAAACAAAGAACGCTCAGCCTGCGCCGACGTCGACACTCGAGACCGCGAACGGCGGCTACCCCTAGCCGCATGCGCGATCCTCGCGTCGTGCGCGGCCCGCGCGCCCGTCGTCGCGAGACCCACGCCCACGCCCGCGCACACATCCGCGCCCGAGCCCACGCCCACGCCTGTCGCGGCCGGTCCCGCCTACCCCGGCAGCACCGACGGCTGCCCCTCCTCCATGGTCCGCGTCGAAGGCGAGTATTGCCCCGTCGCCGTCGCCCGCTGCCTCGAAACGATGCCCCACAGCGCCCAACGCTGCTCCCGCTTCGAAGAGCCGGCGCGCTGCGCATCCCCGAAGACCGAGCACCTGGCGTTCTGCATGGACCGCTTCGAGTATCCAAACGAAGAAGGCAAAGTGCCAATCACCCTCGTCGATTTTCACGATGCCAATCGCCTCTGCGACGACGCAGGCAAACGCGTCTGCACCGTCGACGAATTCAACTTCGCCTGCGAAGGCCCGACGCTGAACCCGTACGCCACTGGCTACGTCCGCGATGCTGGCCGATACAACTACGACCGCGATTTCGAGCCCATCATGCCTTTTCGCATGCCGCGACACGACGAGTGCATGGCGGACGCTCGTTGCGCCGCCGAGGTCGCGCGCGCGGACCGTCGACACGCGATGGGTTTCGGTGTTGCAAAGACGCCGAAGGCGCGCCGACCGACATCAGCGGTGTCCATTGGCGCGCGAGCAGCGCGACGGATCGCTGAGCTGCGATCCGTCGGCGGCCGCGCGCCTTCTACCTTTTCAGCTCGTCGATCATCAGCTGTCGCTCTGCGTCCGTGATCGTCCGGAAGAGTGCCGGCGGCATCGCCAGTCGATTCGTGATCGGCGTCTGCAATCGCTCGATCGCGACGTCTCTCTCCGCACGTGTCATCTGAGCGAGCTTGTCCGTGAGGAAACGCTCGCGCGTAATCAGCGGATCGAGCTTCGAGTGATGGCACTCCTGGCACATCTGGGTGATGAGCCCACGACCGTCGAGCCCGGCCTTCGGAGCGAATCCCATGTCGCGCAGGCCGTCGTCGAGGAACACGTCGCGGAGCTCCGGGAGATCGGACGCCGCGCCGCTCATCCACTTCTGGTACGCCATCGTCATCGTCGCGAGCTTGGTCGGATCCGTCACCTTGACGTCGTGGTACGGCGCCGCGATGAACGTGCCGGCCACCGCGTCGTCGTAGAGCTTCTGCCACGTCGCGCTCTTTCCGATAGGGACGTTGGTGAGCGGTTGCCCCGGAGCCGACGACTTCAGCTCGGCCTCGATCGCCGCGGACGGGAACAAGTTCGGCTGCTGACCGAACCCCGCCTGCGTGACGAGCGCCGCGAGCTTGCTTGGATCCGACTTGTCGATCAGCGCCGAGGGAATGCCGCCGTAGTCCTCGTTCGCCCCGTGCGCCGCGTGGAAATCCGCCAAGAGCGCACGCCCACCTTCGGTGTCGGCGCTGAACCAATGCGTGAAAGGAGGGACGATCTCCTGCATGCGCAAAAACGGAGCTTTGTCGTTGTTCGGCTGATGACAAACATGACAATCGAGGATCGTGTTGCCGAGCAGGGTGCTGTCTTCATAGACGCGCACGTTGCTCCATCCGGTGACGAGCTTTGGCGTCAAAAGATCCGTGGTCGTGCATCCGCCCGGCCTGGCGTTGCACGCTTGATCGAAGAAGACGAGGTAGAAGTTCACGGTCTTCCCGGTCGGATCGTACGACGCGACTTCGACGAACTGCTCGCCCGGATCGAAGCCGACGATCGTGTACGGCGTCGTGATCGAGCTGCCGTCGGCCGGAGGCGGCGTGAAGATGAACGCCGTCGGTGTGAGCGGCGTCACCTTGCGCGCCGTCAGCGCGGACGAGTGACCCAAGATCGCGAATCCTGGATTTCCGCCGACGCCGTTGCCGCCCTTCGGATCTTTGAAGTCGAGGCCGAGCTGCAAGAGCAAATCCGCGAGCCCGTGCGGCGTCGGCATCACGCCACCCGGCTTCTTGTCTTGGCAGAACGTCTTCGTGATGGTGTCCGCGTCGTCCGGGAAGCCCGGATGATCCGCGCCGGCGGTGCACAGCTCGTCGTGCGCGGCGGCGGGAGCGTTCAGCACCGAGCCTACGTCGTTCGGAAGGATCGGCGGAAGGATCGTCGTCGGCGTCGAGCTGTTCGCGTTGCCGGCATCGCCACCGAAGCCACGGCGCGGTGACACCTTCGTGTCATCCATCCTGAGGCACGCCGCGAGCGCGACAGCTGCCCCGATTGCGAGCAAGAGCCATCGAGTCATGGCGACCAACGAGTGCAAGCGATGCGCCGGGGTGAATCTCCACAGTCCGAGCGCAATCCGTCGCGTGTCCGAAGACAATTCCAATCAAGGTGCGTGACGAGAGCCGCTCGGGACAGATTGTGATGCTGCCCGCAAACCGCACGAGGATATCCCGCGATCCCCCGGGTAGCGTGTGCTCATGGGTGCGCCGAGCTTCGCGTGACGATCGTCGGCGCTCGTTCGTGCGATCTTCGTTCGAATGCGCACGCGCTTCACGCACCGTTCGATCGGCGTTCCTGTCGGCGTCGTCCTCGTCGTCACGCTCGCGTCGATTTCCTGCCACTCGTCGTCCTCGTCCTCCGCGGCCGACGGCGGCTCGTGCCCCGCGCTCTTCGGCAAGCCCAACGACAAGACCGGCCTCACGGCCGACGAATGCCGTCCGTCGTGCACCTTCGACGGGAGCGTCTTCGCGCCGCCCGACTACGACGCGCGCTTCATCCAATCGCTCATCGACGGATGGACCCTCGCGACGCCGTACGCGACGATCGCGACCGATCCATACGCATCGACCGCGCCGCCCGCTGATCCGCCGGGCACCGTGTGCGGCGTCCTGCCCGGCGCGCCACTCGCGAGCGGCCCACGCCCGTACGCCCTCGTCACGTACGCGTCCGAGCCCGACGCGCGCGCGGCCGGCGCTTCGCCGACGCACTTCGGTCACTGCGGGGTCTGCTCGACGCTCGCCAACCTGGCCGTGTACATGCGCGAGAACGATCTCACGACGCCCGTCCGCGACTGCGGCCTCAAAGGATTCGGCGACGGCGGAGAAGACGCGAATGTCGCGTGTCTGCAAGCCATCGGCTTCGATCTTCCGTGCGCACGAGCTTGGTACTTCGACACGCTCCACACGCGCACCGTGTGCCTCGCGCCGTGCATCGCCGAGATCAAGAACCCGTACCAGCTCCCGGACGGCGCGCTCAACACGTGCATCCAGTGCGACGAGGATCAGAGCGGTCCCGTCTTCAAAGCGATCGCCGGACGCACGCGACGCAACTCCGGACTGCCGAACGCACTGTGCCGTCCGTGCAGCGAAGTGCGGCCGCTCGTGCACTCGTATTGAGCGAACGCGTGAGCGGCCCGGTTCGGCATTGCGGCGCAAGCGACGAGCGGAGGGGGCGGCCACGAACACGCGTCTCCATTTCCGGAGGGACGATGTTTCGTGTCCACTTCCGCTAGCATCGCGCTGTGAAACCTATCCATCAGCTCATGGTCATGGCGGTCCTCGTCGTCGGAGTCGGATGCGACGGCAAGAAACCCGAGGAGTGCAAAGCCCTCACGGACGCGGCGAACGCCGACCTCACCGCGCTCAAGGCCGCTGCGGCGGCCAAGCCCGCGACGACGAAAGAGCGCGCCGACGCCGCGCGCGCGACCGCCGACGCCGCGGACAAGCTCGTCGTGAACCTCGGAAAGAAGGGACCGACGACCGCGGAGCTCCAGAAAGCGTCGGGCGACTACCAAGCCGCCGGGAAGGCGATCGCGAACGCCGCGCGCGATCTCGCGGACACGCTCGACGGGCTCGGGAAGATGGAGGCGAAGATCAAACCGGAGGCCGCGGATCCGGATCGGAAGATTCTCGCGGCGGACGTGGAGAAGGTGAAGAAGCGCTGCGCAGACAAGCCGGCACCCGAGTGCAAGAAGCTCACGCCGCTCCTCGCGAACGCAGCGACGATGAAGCAGGAGCAGCTCGAAAAGATGGACGGCGATCTCTCCGCGATCGTCGTGAAGGACACGGCGCTCGCGGCGCTCGTCACCACGCTGCGCGGCTCCGTCGCGAGCCTCGCGCATACGCTCCGCGATCAAGTCGACACGGCGGCCGAGATGAAGTCGCTCGACGTGAAAGGGAAGACCGGCGCGCTCGACGTGGCAATGGCGAAGGAAGCGCCGATCAGCGCGAGCCTCAAGGCGTTCTGCGCGAAGTAGCGCTCACGCGAGACGACCATCCATCAGTAACCGGATGTGATAGGCCCAAGCTCATGAATGCCATTCACATCCCCGACGCCGTGACACCGTACATGCCTCTATTGAAAGGCATCCTCCTCGCCATCGCGATCCTCGTCGTGGGATGGATCGCGAGCAAGTGGGCGAATCGCCTGACCCGCCGCGCTTTCAGTCATCGCAAGCTCGATCAAGCGCTCGCCGGGTTCGTGGCGTCCATGGTGCAGTACACGATGCTCGCGGTTGCCGTGATCACTGCGCTCGGGGCGGTCGGCCTGCAGACCACGACGCTCGTCGCGGTCTTCGCGTCCGCTGGGCTTGCGATCGGCCTCGCGCTCCAAGGGAGCCTCGGGAACTTCGCCAGCGGTGTCATGATTCTATTGTTTCGCCCCTTCAACGTCGGAGACAAGGTCACCGCCGCATCGCACACGGGCGTGGTCTTCGACATTGGCCTATTTGCGACCACTCTCGTCACTGCCGACAACGAGACCATCATCGTTGCCAATAGCGCCGTGACGGGCGCGAGCATTACCAACTACACGAGGCTCGGTACGCTGCGCGGCCACGTCCACGTCGTGCTGGCGTTTGGCACCGACGCGCGCCGCGCGGTGGCGGTCCTCGAGAAAGCAGCCAGCCGCGCCGGGCTCGTGCTCCCGACCCCCGCCGTCGCGGTGGCGCTGACGGCGCTCGGCCCGCGCGGCCTCGAATTCACCGTGATGCCGTGGGCGGCCGCCGGCGACTACCTCGGAATGCTCGACAACGTCCGCCACGCGGTGGTCGAGGATCTCGAGGCGGCTGGAATCAAGGGGGCGGCCCCTCCGCTGGTGGTCGCCGCGACCCCGTGACGCGTCGCCGAGAGTCCTGGGCGCTGCTCTTTTCGAACGCCCGCCTCTCCAATCGTCAGTGCGGGCGGAGCCGTTCAACGAATCGTTTCGTTTTGCGGGCGGTCGCACCTACCGTATGCGCATGGACATCGATCCGAAGGAACCGAACCCGTACGCGGCACCGAAGATGGATCACGCGTACCCAGGAGCGGCGGCGGCCCCGTTGCCCGACGCGCCCAAACAGCGCGGCGGTTGCCTCACCGCCCTCCTCGTTCTCATGATGATTGCCAATCCGCTGGTCGGTCTCATGTACATCGTGAGCGGCGACGCGATTCAGCGCGCGCTGCACGCGCCGGCGTGGGCCATCCCAGTGCTCGGCGGCGCGTCGATGTTGAACTTCGTGTGGGCGGTCGGCGTATGGAAGTTCAAGCGATGGGGCGTCTATGGCTTCCTCGCGATGGCGGCAGTCGCGCTCATCGTCAACTTCACCATCGGCGTCGCGCCGATGCAGGCCGTGCTGGGGCTCATCGGCCCGGCGATTCTGATCGCGCTGGTGCGCCCGCTGTGGAGTCGGTTCGACTGAGACCACCGACGTCGTTCGCGCCGCATCGAGAGCATCACTTTGCGCCCGCGCGATCGCGTCGAGGGAACGTGCACCGATGGAAGCTCGGTTCGACACTCGACGCTTCGCTCGTGGATGAGCGCTCGAGTTCCGTCCACTCGCTCGGATGAGCGAGTGGTCGCTCCCCCCTAGCTCATTTCTCCCAGCACTTGTCGTCGCCGCTCGTGTTGCCGTCGCCGCTGCCCTTCGTCGCGCTCGTGTAGAGCTCCATGCAGTCGTCGCCCATCGCGCCTTCGGCCGGCTTGTAGCCATACCAAGTGCTCTTGTCGCCTTCGACCTTGGCGGGCTTGCCGAGCTTGGCGGTCACGAGGTCGCCGTGTTTCTTGAAGTCGTTGTTGTTCTTGATGGTCGTGGCGTACGTGTCCTCGATCTGCTTGGCGGTGAGCGTCGTCTTGAGCTTGCGCTTCGAGCCCGCGGCCGCTGCGCCGCCCGCGCCGCCGCCCGCCGCCGTCGACGCCGCACTCGACGCGCCGGGGGTGTCGCCACCCGAATGTTTGTCGCATCCGAAGCTCGCCAGCGTGATTCCCATGAGCGTCAACAGCGAGGCCGTTCGCATGATCATCGTGATCTTTCTCCTCCCGCGCAGGACGCGCGAAGCGCCAAGCGTACAGGGAAAAACGTCAGCCCAGCGGGGAACGTCCTCCGCCCGCCGTTCTCTCTCTCTCCGCAAATCACCGAGCATGGTCGTCGTTGACGCGCTCGAAGATGGAAATACGCGAGCCGTCCTGGCCGTTTGGGAATCGCCAAACCCCCAAGCAAAACAAGAGGCCCGGGTTAAGAAGATGCCTCGAGTGATCCGTTCTACGCGACGGCGGTTGATGCGACTCGGACGTCGCAGCGGCGATCCGCGCCGATCGGCAACGAACGGAGTTCGTGCCTGCGCAGCAGCAGTCCTGCGGCGACGAGCATCCTTCTGAGGATGAAACCCCTCAACGAATCACGATGTCGACCGCGCCCGCCAACGACGCGTTCAACGTGATCCAAAGCACCTTCCCAGCGGTGTCGACCGACGCGAAGTAGTCGACGTCCGCGACGAGCTCGCGCCCCGCGACGACCACGTGCGCCGGCGCGGCCGCCGCGGTGTAGTCGAGGACGCGGAGCATCGGATTGACGAGCTTGCCCGACGCCACCGTTAGCACCATCGTCGCCGCGTTCGTGTCGGCGCGCACGACCCACGTTCCATAGACCTGGTCGTATCCGGCCGGCAGGTACGCGATCGTGTCGGTGCGTCCAGGACCGGCCGGCCCGTCGGTCGCGACAGTCCCCTTGGTCGCGCTCAACGTCGCGGCGATCGTCGTCTCGACGTCGGCGACCTGCGCGAGGACCGCGCCGTCGGTGTGCTTCCCGAAGACGACGTTCACGGCGTAGCTCAGGTACGGATACCCGTGGAGCGTCTTGCCGAACGCGGTGTAGCTGGCTTGCCCGATCGCGCCGAACGTCGTGCCCCACGCGAGGCGCTTCGACGTCGTGACGAACGGGAGCTCGTATTGATTGAGCTGAAACGGCCAGAGGTAGTCCGTCGGCATCGTCTGACCGTTCGAGCTGCACGCCGCGCCTTTGTTCGCGTTCGTCTTTCCCCAGCAGTCGCTCGTGATCGCGCCGCCGCCGTAGTCTCCGCCGGCGACCTCTCTCTCCCATGACTGCGTTTGCACGGCGCCCATCTCCGCGTCCGCGCCGTTCGACCACTCGAGGACGTACGGGACGGCGTTCGCCACGGTGTAATCCCACGCCGTCGCCATCGTGACGGGGCCGTTGCCCGTCGTCTTGAATTTGTATTTGTCGCCCCAGCCGACGCCGTCGACGGTGCCCGAGTTGTTCGCGATGCCGTCCCACGACATGTCGCCGTACGGCGCGCGCGAGTCGGCGGTGACGGCGTTCATTCCGGCGGGCGTCGCGTCGAGCGTGAGGCTGTAGAGCGGGTGCGCGCGGCCGGTCGCGAAGAGCCAGTGGATCGTCGCGTCGACGGGGCCGCCCGGCGTGACGCGGACCTTCACTTCCTGGATCGCGTGGTGACGTCCCGCGAGGACGGCGCGCTGCGTGGTCGTCGCGCCGTTCGACGTCGACGCGCCGTTGCCGAAGTGCGACACGACGAAGCCCCACCCGTTCCAACCGTTCGAGCCGGTGCCGGTGCACGTCCGCGTCGCGCCACCCGTGTCGTACGTGAGCTCGCGCAAGAAGCCGCCGGTCGTCGTGCTCGCGATCGCGGCCGTGCGGAGCTTGCAGCGCGCGTCGTAGAAGGAGAAGCGCTTCGACGCGGTGCCTGCGGCGGTCGTCTGATCGATCGCGAGCGCCAGGCAGCCGGAGGCGCCGGGCGTGACCGCTCCGCCGTCGCCCGGAGGCGTCGTGCCGTCGCCGAGCTGTGCGCCGTCGCTGCCGATCGTGCCGTCGCCGGATGCGCTTCCATCGTCGACGCTTCCGCCGTCGGCGGGTGCGGCGCCGGGAGACGCGTCGCCTCCGCCGCACGCGGCGTGCGGCAGGAGCAGCGCTGCGGGCAGGAGGA
>JAYVXB010000064.1:0-2588 GCA_043785585.1 Deltaproteobacteria bacterium | reverse complement strand
TCTCGAAGAGCCAGCTCTGTCGCTCGACGAGGTGCGCGCAAATCTGCGGCTCATCGAGCAACGCGGATTCAATCGGGAACAGGCGTTGGGCACGAAGTTCGAAGAGTTTCTCGAGCGCGTCGATCACGCGACGCGCTGAAGGCGATCGCGCCGACCTCGCCAAGATCCTCCTCGAGCGCCTCCTCGAGCTCCGTCGTGAGCTCTATCGCCAGCGCGCCGCTGCGGCTGCGTGTCTCAACGAAGCGCTCCAGGGAGAGCTCCGCATCGACGTCACCGAGTCAGGTGACACCGCGGAGTACGAGGCCATCCTCGCCGACGTCCTCGCCCGCACCGGCACGCGCAAGGAGGTCATTCGCGACATCGTCTCGGCGATCCGCCCGGACACCCTCGCGGCCGCCGTCCTCGAGAACCGCCCCGGCGAGCTCGAAGTCACCGACGACTCGAGATAGGCCGCGCCGAGCGCGTGAGGCGCATCATCGACGTCATCGCCGGGACCCACCGCGTCCTCGAGCTCAAGGTCGCGCGTGTCGACGACGTCGTCGATCCGCGCGTCTCGCACCACGGCCACATGAAGAGCTCCGACGTCGTCTCGTACGGCCAGCAGTCAGGTCGATCCTGCCACTGTTGTTGCGAGGAGCCGAGGGCCCGATCCGGGGCTTTCCGCGTCGGAAGTGACCGGCGTCGTCGGGGGTCCGATCCGAGGCAGTGGGTGGCGGGTCGCTCGGCGAGGCGACTTTGTTCCGCGGCTCGCCGTTGAGTCAGATGAGAGTGGACATGGACCGCTCGGATCCGAAGCGCGCCCAACGATTCGCAGGAATGGACCACGGAGCGCATTACCTCAGCTGCACCTGGACCGTCCGCGTGAACGGGCTGCGATATCGCTACAAGCGCGCGTCTCACGGAGGTCCGTCGTCAGAGCTCCTCGACCCCGCGCTCTGCTCCGCGCCTACGGAGGCGCAGGCCGCGGCTGACGCCGTGCAGGCTTTCACCCAGGCGTGTAAGGACCTCCGGAACGGCGAATACTGGGGCGATTTTCTCGAGCCGCTCTGACACGGTCTTTCTCGACGGAGCCTACATGGAGAGCGGAAGCGAGCTCGTCTGGAAAGCGCTCGGGCACCTTCAGACTCGGGAGGTTGGTGAGGTGCTCGAGCGCACCGTTCGGCGCATCGAGAAGTACCTGCGTCGTCGCAACATCCTCGCGACCGAGGCGAGCGACGACGGTCCCGAGGCCGCGCTCATCGAGTCGGCGGTGTCGGGGCAGACGCCTCCGGCGGGCCCTCAATGGCTGCGCGGGCTCGCGCCGCTCGCTCCGAGCCCCCTGCACTACGACAAGCCCCTCTGTGCCTCGCTCGACGGCTTCACGCTGCACGCGGCAACTCGGGCTGGTGCGCTCGATGCGGAAGGTCGAGAGGCGCTGCTTCGATACGTTCTTCGTCCTCCGCTCGCGCAGGAGCGACTCGAGCAGCGGCCGGACGGCCTCGTGCGCGTCGCGCTCAAGCGGGCGTACGCCGACGGCACCGTCGCCGTCGACATGGATCCGCTGTCGCTGCTCTGCCGGCTCGCGACAAGCGTGCCTCCTCCGCGTTTTCACACCGTCAAGTACGCGGGAGTCCTCGCGTCCGCGAGCGCGTGGCGTTCGCGTATCGGGCGACCGAAGCCGCCGCCGACCGCTGCGAATGAGGACCTCGGCGCCGAGGCAGCGAAACCGAAGCGCGCCGGATACCGCCCATGGGCCGAGCTTCTCGCGCGCACGTTCGCAGTGGACGTTCTCGAGTGTCCCGAGTGCAAGGGGCGCATGAAGTTGATCGCGCTCGTGAAGAAGCCGGAGAGCGTCGCGCGCTTCCTCGCAGGCATCGGCGCACCGAGCTGCGTCCCCGAACGCTCGCCTCCACGAGGCCCGCCGTATTGGCGGAGCACGGTGCTGCGCCGCAAGGCGGCGTAGTCCGGAACTGCCGTCGACCCGTGCGGGGCTCGCGCCTCTTCGGAGACGTTTGTGCTGCCCGCGAAAATCGAGGCCGAAACGCCCGCCGCTGCCTCGGGACCACCGGGGTATCGGGCGAAGGCCAAGTTCAGGGCCACACTCACGAGCCCGTTGTGGGCGCCGAACAACGCCCCAAACCACCGACGATTCGCTTACGCTCCTTGACAAGGTTCACAACGATGGCGCCGGATCACCCGGTCCAAGTGCATTTAGTCGTTGACGTCCGATTCCGGCGAAGCCGATGAACCAAATCTCGTCGGCATCAATGTACGTGAGCGCGTAGCTGAACGTCGCGTACTTGGGCTGGAAGACCCAGTGCCGCATGTCCGACAACCGATAGACGTGCACCTTCAAGTGCGGGAGGATCGCTCCAACCGCGTCCTCATGGAACGCCATGTACCCCTCGCCAGCGACCATGTCCGTAGAGAACCGAGGCGGCTGAAGCCGTTTCGCCGGCTGAACATCAGCCTTCTTTGTCGCGAACGGGCTGGTCCAGATCCACGCTTTTGCATACGTGACGTCCCCCCCGTTGTCGACCGGGATGTCCGAACCGATCCATGCCAGCGTCGTCCCATCCGTCGCGAACGACGCTACCGTTTGCCCGGCC